>JBLIHL010000348.1:0-6769 GCA_047635895.1 Paracoccaceae bacterium | reverse complement strand
AAGCGACCATGCGCCGAGCTTGCCGATCAGCATCACCACCGCGACGCCGAGGCTGAGCGTCATCACCTGGCGCTGGAGGGCCACCTCGCGATCGGGGTCGCTTGTGCTCGGACCCTGATCCTGGAGATTCGGGGCCACGGGGACTACTTCTCGCGGAGGTAGTTGAAGGCGTCGCGTGGAACGTAGGTCGTGCCTGCAGCGTGGTTGAGTGCGCTGAGGATCTTATTCATCGCCTTTTGCGTGAGCTGGCGACCCTTGACCCCGCGACTGACCATCTTGTGGGTCAGGCCGTTACCGATATCGATGAGCTTGATGGAGGCTTCCACGAGGTCATTCGGCTTGAGGCCATGGGTGGCCATAAGCTCCCCGAGGGGCTGGGGGCCGTGGTCACGTGAACTGGGCGGTTGGTCTGGGGTTGTCATCTGACGCGAATCGTACCAATGGGGGCCCTGCAGGGCCTCGATCCCCGGGGCGCTTGCCCGCATAAGTTGATCCCCTGGGATAGAGGGGGATCCCAGAGGATTGATTCTGACCGGCAGGGACCTCCGCTGGCCGGGCGCTGGCATTACCGTAAGGTCTTGTTGCGCCCAGGGTTTACGACGAATGCACGCCGCGCTGGGCTGCACTGGCACACCCCTCGCATACGGGTGGTCAGGCGACCCGCACTGGACGCCACGAACCTCGACGCGGAGGAACAACATCATGAGTCACCAGCATTCACATCCGACCCAGCCGACGCTTGCCTACGAGACGATCGAGACGGCCAACGGCGTTCCGATCAAGGCCTGGACCCACGGGGTCGGGATTGAGGAGAGCGCACGTCGCCAGCTGATCAACACGGCGCAGCTGCCGATCATCCACGGCCACCTGGCCGTGATGCCGGATGTGCACTGGGGCATGGGCGCGACGATCGGATCGGTGATCCCGACCCTTGGAGCGATCGTTCCGGCGGCCGTGGGCGTCGACATCGGATGCGGCATGTGCGCGGCGCGCACAAGCCTCGTCGCGAGCGATCTTCCAGATGATCTGAAGCCGATGCGTCTCGCGATCGAGCGAGCGATTCCCCATGGGCGTACGACCCGCGGTCGAGACAAGGGGTCGTGGCACGACGTGCCGAAGCGCGTGAGCAATCTCTGGCAGACCCATCTAGAGGCGGGCTTCAGCGCGCTGACGGATCGTTACAAGGTCCTCAAGCAGACGAATAACCTGAAGCATCTCGGGACGCTTGGGGGAGGCAACCACTTCGTGGAGGTCTGCCTGGACGAGGACGATCGCGTCTGGTTCATGCTGCACTCCGGCTCGCGTGGCGTAGGCAACCGCATCGCGTCGGTCTTCATCGAGAAGGCCCGCAAGGACATGGAGGGGGCGGTCGGCAACCTGCCGGACCGCGACCTTAGTTACCTCACCGAGGGGACCCAGCACTTCGACGACTACATCGAAGCGCTCCTCTGGGCCCAGGAATTCGCGCGCCTGAGCCGCCAGGTGATGATGGAGAACATGGTCTCAGCCATTCGCGCGATGCCTGGTATCAAGCCCTTCAAGGCGGACGCCTTGGTCGTGAACTGTCACCACAACTACGTGGCCAAAGAACACCATATGGGTAAGGACGTCTGGCTTACACGCAAGGGGGCGGTTCGCGCGGGCGCGGGTGACATGGGCATCATTCCGGGGTCGATGGGAGCGAAGAGCTTCATCGTTCGCGGGAAAGGCAACAAGGAATCCTTCGAGTCGTGCAGCCATGGCGCGGGACGCGCCATGTCGCGTAGCGCGGCGAAGCGCAAGTACACGGTCCAGGACCAGATCGACGCGACGAGGCACGTAGAGTGCCGCAAGGATGAGTCGGTGATCGACGAGATCCCCATGGCGTACAAGAACATTGAACTGGTGATGGAAGCCCAGAAGTCGCTCGTCGACATCGTGCATACGCTCCGCCAGGTCGTGTGCGTGAAGGGCTGAGCAAGCGCGATGTGCGCAGTGAGGACGAGATGGCATTCACCAACCAGGAAGAGCTTCAGATCGACGGACGCCAGGGCGAGGGTGGGGGCCAGGTGCTGCGCACCTCGCTCTCGCTCGCCGCTGCGCTCGGCCGGCCCATCAGAATCGAGAACGTGCGCGGAGGTCGGAAAAAGCCCGGCCTCCTGCGCCAGCACCGGACCGCGTTGCGCGCTGTACGCGACCTGACGGGGGGCGAGATCGAAGGTGAAGAGCTGGGTAGCACCTCCGTGCGCTTTGTGCCTGGGATGAGCTGCCACGGCGGGAACTACCACTTTGGGATTGGCTCCGCGGGTAGCACCATGCTGGTGCTACAAACCGTGCTGCCGCCTTTGCTGCTCGCGGATTCTCCGTCGACGGTGATGTTGGAAGGGGGCACGCACAACCCCGCGGCGCCTCCCTTCGAGATGTTTGCCGAGTCGTTCCTGCCGCAGCTACGGGCGATGGGCCTCGGGGTCGAGGGCACGCTGCTTCGACCGGGCTTCTTTCCGGCCGGGGGCGGTCAGCTTCGCGTGGAGATTCAGCCGGCTGGCATCACGCGGGCGCTGGAGCTTCTAGCGCGCGGTGCCGCTGGGCCTAAGACCTGCGAAGTGCTCGTCCAGAACCTTGCGAGGAGCGTGTCTGATCGCGAATGGAAAGCGTTCCAGAAGCGATCCCACTGGAAGTCGAATCAGATGAGCGTGCGAGAGGTTCGAGGTGGGCGCGGGCCGGGCAACGTGATGTCCGCGCGTCAGGCGTTTGAGAACGTGACGACGGTGCATGCGTCCTTCGGGATGCGAACGGTCTCGAGTGAACTCGTGGGCTCCCAGCTCGGTGGCATGGTGCGCGGCTACGACGCGTGCGACGCGCCGGTCTGCAAGCACCTTGCCGATCAGCTGATGCTTCCGCTGGCGTTGTTTAGCGGTGGGACCTACCGCTGCGTTTACGTCTCGGAGCACACGCGGACCAATGCGGACGTGATCAACCTGTTCCTTCCGGGAGCGGTGTCGATCGAGCCAGAAGAGACGACGGCCCCTGCCGCCCGCGAGAACCATGGTGGCAGGGAGTCCGCGAGGAGAGGGCCTGCCCTGGTCCGCGTGGCGGCTCGAGCCTTGGGGTGAGTAGCAGGCCCCTTTCCACCGCGACGATGTCGCGGTGGAAAGGGGCCTGCTCTTGGATGCGCGTTCGTAGTCCGCATCAGGGGAAGGGTCCATCGCCTGGCGGGGAAGAACGTTGGGGCCCGTGGTGCGAACTATCTTGCGCAGCGCCTGTGCCAATCCGTCGCGCGGGCCTTCAGCCAACCTCGATTTTGCGCAGGGTTTCGCCCTGGAGCTCATTCTGCCGGCTCCGCGCTGAACCCGTGGTCGCGCGATCGGTTAGTCTCTGTTTAACGCAGGCGAGCTTCCTTGTCTTCGAACCCCATGAATCCAGAGCTTCACGACCGGAACCGCCAGGCCCCTGGGGTGTCCCGCACCTCGACCGCCCCGAGTTCCCCAAGCGAGGGTGATGCCGGCCAGGGGGATGGCCTGGATGGCATGTCTGTCCAGCGCGCGCTTGGACGATTCCTCGCTGTGCGCCACGCGACCGAGGAGTGGACCCGCTCCCTCGAGCCCGGCGACTTCGTTCTCCAGTCCATGCCGGATGCCTCGCCGATCGGCTGGCACCTGGCGCATACGACCTGGTTCCTGGAGGAGTTCGTGCTCAGCTCGTTCGACGCTGCGTACGAGCGGTTTCACCCGCGCTTCCAGTTCCTGTTCAACAGCTACTACGAGACGGTGGGGCAGCGAGTCCCGCGGCACCAGCGCGGCATGCTGAGTCGGCCCGGTGCCGAGGAAATTCGACGCTACCGTAAGGCGGTATCGGAGGCGGTGGTAGCGCTCATACCTCGGCTCCCGGCCGCGGAGCAGCTGCGGGCCCTCGGAATCCTCGAGATAGGGATCCAGCACGAGCAGCAGCACCAGGAGCTCATGGTCACGGATCTGAAGCACGCGTTCTCACTCAACCCGCTTCGACCCTCCATAGTCGTCCGGGACTCAGTGCCCCCTGAGCGGGAAGCTGTTGATCCGACCCTTGCCTTTCATCTGTATTCGGCGGGGCTGTATTGCGTCGGTATCCAGGCGACTCCCGGATGGAGCGGGAGCTCGGATGGGGGCTTCAGCTTCGATAACGAAGGGCCTGAACATCGCGTTCACCTCGAGAGCTTCGAGCTCGCGGATCGCGCCGTGACTTGCGGAGAGTGGATCGAGTTCATGGAGGCCGGCGGCTACCGTGATCCGGTGCACTGGCTCAGTGCAGGCTGGGCCCGTCTCCGGCAGTTAGGCGACACGTGGAGTGCGCCGCTCTACTGGGAGCAGCGGAGTGGGGAGTGGTGGCACTTCACCGCCAGCGGCGACAGGAAGGTCGACCTGCTTCAGCCCGTGACGCATATCAGTTATTACGAGGCGGACGCGTACGCCCGCTGGCGCGGCTGCCGGCTTCCCACCGAGTTTGAATGGGAGGTTGCCGCCGCCTCGGCTCAGAGTGGCTTGGGTATGGGGGGCTCGGGTATGGGGGGCTCGGAGCTCGGGGATCCCGAGCATACCGGCCGCTTCAGAGAGTCACTCGATTTCGAGCCCTCCGTTGCGCCCGCGCGTCCCCACGGGGAGCCTTCCGCGCTTCGTCAGCTCTATGGTGACGTGTGGGAGTGGACTTCGAGCGCCTACGCCGCCTATCCGCGCTATTCGCCGGACGTTGGCGCACTTGGGGAGTACAACGGGAAATTCATGTCCGGGCAGTTCGTGCTACGCGGTGGGTCCTGCGCCACGCCTGAGTCGCACATTCGTCCGACCTATCGCAACTTCTTTCCGGCGGACGCCCGCTGGCAATTCTCTGGCCTTCGCCTCGCTCGTGACCCACAAATCTGACTCCCCCGCGGTCACACCCGTTTCAGCCCTCGCCGCCGTCATTCTGGAGGGCCTTGGGAAGTCGCCACGCTCGCTCCCGGCCGCGCTCTTCTATGACGATCGCGGCTCGAAGCTGTTCGACGCGATCACGCGCCTCCCGGAGTACTACCAGACGCGGACCGAACGGTCGATTCTTGAGACTGTGGCGCCGCGCCTCAGCGAGGACCTTGGCAGGGATCTTGAGCTGGTGGAGTTCGGAGCGGGCTCTGCTGAGAAGACGGAGACGCTTCTCCGCGAGCTCGACGTCCGGACCTATCTGCCGATCGACGTCAGCGAGTACTACCTCGAGACTTCGGCGGCACGCCTGCGGACCAAGTTTCCGGACCTTGAGGTGCGGCCTATTCTTGCGGATTACACGCAGCCCGTCATCCTCGGCGAGATGAGCGCCAGTACCCGCGTTGGGTTCTTCCCCGGCGGCACCATCGGGAACTACCACCCTGAGGGTGCTACGGCCTTTCTTCGCCGGGCGTCCGCGATGCTGGGGCCCGGTGGCGCGTTCATCCTGGGCGCAGATCTGCTGAAGGATCCCAAGCGCCTGCACGCCGCATACAACGATTCAGCCGGCGTCACGGCCGACTTCAATCGCAATATCCTCCGCCACCTGAACGATGCCTACGGGGCGTCCTTCGACCTTGAGCATTGGTATCACTACGCGCTCTTCGATCCGAAGAGCCGTCGCATTGAGATGCATCTCGTGAGTGATAGGGCGCAAACCGTCGACGTGGCCGGACAGAGGTTCGAATTCGGCGCGTTCGAGACGATCTGGACGGAGAGCAGCTACAAGTACAGCGAAGCCATGCTGAGGGAAATGGCGCGCGCTGGCGGCTTCGAATGCGAGGAGTTCTGGACTGACCCGGAGCAGCTGTTCAGCGTTTCGCTCCTCCGGGTGCCAGGGTAGCCGGGCGGTTCGCGCGCTATGCGCGACACGCTCCTAGCGGTCTAGTCGGCTCGCGGCGGCACCGTGCGCTTCTCCTTGGCTGGGCTGGGCCGGGCAGGTTGACTCTTTGGGCATTCTTTCGCGGTGTGTTCCTTCGCGATGTATTCCCTCGCTGGGCAAGGCCACCTCTGGCGCTTCCCAGGAGCGGGAATGCGTGTCCCTCAGCTATCCAGGACGTCCACGGCGATGGCGAGGTGGTGCCTGGCGTGGAGGGCGGCGAAGCGCAGCCAATGGACTGCTGCGAGCGGGCCCAGCTCCTGGTGAGGGATCCAGCCGGGCGCGGCGGCGATCTCGGACCCGATCTTCCGCAGTTCCTCCAGTGCTTCCCGGTTGAGTCGGAGCTCCATCTCGAGGTATTCCGGGTTCACTTCGTCGTCGGGCGTCACCATCCTGGGAGCCTTGGCTTCGCCGCGAGGCGTGCTGTCCGCGGCGAGGACTGCCGAGGCCCGGTCACCGATTGCGCCCTCCGCCTGGATGAGCCTTCCTCTCCCAGAGACCAGGGAGCGCACGTGCTTGAACGCCAGGTCGGTCGCGAGGGCGATGTGGTAGAGGTGCTGCTCCACGCTCCACCCCGAGATCTCTGGAGCTCGTTCTCGGCAGGTTTCTTCTCCCCGCAGTCGTATGGCCTCGAAGGCTGTGAAGGCCTCTTCCAGTCGGCTGAACTCTCCTTGGACATCGATGTCTGACACTTGCATGCCAAGAGGGTATCCTCTTGGCCACGCTGGCGGCCTCCGCCGGCCAGGTGTCCTTTATGGATCCCAAGGGGCCCTTAGCTCAGTTGGTTAGAGCGCGCGACTCATAATCGCTCGGTCGTTGGTTCGAGTCCAACAGGGCCTACTCTTTGCCCCCCCCTTCCTGAACGTGTCATCAGAAGCTGTCGATGGGCGGCAACGAAGGCTTGCAAGGCCCGGGTCAGAGG
>JBLIHL010000347.1:0-6801 GCA_047635895.1 Paracoccaceae bacterium | reverse complement strand
GGCCTGATTCGAGTCCCGAGCACTTCGGGGAGCGCGTTCCTGCGTAAGAGGCCCGCGGACTCAGCAGCTGCCGGGCAGACCGTAGATTCGGAGCCCACCGAAACGCTGCGCCTGTTCTGGGAAGCGGCGGACGAGGGGTCGACCTTGGCCATCCCCGTGGGAGCCTACGAACTCGTTGGATACTGCTTCTACCGCGAGGACGACCTCGGCCGCAAGTGGACGGCGGCCGCCACCGTGCAGGAAGGCACGAGCCCGGACGCGATCGATGTCGCGTCCTCCAAGCCGCTCCACCTGCCCATCGCGCCGACAATGTTCCACGACCTGAACGCGACGGCGGATGGTCCCAAGCTCGACATCAAGTTCCAGATGAGGAACGAGGCCGGCGACCGGATGACCCTCACGCGCGACGGTGACCTCGTCAAGCCCTCCTGGTTGATCTACGACGAGGCAGGCGCGGCAGAGCTAGCCTCCGGCCGATTCGTCCCGAGCTGAGGTGTCTACAACGGCTCTTGGAGTTCCAAGGGCGAGCCAGCAGAGGGAATGCGCGTGAGCGTGCGCCTCGACACCGGACCGTTTTCACTCGATGACCCAGCCAGGCTCGCGAAGCGCGACGACGGAACGGTTTTCCGCCGCCGGTGCTGAAAGTGAATTCTGGACGCCGCAGTTTGCGGCGTCATTGGGCGCGAGTCACAACCCGCGCCGAGCCAGTGATCGAGCCAGGGCCAAGTGCCCTGGCTCGACGTCACGCGCTTACTGGAAAGTGAAGACGATGCTGTCGGTAAACGTCGACGTCAGCTGACCGCCGAACGACTCCCGGTGCCAGAGCTGCCAGTACCAGGTCTCACCCACCGAGGCCGAGAGAAGCCCGTTCGGCGAAGGAATCGCGTTCAGGTCAATCGGCAGCAGCGCACCACCGGTGCTCATCGTGTTGAAGATGTTGCTGTAGTCGCGCCCCACCGAGCCGCCGACGCAGCGGAATCCCGCAGCGCCCGGAGGAATCACCTGGGCCGGCGAACGGCTCACAATCGGGTATCCGAAGGTGTTGAGCGGCATGTCGCTGGCCACCAAGACCAGGTCGTTCGCTGATACGGTCTCCGTGCCAATGGCGGACAGTCCACTCACGACGCCCGTCGAGTTGAAGATCGTCTGGCACCCAGGGTTGAAGCCTGCGCTCTCACAGCCGTCCGGTACAAGGTTGCCATTGACGTCGGGCACCGTGCCATTCGCAATGTCACAGACGTCCAGAATCAGGTTCGAGTTGCAGTCCAGCGCAGGATCGCCCGCGATCTCGCACGTATCGAGCTGGCCGTTTTGATCGCAGTCGAGGAACGGCTGAGCGGCGATCTCGCAGCTATCCAGGACCCCGTTGCCATTGCAGTCCGAGCCGGTGCCCGCAGCAATCTCGCAGGAGTCAAGCTGCCCGTTGCCGTCGCAATCCAAAGACGGGCTGCTCGCGACCTCACAGAGATCGTTGAGCCCGTTCGCGTTGCAGTCCTCGAATTCGAGGTCATAGACGAACATCGCGCCCGCCACAGGAACGGCGGTGCTTCTGGTTGGAGCTCCGACTAAGAGCACATTCTCATCCAGGCCCACGTCGATCGCGAAGCCGTCGCTGTTCAGGTGGTTCAAGCCACGGAACGTACCTTCGTAGATCCAGTTGTTCCCTGCAGTCCCCATACGGAGGTAGGTGTGAACGGAGCCGCCGTTCCCGATCTCGCTGATCGCAATACGGCCCGATGCGATCGAAACCGCGCGGCCGAAATTCCCGTTGGCAATGGGGCCTGGTGAAGCAAGCTCTGATTCGACCTGGAGCACCCCGCCTCCGAAGTCACGGAAGACGAACGCCGACCCGCTTGTGCCGCTAGAGGCGCCGTTGTTGATGCCCTCCGCACCGACGACCAGGAACTGCCCCCGAAGGGCGACAGCCACACCAAAGAAAGAGCCGCTCTGGCTCGTCGGCGGGACCACCTTGGAGTACTCGTTCCAGGTCGAGTTCGGCTGACGCTCGAAGACGTAGGCGGCTCCCTCATTGTTGGCAAGCGAGCCGTCGTACACCGCGCCGACCGCGCACTTCGAATCGAACATCGAGACCGACGTTCCAAAGAAGCCGCCGGACGCGACGGGGTTCGGACCCACGCGGTCTTCGAAAACCACGCCCCCACCGCCGACGCGGTAGAAGTAGACGGCGCCTGCGCTCGGTCCGAAGAAATTGCTGCGAATGGCGCTGATCGCCATCCGCGTAGCGTCGACGTCGACACTGTGACCGAACCGAGAGTTCTGGGACTGAGCGAGCTCGAGGAGGGTGTCCGTGTGCGTCCAAACGCCGCCGATCCGGCGGTACAGGTAGGCGCGCCCGGAATCAACAAAGCTGCCGTCCTCGAACGGAGCCCCGACAATGAGCACATCTCCGTCGATGGCCACGTCATAGCCGAACTGGCCGTCGGCCTCTGGGTTCGGCGACTCAAGCGTCGCCACGAGTGACCAGACGCCATTCGACTGCTCGAAGATGGTGACGCTGCCAGCGCCGTTCGTTCCAGGGCCCGATAGCCCACCACTAGCGAATGGCGAGCCAGCCACAGCCTGAAGCCCGTCGGTGCTTACGGAGGACCCAAAGAGTGCGCTGACCTCAGCGAAGCTGGGGACTAGTTCCGTATCGCAGAACTGGGCGAAGGCAGGCGCCGAAGTGAGCGTGAAGATGGCGGGTAGTACCGCCTTGAAGAGATTGCAGGCTGTCATAGGTGTCTAAATCGTTAGACCGCGCCATCTGGCGCAGATCAAGAGAAAGTCAAGACGCACGGGCGAAACCACTATCGCTAACAGCGACAGGACCGGCGGCGCACGAGTCTGCCAATTCAAGGTCGGAAGCTGGCGTGATTTACCCCAAACCCTCGCGCCTCTCTTACGCGTACGATGGCGTCACGCTGGCTATGAACTATCGCGCATGGGCCCAAGTGCGTATATCGCATACGCGCCGCCGGCGAGACCTACTAACGATCTAGAGGCTCTTCAGTGACCCGTGGAGCGATCCGCGGTGCCGGTCCTCCGCTATCGGTAACCGTCATGCGTCGCGGTCGGCCTGAGGGACTCAGGGGCGGGTTGCCGCGCGATATTGACGCCTTGGGGCCCGCATGGAGGCTTGCAGTCTTGGCGTGACATGTCTCACCTGGATGCGGCCTGGCGCGGGTGACGAGATCCAATGGACAGTTCATTGACCGGGAATTGTCACGTCCACCGATTCCCAATCCTGGGAGTCGGAGAGCATCTCAACTCCCGGAATCGGGAGGCAGGACTCTTACCGACTTTTATCGATTCCTCTAGCTCCTCGAGCACGCGAACGAGGTCGAGATCTCGAAGACGTCTGGGTGCTCAACGTTCTCCCGGGTAACCACGGCGACGATCTTCTCTCAGCGAGACCGTCCCATTGGCGAGAGCCGAGGTGGGGATTTCCCTGGAAGCGTGTCACTCCTGGTAGTGAACGCACAAATCGCCAAAGGGATTGGCGGATGGGAATGGCTGCCTTCGTTCATGGCGCTGACAAAGGTCATATCGATACGTCGCATTGACAAGTGAACTAACCGGGGTCGACCTCAGGAACGGACTCTTGCCGTGACGCCCCCGCCTGTCGACCCGCACTGCCGTTCCCGTGGAAGCAACAGAGTCTCACCCCACCATGCTGAAAACACTGCCCCGAGCACTTCTCCTGATCGCCGGCGCCTCGACGCTTGCCTGCCATTCACGGGTGCATGCACCCTATCGGGTTGATCACCTTGCCACCGGCCCGGCCAAGGACCCGGCAAAGCGAATAGACATGTTCCGGAGCATCGCCAGGGACCTGGACGGTATTGCCTACGACGTCGAGGAGTACGGGACCATCTCGGCCTCCACGCCCGTGATGCTCCTGGCGCCGAGCGCGGACTTCAAGTTTGACCTCGGGCTGACGCCGCGGGAGATTTTCAACCGTCGCATGAAGAGCGAAGCGTCCTCAAGCGTCGGACGCAACCAGGCGTCGGAAGTCAGCGTAGCTCTCGCCCTGAATCAGCTGAAGGCGGCGAACAGCGCAGCCGGATCTGACGGTGCGGAGGCGGCGACAAATGCCGCGCACGAGACCCTCGCGCAGGCTCTGGTTGACCTCAACACCAAGGTGGATCGGCTGCACGCGATCTCCGCTTCGACCACGGTCTCGACCAGTCCGCCGGGGAGCACCAGTTCCGGTGATGGAGACTCAGGGGACGACGGCGACATCCTCGGTCCCGACGACCTTCTCCCGCGGCCAAAGCCCTTGGTGCTCGATGAGTCTGAATCAGGAAGCGCGATCGCCGGCCAGGGGCCTCTGGATCTTTCCCTCCGCCAGTTGATCCAGCTCACGTTCGACGACTGGACCACCCTGAAGCTCTTCGAGCTCATGAGCGAGCCCGACCCAGCGGCGTTTGGGCAGAACAAGGTCCTGTACACCGGGGTGATGAACGTCTCGATCCGCCCAGGACGTCGAACGTATGAGGAGTACGTCGGCGAGATCGATGTACGCGTGAACTACGCAAGGCGTGACGAATGGACGAATGCGGAGAGCGTGCTCATGAAGGAAATTGTGCCGGAGCCGACCTCGTACCCACTGGCGTTCGCCGTGTTCCCCGGGATCGACTCCCAGGTCATGGATCAGGGCGCGAGCATCAAGGAGAGCCTCGCCTTGGCCGTCGCTATCCAGGGAATGGCCAAGGGGACGGCCTTCGATGCAGAGCTGAGGAAGACCATGGAGCGGTCCCTTGAGGCACGGAGCAAAACAGGGCTCAACGCTGTGGTTGGGTTCAACGCAAGCGGCCGACACTTCGGCTGGCGCTGCATGCCGCGATTCATGGCGCAGGGCAATCCCTCGAGCCTGCGATCGGGACCCGGCATGCAGCTTCAGGCCCAGACGTTCCCCGCGCTGATCCTCTGCCTGGCCGATCGTGACGATCTCGATCCAAGTCTCCTGCTTCAAGAGATCGTCCTGGATCCACTTCCACCCGAAGTCATTGCGCGGGTGAAGCCGTCTGCCGTCAGTGCTAGCGTACATTCCCTGAGCGTGAGGCCCGATGTGGGAGCCCTTCTGGGTGACATCCCAGAACTGAATTCGACGCTCTCTGCGGGACATAAGCAGGACCTTGTGGGCTCAGGTGACGCGACTCGCGTGAAGGCGGAGGATTCGGATGCGACTGCCGCTGCGGCTGCGGATCTGGCTGCTGCTGCGGATTCGGCTGCGGGGAGGACGAAGGCCCGGCCCCACTTCAACGTCTTCGAGTTTTCCATGGCGAGTCGCTGGCTGAGGGCGCCTTCGCCGGTGGTCGACGATGCACTGTTTGGAGTACTTCCCATCGCAGAATGGGCCCAACGGAAGTCCGTTCCTCGATGGGGAGAGATGGAAATGCTGGACGTCTCGTTGAAGCTGGATCGGGCTCGCCGGCAACTAGATTTCGTTCGTGACGCGAAGGATGGCTCTCTCAAGCGCTACTCGACCACCTATGCCAGCCTGTTCGAGCGCTACAAAATGCTCGAGTCCAACTCGGTCAATGCAAACGTCCAGGCGGCGATTCCCAAGTGGCCGAACCCGCCGGTTATCACCGCGCGAGGCCCCGCCGCCGCAGATCGCTACAAGGCTTGGTTCAGTCGCTCCTCTCGCGTAACGGTCGCGGGCACGTCGCTGGACCGGGGCGTGCTGGGCGCCACCGTCGCGGGAACGGCCTGCACCGTGATGGGCCTCACGGACAAGCAAGTATCCATCGAGATCCCAGCGCTGCATCTACAGGACGCGGAAGGGTCCGCCTACGCCCTCACGATCCTCACCACCGCGGGGCCCCAGCACGCGGGCTACGTGGAGTTCACCATCAAGGGAGCGCCCAAGCCCCTGACGCAGAACTTCCTGATGGCGAAAGCCGTCAAGGTTCCGCTCACTGCGAAGTCCTCAGCATCCTTCGACGTCTTGCCGCCCGCCACCCTTCCTCCGTCCAGCGTGGAGTGGTTTGTCAACGTCGTCAGCGCGTCTGATCCGACAGTGGTTCTGAACGGCGTCTCGGTGAAGCCTCGGGCCGCCGCGGACAAGAAGAGCCTTAGCGTTCCGCTGAAAGGCCTTGCCGCTGCGGGCAGCCTCTTCAAGGAAACGGACCGTGTGCTGTTGCACCTTTTCGCGCAGCACAAGGGCGTTCCGAAGTCGAGGGTCAAGGTCTCGGCAGCGCCCTCAAGCTTCTTCTACCTGGCCACGCCAGGAAAGGAGTTCCTCGAGGCAGCGCCCGTGAAGGGAGCCGCTGCGACGCCAGCGCTTCAGATCCATTTAGATGCTAAGGACCTTCTCACGCTTCACGGTGGGACCGACCTGAACTTGAGGCCCTACAAGGTCCGAGGCAAGCCTGCTGAAGCCTGGAAGACCATCGCAGGCCTTGGGGCGGGCGGATCACTGGCGGCCGACCTTCAGGCTGGCAAGGGATCAATCGCCGCCGTCTTGGAGCTCTATCAAAAGAAGAACTCCACGGTGAGAATGAGCCTGCCCGTCCATGTCAACAATGGAAGCATCGAGCTCAACGTCGGTAAGAGCGGAGTCACGTTGCCCAAGGATGCGGTCACGTTACTCAAGTCCTCAGCCGGCAAAAAGACCACCTGGGTTGGTCAGCTGAGCGTAGGTGCCGCGGGTTCCGCGCTGCAGAGTCTAGAGCTTGCTGGAGACATCGAGATCGTCGTGAAATAAGCCCTGGCCAAGCTACGCGCGACAAGCCCATCCCAGGGCAGTGTCGCAACAGGAGCGCTACGCGCGGCCATTCGCCGCTCGTAGCTCAC
>JBLIHL010000346.1:0-6807 GCA_047635895.1 Paracoccaceae bacterium | reverse complement strand
GTCGAGCAGTAGCTGGCCTCCGGCCTGAATCTCAGAGCCCGAGAGCGAGGCGCCGGCTTTCCACTCAAAGAGCGCGCCCAAGAGCGGGTCTGGACCGGGGCTCCGGGCGCCACCGCTCAAGTGGAAAGGGATCGATCGCCGCTCATGGGGTTCCAGGTCGAGCGCGCGCGGCAGGCCGTCGATCTCGAAGGCTCCCTGGGGCACGAACAACGACGCTCTCACCGTCACCGGAAAAGGCATCGGGTTCGTGATCTCGGCCGATGTTTCCCACGATCCGAACCATTCCCCTCGGTCTGGCGCGGCCAGGGTTTCCGGCTCGATAAAGAGCTCTGGCGCCGCGATCGGGTACGGATGATCGCTGTCCGGCTGCATGCGAGCGAGGGCCCGCGCCGCCAGCGCGCGGTACGGCTCGTTGGTATTGAGACCAAAGAGCGGCCGCCGGCAGAGCTCGAGCAACTCGATGGGATCATCGATCGCCCACGCCCAGCACTCCGTGAACGACCAGTCGGCCTCGGCCGCTTCAGTCCGCCAGCCGCCGGGCCCGACGCTGTAGGCGTCGATGCGTTCGTCCCGGACGAACCGGCGGTCGTCCTCGTTCGCGAGAACGCCGAGGAGCATCGTGGGCAGACGGTGGTCGCGAGCCTCGAGAACAACGTCGCGGCGGAAGCTCGCCACGCGGCAGCGAACCGGAGGCCGCCGCTCGGCAAGGAGCTGGGCGACCGGCTCGATGAGGCCCGTCTCTTTCAGCTCGATCATGTGGAACGGCGGATCCTCACGGCGCTCGGAGGTCAGCCCCAGTGCCTCATCGAGAATCGGGACCTGCTCGCCGTGGAAGCGCTTGGAAAACCACCCACCCGCGTCGAGCGCGTAGAGCTCACGCAGGTCCACATCGCTCACCGAACCCGCCATTCCTGTCGTCCGCCGAAGCGTCGCATCGTGGAAGAGCACGGGGTCACCACTGGCGCAGGCACGCACGTCATACTCGACGCCATCAAGCCCTAACTCAAGCGCTCGACGAAGGCTCGCCAGCGTGTTCTCAGGCGCCTCACGGGGCACCCCGCGGTGGCCCAGAATCAGCGGCGGACCGCCGAACTGCGAGCCGGAGACGCCAAGGTCCTCCAGCCCGGCATAAACATCGCGCTCGATAGGCGCCCGAAACCGATTCCCAGGCTGGCCTAGGGGCGATCCAGAATCCGATCCGAAGGAAGACGAGTCACCCAAAACGTGGTCGGACCTACCCGTCCTGGCGGTGTATCAAGAGGACGTCGCCCGAGTAGCCGCACGAGATCAGGCACGTTCCGATGCCATCGATCTCTCCCTTGGCCAGGTGGTGCAGCTTGCCGCTATCGCGTGCCACGTAGCGGACTTCGCCTTTCCAGCCAATGGTGACGGGCTGGCCGGGCAGATCGAGCTGCTTCTGCTCAACGCGGTTCAGCCCCACGACGCGCACACGCCCGTCGTAGCCCGCAGAGCACGCTTCGAGTCCGGGATTGTTCGGGTCGATATCCACGAAGATCGCGCCGCGGAGGCGCTGCTTGGCGCGCTCGAGGATGCTCTCCGTCGGCGAATCGCCCTCCGCCAGGACCGGTGATGTCACCCGGAGGTAGCCATCGTTGTCGGCGAACAGCATGCCGATTTCCTTCGCATAGCCGACCCGAGCCAGCGGGCTGCCGTGCTGGACCGGCCTACGAGGCAGGATTTCACCCAGCGCTGCGGTGTATTCGATTGAGTGTCCATCGTCCGTAGCGAGAACAAAGCCCTCCTCCGTAAGAGCCACGCCCTTGACGTTCCCCACCCGCGGCAGATCGATCGCGCCGATCCCCATAGCAATCCCACCACCCTTGACCTTCATGGTGAGGTTGCCCACGAGCACCTGGCGGAAGAAGCCTGCGCAAACGAAGCTGTCGGCTGGCAACAACCCGACCGTTCCGACGGCGACGCCGTGCACGAGCCCTGGCGTCAGGTAGGAGGTCTCCCTCCAACCGCCCGAGCCATCACGGTGAAAGACACGAATGATGCCGGCGCCGGGATCGTCCTCGGTGCCCTTGCTCACGCCCACGGCGACGATCTCGTCACCGGGCACTGAAGGAAGAAGGTCCCCCACGGCCACCTGAACGAGCTCGCCCCCGGTGGTCGCGATCAGGTCATGACGAAACTTGCCCCTGACGCGCGCGATCACGTGGACGCGCCCAAGGTGGTCCACGGCAACGATCTCGTCACCGGGCACCGTGGGGTCCAGATCCCCGGCAGCGACGCCGTTCACGCGGACGTCACTTTCGTAGGCCACCTGGACCGCGTAGCTCGCGTCCAGGGAGATGGCGGAGGAGATCGGCGCCCCGTCCCAGGCGGGCTGGGCGTCTTGGTCGCCGCCAGAGCCAGAGCCAGAGCCAGAGCCAGAGCCAGGACCAGAGCCCACTTCAGTTCCAGTTCCAGCGCATGACGCCAGGAAGGCCAGAGGAAGGACAAGCCCGGCCACCAGGCCACGTGCGTTCATGAAAGAGGAAACCATGGGCTCACTAGACGAGTTGGATCAGGTGGTCACTTTCCTTGGCGACGACCTCACCCACTTTGTGAACGGGCACATCACGCTTCGCAAGCTCGTCCTCGAGGCGCGCCGCGTTCTCCGGCGGAAGCACGATAAAGAGTCCACCAGACGTTTCCGCGTCGTAGGCGATGTCCACGAGCGCCTGATCGAGCCCGTTCGCGACGTGCACGACGTCGCTCAGCGCTTCTTTGCCGCGACCTGTGCCACCGGAAACGATGCCCTTAGCCGCCAGGTCCCGGGCACCCGGGAAGATCGGCAGCTGGCTCATGTTGATTCGGATTGTCACGCCTGAGGCCAGCGCGATGTTCCGGGTATGACCGTTCAGTCCGAACCCGGTGATATCCGTGCAGGCGTGCGCACCTGAGACGTTCATGGCGGCCGCGCCGCGATCGTTCAGCGTCGCCATCTGCAGCGCCGCTACGCGCATCACCTCGGGAGTGACCTTGCCAAATTTGCCCGCGGTGGTCATCGAGCCCATGCCAAGCGGCTTGGTCAAGTAACAGACGTCTCCGACCTTAGCCCCCGCATTGGCGGTCAGCTGAGACCGCTGCACGACACCGGTGACCGCAAAACCGAACTGAGGCTCCGGCGACTCGACCGTATGCCCGCCGGCGAGCACGGCGCCCGATTCGGCGACCTTGTCGAATCCACCCTGGAAGATCTCGCGGACCCATTCTTCGTCAAAGCCCTTGGGGAACCCTGCGATGTTCAGGGCGCTGACGGGGCGGCCGCCCATGGCGTACACGTCCGAAAGCGAGTTGGCCGCAGCCACCGCTCCGTAGAGGTATGCGTCATCGAGGACGGGCGGAAAGTAATCCACCGTCTGCACAAGGGCGATCTCGACGCCAGCCGGCAGGCCTTCATTCTGGCCGAGCACGACGACGCCTGCGTCATCGACGGTCTGAGGACCGACGAGCAGACGCGGATCATTCGACTGTTTCATGCCACGCAGAACCTGCGTGAGCTGCCCCATGGGCATCTTGGCAGCTCAGCCAGCGCAGGCTGCGTAGTCGGTCAGCCGTCTTTTTTTCTTGAGTCTCATGGTAGGCGGCCATTGTAGGACCGATGGGTCGCCTACCACAGCCGCTACGCCATGAAGTAGCGCGAGGAACCCAAAAGTTCTGTTCGAAGCGCGGCCCGAGTGTCCACCACCACGGCTTGGCAGGCCGCCACGAGCCCCAGATCGACACCCTCCTGTTTCACCAGGATCACCACCGCGTCGTACTCCGCCAGGGCCTCGGCCGAGAGGGAGATCGACTCACCGAGCGCGCAGGCAGGGACGAGTGGGTCGACGTAGCTCACCTCGGCCCCGTCCGCACCCAGCGCCGCCGCGATCGGAAACGCGGGCGACTCCTCGATGATACTCACGCCGCGCTTGTAGGCGACGCCCACGAGCAGCACGCGGGCGCCCTGAACGTCCACGTCAATGGACCGGAGAGCACCTCGCGTCTTGTCCGCTACGAAGAGCGGCATCGCCCGGTTGATCTCGCCCGAGAGCTCGACAAAGCGCGTCTCCGCACCCGCGCGCTTCGCGGCCCAAGAGAGATAGAACGGATCGATGGGCAAACAGTGCCCCCCCATGCCTGGGCCAGGATCGAACCGCGTGAATCCAAAGGGCTTGGTCGCGGCGGCATCCAGCACCTCCCAAACGTCGAGCCCCATGGCGTCGAAGGCGATCTTGAGCTCACCAACCAGCGCGATGTTCACCGCCCGGTGGATGTTCTCGACGAGCTTGGCGGCCTCGGCCACGTCGCTTGACCCGACCTCCACCACCGTGTCAAAGGCACGCCGATAGAGCGCGGCCGCGCGCTCGGTGCCGCGGGTTTCAACGCCGCCCACGAGCTTCGGGACGCCCGCGCCAAGGGGATCGCCCCCTTCAATAGACGGGTCCACGCGACCGGGGTCGACGCGCTCGGGAGAATAGGCGAGATCGACGTCTTCGCGATGCTCGAAGATCTTGCCGAGCACGTGCCGCGTGGTGCCTGGCCACGTGGTCGACTCCAGCACGACGAGCCCGCCCGCGCGCACGAAGGACGCGGCCTCACGTGCGGCGCTTCGGACGGCCGACAGGTCCGGCGTTCGGTCCGCTCGCAGGGGCGTCGGAACGCAGATGATGATGGCATCGCAGGCGTCAAGCGCTTCGTAGGACGTGCTGACGGTCGCGTTGCCGAGCTGGTCCACCAGGCTCGAAGGCAGGTGGGCGAGCGGCGACTCACCCCGCCGAAGCTGTTCGATTCGTGCCTCCGAGGCATCGACGAGAACGAGCTGGAGGCCAGCCCTCGCGAACAGAGCGGCCAGCGGCAGACCGACCGCCCCCAGGCCAATGATGCCGACGACCTGGATCGGCTTGCACGAGGGGTTCATGGGTGTGGCTGACGACTGGGCCTCCGCCTGTCTTCCCTGCTCCACTGGATCTTCCGGGTGAGGCGTCAGCGGATGAGCCCGGCGAAGGCCTCGAGGAGACGGGCTTCGTCGCCGTCGAGGAGCGCGCGCGGGTCCAGGTGCACGGCGCCGTCCTGGATACGGACGAACACGGGCGGCTGGCCCGCTCGGAGCCGATTGGCGAGATGGTCAGCAGCGTGGCCGGCCCAGCGGACGCGAACCGCCTTCGTCGGCAGGAACACGGTGGGCGCGCTGCCGCTTCCCGGCTGGGATTCGGAGTCAATGACCTCGGCCTCGAAGCCTTCCTGGCGGGAGATCGCCTCGGCGATGCGAGCGGCAACCGGCGCAAGCTCGTCGACCGTCAGGTGCATCAAGCGGCGCGAGGGCAGCTCGTCGCCGCGCCCAGCCGCCAATAGCTCCAGCGTCGCCTCGAGGCCGGAGAGTGAAACCTTGTCTAGCCGCATCGCGCGGTAGATCGGATTAGCACGCAGCTCGCGAATGGCGGCGCGGCGCCCCACGATCAGCCCGGCCTGGGGACCGCCGAGGAGCTTATCCCCTGAGAATGCGATCGCATCTACGCCCGAGGCCACCGCGTCGCGGAGCACCGTCTCATCGCCGACGACGTCGAGCGAACGGGCGCCTTCGGCCTCGAACCGGCCTGAACCAAGGTCCCAGCCGGTCGTGATTCCGCGCTCACGGCCGAGCCGCGCCATTTCCTCTGGGTCGACCTCTTCCGTGAAGCCCACGACGCGAAAGTTGCTCGTATGGACCTTCATCATCAGCGAGGTGTTCTCGGTGATCGCCCGCTCGTAGTCGGCGATCCGGGTGCGGTTCGTCGAGCCGACCTCGACCAGCTTGACACCGGCTCGCTCCATGACGTCTGGGACTCGGAAGGAGCCGCCAATCTCGACGAGCTCACCGCGACTGACGATCGCCTCGCGACCGCCCGCGTAGGTCTGCATCATCAGGAACGCTGCCGCAGCGCAATTATTGACGGCAATGCCGGTCTCGGCGCCTGTCGCACGGGCCAGGAGCACGCCGAGGCGGGCGTCGCGCTCGTTGCGGCGTGCGCTATAGCGGTCGAGCTCGAGGACGCAGTAGCCCATGGCGGCGGCCTTCATGCGCTCGGCGACCTCGGGGTGCACGGGGGCGCGTCCGAGATTCGTGTGCAGGACGACGCCGGTCGCGTTCACGGCAGGGACGACGCCCCGGCCACGCTCGATCCGGCAGGCGTCGCGGAGTCGGCCCTGGAAGGCGCCCCCATCGAGATCGGCCTGGACCGAGGCTGCGTCCAGCTTGCCCTGACCGATTCGCTGACGGAACGCCTCGAGCTCGTCCTGGACCAGCTCCGCCAGGACAGAGCGAGGAATAGGCTTCTCTGGGGTTGAGGCTGAGGCCGCATCGGACCCGAGGCCCGCCTCCAAGAGACGCAGCGCCTCATCCACCGAGGGTAGCAGGCGGAAGGGATTGTCAGCCCCCTTGGGGCTGGAGAGTGCTTTGGGCTTGTCAGGCTTGGCGGTCATGGGACATGCAGGGTAGCCCGGTCAGGCTCATGCGAAACGCTCGCGAAGGAATCTCTTGAGTCAGAAGCATCCTGGGCTGATAACTTGTCCCCATGGTGTTCGTTCCCTCCGCGTCTGCGTCTGCTGCTTCTCCCTCCTCCCCCGGCAGCCTCGACCTCCCGGGCCACTGGAACCTACACCTGCCCGATCCTGAGACGGTGCTGCGGATCGCACGCTCCGAGCGCATCCCAGAGGTCCTCGCCCAGCTCGCCATCAACCGCGGGCATGCGGACGCTGGGGCGGTTCAGGCCCTCCTCGCGCCAACCCTCCATGGTCTGAACGATCCGGCCAGCCTCCCGGACATGGCGATCGCGGCCG
>JBLIHL010000345.1:0-6812 GCA_047635895.1 Paracoccaceae bacterium | reverse complement strand
GCGCGCCGTCCCTTCGCGGTGGTGGAGGTGACGCGCCAGGAGCCGAGCGTGTGCTGCGAGCCGTACTCCTGCCGAAGGACGATCTCCATCCGGCCTGGCGCGCCGCTCTGGGCGGCACGTGCAGGCTGGGCGAGCTCGAAGACGGCTTCTGCAGGCGTGCCCATGTTGTTCGTCATTACGGCCCACCCCGTGCTGCCGAGCTTGCCGTCGAGTGCCTTTTCGAGTGCGTACCCGGGCTGCTCGTACGAGGGGTCCGCGCCTGCGATCGCGATGGGCTCGCCATCGAGGAAGAGCTCGACCTCGGTCAGTACGAGGTTGCCGTTCTTTGCGCGGCCGGGCCCTTCGTGCGCGAGCGACGCGTGCGGGAGAAGCTCGAGACGCAGCGCCCTGATGGGCTCGTCGGATTCGCCGGGGAGCGTGAAGGACAGGCGGTACGTGTCGCGCTCCGGGGCTTCCCCCGATGCCACAAAGACGCCCTCCGCGTCCATCTCGGCTTGTGTGCCTGCGTCCGCCAGGAAGGAGATGTCCTGGGGGACCTGCCATTCGTCATTGCGGACCGAGTGCTCCCATTCGAGGCGGTCAGCGACCAGGCCTGGGGAGTCTGCCGCGAGCAGGTCATCGAGCGCCTTGATCTTGGACTCGATCGCCCCGAGCTCCTTCTCCTGGGATTCAGCCGGAACCGCGAGCTCGGGTCCGAAGTTGTTCCTGCCTGATTGGGAGTACACCCCGACCTGCTCGATGTCGGCGAAGAACGCGCCCATCTCGTAGAACTCGCGCGTGGAGAGCGGGTCGAACTTGTGATCGTGGCATTCGGCGCAGCCTAGTGTCGTCGCTAGCCAGGCTTCCGACACGTTGCGTACGCGATCAGCCGTGTAGCGCGCGAGGAACTCCTTCGGCTGCGAGCCGCCCTCGCGCGTGATCAGGTTCAGCCGGTTGTACGCGGACGCAACCTGCTGTGAGCGCGTCGCGTTCGGCAGGAGGTCGCCCGCGATCTGCTCGGTCGTGAACTGATCGAACGGCATGTTGCTCGCGAATGCGTCCACGACCCAGTCGCGGTACGGGCTGACGTTCCAGGTGTTGTCGGCGTGGATCCCCGTGGTGTCCGCGAATCGAACGTGGTCGAACCAGAAAGTCGCAAGGCGCTCCGCGTGATGTGGGGAGGCGAGCATCTGTTCCACGAGCGCTGACCAGGCTGCGCTGCTAGGGTCGGCGGCGAATGCCTGAACCTGCTCATAGGTCGGAGGCAAGCCAAGCAGATCGAAGCTCAGGCGCCGGACCAGCGTGCGCGGATCCGCGCGCGGCGCCGGCGTGATCTCGGCGGCTTCCAGTCGCGCGAGGACGAAGCGATCCAGTTCGCCCGACGGCCACTTTGCGTCACGCACAGTGGGCGGCGCCGGTGCGAGCGGAGCTTCATAGGCCCAGTGCACGTCGAAGGGAGCCCCCGACGCGATCCACTTCGTGAGGACCTCGACCTCATGGGCTTCGAGTGGCTCGTGATCGGGGCCCGGGGGCATCGGGTCCATATGGTCGCGAATCCGCAGGATGAGCTCGCTCGCCTCGGCGTCTCCGGGAACGATCGCAGGGAATCCGCCGCGGTCCGCGATCGCGTCCGCGCGGAGGTCTAGCCTCAGGTCGGCCTCGCGCGTCGCGCTGTCCGGACCATGACACGCATAGCAGCGGTCTGCGAGGATGGGCAGCACATCACGGCCATAGTCGACGCCCTGGGCGCCCAGGGCCCCCGGCATCATGGACAGCGTGGCCACCACCTTGATCGTGCATTGTCTCAGGCCGGAACCAATCCTCATGGGCGTAACGTACCAGGAGCGGCTGGAGTTCGACAACACGCGCGCCGGTGTCGTGTACGGACGGCGTCATGTCGTAAGCGACCGCACCCATTTTTCCACAATCATGCATCCTGGCCATCGGTCGGCGACCTCCCCG
Source organism: Paracoccaceae bacterium (assembly GCA_047635895.1). Taxonomy (GTDB): domain Bacteria; phylum Planctomycetota; class UBA1135; order UBA1135; genus Saltatorellus. The sequence continues at coordinate 4,871 of JBLIHL010000345.1, read as the reverse complement.
TAGCAATGCCCCCCCAATCCCCCCAGAACCAAGACCCCGCCACGGCGCTCGAGCTTCAACAAGGCTTCATGCGCCGCCTTGCCCGTTGCCTGGTCCGCGACGAGGCCAGTGCCGACGACCTGGTTCAAGACACGAACACCCTCGCCCTCAAGAAGGCCGACACCCCATCCCGCGCCTGGCTGGCGACCGTCATGCGTCGCCTCGCGTCGAACCAGAATCGTTCGGCCGGCCGGCGAAAAAGCCGCGAAGCACGCAGCGCTCGGCCCGAAGAAGTCGACTCCCACGCAACGGCAATCGATCGACGGCTCGACCTCCAAGCTGTCATAGCCGAGCTCCTGCGCTCACTACCGAACGAACAGTCTCGTGCCCTCTCCATGCGCTACGGAGACGACCTGACACCGTCCGAGATGGCGACGCAACTAGGCGTCCCCGAGGCGACGGTAAAAGCACGCTTGCGGCGCGGGTTAGCCAAGCTGCGGAGTGACCTGGACGCGCGACACAAGGGGCAGCGCGAAACTTGGATCGCGGCACTGGTGATTCGCCCACCCGTGTCGGTCCCGGCAGGGCTGGACTGGGAGTGGAGGATACCGGGGCTCGCCGGTGCGTGCGTGGCCGTGGTCGCCGTGGGCGCGCTGACGGTGGCTTGGTTCGTCCAGAGGCCGACAGGGGAGGGCCTACAAGAGATCGAGTCCAGAGGCGGCTTACCTTCGAAGGTCCCAGGCGGACTCGCGCAGATTCAGTTAGCTGATCCGGCAGGTCACTCACTTCCCGATCGGCAAATCATGGCCTCAGGTGAGCCCTCTGATCAGCCCGAGCAAGTTCATGCGCAGGACGGAGCAGACGTTGCCATAGGCAAACGTGAATCCCGCGATGAACCTTTCCTGGCGATGAAGTTCGACCGAGGCGGGTTGCCCGGGGCCTTCCTGAACGTTGTGATCGTGGGAGAGGAAGACACGATCCTGACCGGACTGTTGGATTTCACGGTGAAGGGTGTACCTGTCCGAAGAGTGGAGTTGCGCGGGAGCTCCAGCACGAAGGATCGCACGATCCCCATGCGAGTCCCGGCGCATGCACGTGTTGGAATCACGGCTGCCCTCGACGGAATGGTGGCGCAGCCCCTCACCGTCGATGCGCCGGATCATGGCCAATGGTCGGATGTGGACCTGCAGGTGCAGGCCGATCCCAATACCGGCCAACTGGTACTACAGTTCGTGCATCCCGCGCCGTCAGAAGGCCAGCGCTTCTTGGTGCGCATGGGCGGAGAAAGCGCTGCCAGCATGCAGATGAAGATGCGCAGTACGGTGGTTCGTGAAGGCCTGCTCGACCTGGGTCGTGTCCCCTGCGGCCAGCTTCGCGTCTTCGGAATCGATCACAAAGCTGCCAGTACGCAAAGCCTGGAGTGCGACGTGTTCTTCGCTGATGTGCAACTGACCGCGGGAGAGCGCGCCGTTCTGCCCATTCAGATCGAACGTAGCGGAACACTCAACGTCGAGGCCCTGGGTGCCAACGGCGCGAGGATTGAAGCCGACGTCGAGGTCGAGTTGCAGGGAGGCCTGCGCTACCGCGCAAGTTGGAGCGCCCCTGGATCGTTCTCGACCCGGCTCCGGGAGCATGGTTCGGCGACTCTCGCTCCTCCTCTGCCTCCAGGCTTGGTCACCCTGCACTTCTTTAATGAGAACTACCAACCGCTCCAGCATGGAGTGATCATTCGGTCAGGCAAGATCGAGAAGCTCAGCGTCCAGCTCGTAGAGAAGTGAACCTCTGACGCTGGGGGGCCGCGTTAGAGAGCGCCGGCGGGCACGTGCTCCAGGAGATAGTTCGTGAGCCGCGTGAAGAGGTGGCGGCGCGTATTGGGCCCTTCACTGATCGAGTGGGTCCTGTTCGGGTAGATCTGCATGTCGAACTGCTTGTCCAAGCGAATCAGCTCGTCGACCAATGCCTCGCAGTTCTGGTAGTGGCAGTTGTCGTCGCCTGATCCGTACACCAGCAGAAGGTTCCCTTCCAGCCCCGCGGCGTGGGTAATCGGTGAGCCATCGCGGAAGCCCTCCGGATTCCCCTCGGGCAGGCCCATGTAGCGCTCCTGATAGATGGTGTCGTAGTAGCGCTGGTTGGCCACAAACGCGATGGCCATCGCGGTCTGGTAGAGGTCCGGATAGCGGAAGATCGCGTTGAGGCTCATAGAGCCGCCACCGCTCCAGCCCCAGATTCCCACGCGTGAGGAGTCCAAGTAGGACCAGCGCTTCTGAAGCGCACGGAGCGCCGCCGCCTGGTCCTTGGGTGCGATGATTCCGATCTTGCCATAGACCGACTTGCGCCAGGCCCGGCCGCGCGGGCCCGGGGTCCCGCGGTTGTCGATCGAGAGCACAATGTAGCCCTTCTGTGCGAGCATCAGATGCCACAGGTAGTTATGCCCACCCCAGCGATCTAGCACGGTCTGTGCGGCGGGCTCTCCATACACGTGGACGAGCACCGGATAGGACTTGCTTGCGTCGAAGTCGGGGGGGCGAATCACCCAGCCGTCCAGCTCGAAGGTACCCGGGCTCCCTTCCTCCTCTGACTCGATCTCGACGCGGAAGAACTCGGCCGGCCCCTTGTGGACCGCCGCCAGCTTCCCCTTGAGATCTGCGTTGTCGGTCATCGTCCGTAGAATCTCATGACCAGGAAGCGCCACCAGCTCGACCGTAGACGGAGCGTCGAACGTCGAGTAGCGATGAATCGCGTACTGCCCGCTCGGAGCAATCTGGTAGGCGTGCGTGCCCTTCGTCTGCGGCGTGATTCGAATCGGCTGCCCGCCGTTGCGGCCGTCCATCCAGACCTTGTAGAGGAAACGCTGGGTCGGATTGTCCGGAGAAGCGATGAAGTACACCCAGCCCCGCTCGGCGTCGATGTGCTCAATGCTGATCACGTCGTAGTCTCCGGGGGTCAGGAGCGTCGCGGCCTCGCCGCTTCGGGAGGCAAGGTACAGGTGCCGCCATCCGTCGCGCTCGCTCACCCAAGTGAAGCGGCGGCCTTCGTCGAACCAGCGTACGTCGTCACACTCTTCCACCCAGGCCTCGCCGCGCTCTACGAACGCCGTGCGCACAGCGCCGGTCGCCGCGTTGGCGAACAGTACCCGGCACTCATTCTGGAGCCGATTGAAGCGCTGTAGTATGAGCTCCTCCGAGCCCGCCGCCCACTCCATTCGAGCGACGTAGTCGTTGCTCGGATGACCCGGCAGGTCCATCCACTGGATCTCGCCGCCGCCCGCAGGGATCGTGCCGACCCGACACGTGGGATTGGCGGTGCCCACCTTGGGGTAGCGGTACTGGGTCACCTCGGAGTATAGCCCCGCGGTATTGTTCACGAGGCTGAACTGTCCGACCTCCGCGGCGTCAATCTGCCAGAAGGCGATGCGCTCGCCGTCGGGGCTCCAGCGAAACCCGTCGCGCAGTCCCCACTCCTCCTCGTAGACCCAGTCGAAGGTGCCATTGCTGAGCGTGTCTGACCCGTCGAGTGTCAGGCGCGTGATCTCTCCGCCCTCGATGTCCTCGACGTAGATGTCGTTCAGGTAGAGGTAGGCGACGCGCTGTCCCGCGGGATCGAACTTCGCGAACTGAAGCCGAGCTTCGTCGAAGTCCTTGCCGAGCTGACGGAGCTGACCGGAGGCCCGGTCGAGAAGCCAGTAGTCGCCGCGAGTCCGGCGGCGCCACACGCGGCGCGTGTTGGTGAAGATCAGTACGCGCTGGCCGTCTTCAGAGAACTGGTAGCCCTCTATCTTCAGCGGCTCGGAAGCTCCCGCGGGCACGAGTTCACTGGCGGCGACCAAGATCTTGCGCTCGCCGCCTCCTGGGTCGTAGCGCACCAAGTTATTCCCTGGTCCAGCCGCATCCTCGAGCGTCGCGAGTCCACTGTCCTCAAGCCACCATGCGGGTCCAAAGCTCTCGGAGACGAAGTGGTCGCCGAAGAGCAGATCCATGGTGATGTCGCCACCGCGATCGACATTCCCGACAGGTTCCACGTCCTGTCCCGGCGTCGCGGCGCACCCCAGGAAACTAAGTGGCGCCAGCGCCGCGAGGAGTAACGGGCAACGCAGCAATCGAAGGAAGTTCATGCGCGTAAGGTACCGCAACCGTGCCTGCGTTTGGCGCCTACCCAGGAGCGGGACCGGCAAGAGTTTGGTTCAAGCGAGACGCCAGCCACCGATGAGGGGTGCTGGCTCGAGATCCCGGTGGCGCGCGGCGTGCAGGAGGACCTTGCGGCAGATTCCAGCCGCCTTGATTCCAGAACGGTCCGTTACATGTTCCATCAGACGCTGGATGCTGGATCGGCTCGTTGACAGACTCCTTGGTGCCGTCCCACCCACGGCGCGACGCTCCAACGGCGACGCCTGCATTCACTTCGCGAAATCAGAGCGACCACCCTTCATTGAAGATACAGACCATGCGCCACATCTATCCCGTTCAGGGGAAGGCCCTTCTTGCCGCGACTCTCGTCATCCTTGGCTCCTGCGCTAGCCCGGAAGGCCGCGAGGGTCCGGCCCTGCGCTCGTTGGACGATATCACCATGACGGACCGAGGCGCCGAGGCTCCTGCGCCCCAGGCCGGACCCTCCATCAAGGCCATGGGCCCCTGGCAGGCTGGAGACATGATCGCACCGGGCATGCCGGGCGTGAACAACATCGAGATCCTGCAGGTGCACGCAAACGGCTCAGGCGACGTTTGTGGCTCGGGCAGGCGCGCGACGCTCCGCTATGTGGCGATGCTGGCGGACGGGAAAGTGATCGACCCTGGTACGCGGCCTTTCACGTTCCGCGTGGGTAGCCGTCGGGCGATTGCTGGGTGGGACGTCGTCGTCGCCAAGATGCGGGTGGGAGACAGCTTGACGTTGATGCT
>JBLIHL010000344.1:0-6824 GCA_047635895.1 Paracoccaceae bacterium | reverse complement strand
ACCAGTGGACCAATGGCAACTTGTGCCCTGCCGCCGCCACCTCGAGCTCGTGCGTGTCGGAATCGAGCGCCGCCGCCAGCACCGTGACGTACATTCCGCGGCGCACCTCTCCCGCGATCGTCCGGTTCACGTTCTTGAGCGCGTCGGCGAGGGAGCCCCCCTTCTTGAGCTCGCTCCTCAGGTACGCGCGCGCCATCGCCCCTACCAAAGCGCCCGGCACGCCTGCACCACTGACGTCGCAGGCAAAGAAGACCGTGCGCTCGTCGTCCGCCAACACGATGTCATGGAAGTCACCGCCCGGCTCGCTTGAACCGACGTGCTCGGACGCCACCGAGTAGCCCTCGGGGACCTCGAAATCCGTGGGTTGCAGCGCCTCCTGAACCTCCATGGCGACCTCGCGCTCACGCTCGCGCACGAAGAGCTCCACCTCGGTGTCGCGGGCATCACGGAGCGCCTCCGTCATGCGATCGATAGCACCCGCCAGAAGCCCGACCTCACCGCCGCCCTGGGCACGCACGCGGTGGGAGAGGTTGCCGTTGGAGATCGATCGCACATCGTCCACCAGCGCCGTGATCGGCCGCGAAACCCGCGTCGCCGTGATGAGCGCCACAACGGCCGTGATCAGAAGCGCCAGCGCCGTCACCGCGAAGAAGAGTCCGTAGAGCTTCGCCACGGGGTCGCCCGAAGCGTTCGCCGCGGGCGCAACGAGCACGTGGGCCTTGGAGTCGTCCGCGCGCACGTAGCCAAAACCATGGGCCTTGTCCTTCCCGTTGCGCGTGAGCTCGGCCTCGACCCTGAGCAGGCCGGCCTTGGGCATCTGGGTGGCCCGGCTCCCGACCTGCTTGTACTTGAGCGACCCGTCCAGGTACTCCGCCTGCGCGATGGCCGCCTGGTCGCGGGAGTCTTTCACCGCCTCCGTGACGATCTCACGCGTCGTGCCCAGGAGGATGAAGCTGAAGAGCATCAGCACCAGCGCCAGCACCGCCGTGGTGGCGATGGCAAATCGTGGGGCAATACCGAGTCCAGAACTGCGTGTGCGTCCGTCGCGTTGGGGGCTCATGGTGCGAATGCTGGCGAGTCAGGGATTAGCGGAGCGGAACCAGGGATGCGTCCCATGACGCTGGCTCCAGGAAGACGAGGCGCAGGATGGCCATGCAGACTAGACCGTAGAAACCGGCCACGACGTCATCGAAGAGAATGCCATCACCCCCCTGAACCCGCTGGAAGTAGCGGATGGGAGCCGGCTTCAGAACGCAGATAAAGCGATAGACGACAAACGCCGCCAGCAGCGCGAGCGGCGTGGGACCGCCCACCCAGGCCACCGTCAAGAGGTAGCCGACCACTTCATCGATCACGAAGAAGTCCGGGTCCTTGCCTGCCCGCGCCTCCGCCCAGGGCGCCACGACGCGGCCGAGGACATACAGGCCCAGAGCGGCCAACAGCGTCCAGAGGAGGAAGTTCTCGGACGTGGCCAGCGACCAGGCCAGGAGAACGCCGCCCAGCGAGCCGAAGGTCCCGGGCGCAAGCGGCACGAGCCCCAGGCCACCGACCGTCGACACGCCCATGCAAATCAGATCCTTGGGCGTCCAGGTGCGCGAAGCGCCCGCGGAAGCCGTGGCCATCACGAAGCGTCACCCGCCAGGATGGCTTTCGTCTTGAACACGTAGGTCACGCCCGATCCGATGGTGGCCAGCAGCGTGAGCCACACAAGCCCGTCGACCACGTAGCGCCACATGTCGTACCACCACACCGGCCACGAAAAGGCCTCCATCCAGATGAGGCCGCCCACCGCGATGCTCTGGACGATCATCTTGATCTTCCCGAAGCCGTCGGCCGGAAACTCCCGGCCGAGACTCTCCACGTAGCCGCGGATGCCCGTCACGAGGAACTCGCGCGCGAGAATGGCGACCACGACGCTGGCGTGCAGATGCGGCTCGGACCACGGCATCACCGACAGATAGACCATCGCGCCGAGGATCAGGACTTTGTCCGTGAAGGGGTCGGCGATACGGCCAAAGGCCGTGACCAGCTGGTCGCGGCGCGCGAGGTAGCCGTCGAGGAAATCGGTCGCAGCCACCACCGAGAACAGGAAGAACGCGATGAAGAAGGGAGTCCGATGCCCGGGCATGTCTTCCTTCTGGACGTCTCCCCAGATCGCGAAGATCGCGAAGAGAATCAGCGCTCCCGCGAACCGGATCATCGTGATCCGGTTGGGCCAGTGGGCTAAGACGCCTTCACGAGCGCGGCTTGCCGGCGAGATGCCGGAAGTGGAACCGGAAGTGGAACCTGCGGGGGCCGATCCTGAGGAATTCGGAGCGTCGGCCATCAGCTCGCCGCCTGGCTGCTGTTCACCGCGGCGCCGATCCAGTTCTGCTCTGCATCCGTCTCGTCGATCCGCACCATGATTCGGTCTCCCACAGCCGCATCCGGCGCGTGAGCGAACGTCACCATGTCGACTTCTGGGGCGTCCATGCTCCCGCGGCCAACGACGATCCCGCCATCAGGGTCGGGCGGTTCATCCACGAGGATCTCAACCTCGGTGCCGATCGCCGCCTCCTGGGTCTTCTTGAGCTCAGCGTCACGTGCCTCGAGAACGGCATCGCGCCGCGCCATCGCCACGTCCTCGGGCACATCGTGCTTCAGATCGAAGCCCGACGTCCCTTCCTCGGGCGAATAGGTGAACGCACCCAGGCGGGAGAGCCCGTAGTCGCGCACGAGATCGACCACCTCAGCGGCGTCCGAGTCGGTCTCGCCCGGGAAGCCGAGTAGCACCGTTGTGCGCAGCGTCAGGTTCGGGACCTCGCTCCGCAGGCGATCCAGGATCTTGCGGACCTGGTCGCCGCTGCCCGCCCGGCGCATGGCGCGAAGCGTGTTAGTGGCGGCGTGCTGAATGGGAATATCGAGGTACGGCAGCACCTTGGGATGATCGGCCAGGAGCGGCGCAAGATCCCATGGGAACCGGTTGGGGTAGGCGTACATGACTCGAATACGGGTGTCGCCGTCGAGATTTGCGAGCCCCTCGATCAGCGACGGCAGCTCCATGCCGAAGTCGCGGCCCCAGGCCGTTGAGTCCTCGGCGACCACCACGAGCTCCTTGACGCCGGCGCCAATCAGCTCCTCGGCTTCCTCGAGCACGTCGGACGGGCGCTTGGAGCGATGCGTACCTCGGATCGAAGGGATCGCACAGAATGAACACGTGTGATCGCAGCCGTGGCTGATGCGCAGGTAGGCGTAGCTGCCAGGCGTGGCGAGGAGGCGAGCGCCTTCGCGCTTGGGCTCGCGGAGCCCCGGGCTCTCGAGATAGCGCTTGTGGGATTGCCCCTCTGAGATGCGCTTGATCGACTTCGCGAGCTCGCGGTAGTCGCTGATCTCGGCGAAGACGTCCACCTCTGGATACTGCCGGGCGAGCGTCTGCTTGTAGCGCTGGACCAGGCAGCCCGCGACCACCACCGCCCCGAGATCGCCTCTCTTCTTGCGTTCGACGAGATCGGCGATCGCGGCGTGGCTCTCCACGCGAGCGGGCCCGATGAACGAGCAGGTATTCAGGACCACCGTGTGGGCCTGGCTAGGGTCACCCGTCACGATGAGCCCCTCCTCGGCCATCCGGCCGAGGATCAGCTCTGAATCGATGAGGTTACGAGCACAGCCCAAATGGACCAGAGCGACGAGATCAGACGAGCGAACGGTCAACGGATGGGGGGCGCCAGGCGGATTGGAGTTACGTCAGGAATGAGCGAAGCGGCCTTCCCACTCCACTAAGGACAGCAGGATAGCACGCTTCTTGCCCTCCTGGTAAGGACCGATAAGGCCCGCGCCGAAGAGCTCCTCCAGGATGGAACACGCCTCGGCGAACTCCACGTCAAAACCCTTCTGGATCACGGACACGGCGGCGCGGTCCTTGTTGACGATCAGGCGACCCGCATCCAGGAGGCGCTGGCCATCGTCCGAGAGGCTGATCGGGGCCCCATGTGGCTCCTCGGAGGGCCCAGCGAGAGGTGCGACAGATGCCTTGGCGGGGGGTGCGGCAACGGGCTCAGCGGCCGCAGGAGCCGCACGGGGCGGTGCCTGGGGCTCAAGGATGACGTCCACGGCGCCTTCGTCCTCGGCCTCCTCGGCCTCGCCAGCGTCGTCGAGTTCGGCCTCCTCAGCGTCCTCCTCCTCGTCCTCCTCGTCCTCGTCCTCGTCGTATTCCTCGTACTCGGACTCCTCCTCAGAGTCCTCTTCTTCAGATTCTTCTTCCTCAGAGTCCTCCTCTTCAGAGTCGTCCTCGTCTTCTTCCTCGTCTTCCTCGACGAACTCGTACTCCTCGCCAAGATCGGCGGGATCGATGGGGTTCCCGTCCTCGTCGACGTATTCGTACTCCTCTTCCTCGCCGTCGACTTCCTCGAGCTCTGCCTCTTCGGAATCCTCGTCCTCGGAATCGCTGTCCTCGGCCTCTTCCTCAGCGTCGACCTCAAGGTCGACTTCTGAAGCCACTTCTGGGGCTTCAGGCTCTTCGAGCTCGCTGGACTCTTCATGGTCCTCGACTGCTACCTCCGCGGCCTCCGACTCCGGAACCTCCGTGGCTGCCTCAGCTTCCGCTTCCGGCTCGACGTCAGGCTCCGCTTCCGCCTCCAGCTCGACCTCGGAGAACAACTCGGGCTCGATCTCGGCCTCGGCCTCGGCCACAGGCTCAGGCTCAGGCGTATCCAGAACGGGAACCTCAGCCTCCACATCGCCCAGCCCAGCGCCGGATGCTTCCACTTGGGCCAACAGCTCGTCCAGCGCCGACATAGAGGGCATTTCAGCCTCGCTCTCGCCGTATTCCAATCCCTCGTCCGCTCCGTCGTCGCGGCGCTGCCAGCGCCCCGACTCGTTCACGTCCGGAATCGTCTCCATCAGATCAGAAGACAGCTGGCCAGCAACTTCGTCCTCCTCGTCGTAGCCCTGCTCCCAGGCGGGACGAGGCGGCGGACTCACGCTCGCGGGCATCGCACCCGCCTGCATGGCCTGCTTCGCGATCGGACTCTCACCCATGACGCTGCCGCTGCCAGGGAACAACCCACCGCTCGCACCAGGGACCGGTGTCCCCATGCCTGACGGGCCTGGGACTTCGGTGAAGGCCTCAGCTGACGCTTCGGCCATGCCAGCCGCAGCTTGAGCGGCTGCCTCAGCTTCCGCTTCTGCGGCCTCGGCTTCCCGGCTCTTCGGCACGAACGGCGTGACACCATCCGGCAGATCGCTTGGCCCGGTCGCGCTGGCTCCCTCGCGTAGCACCGCGGACTTGTAGGCCTCAGCTTCGTCATCGCTGATTCCCCCGCTCGCACCGGAACCACCAAACGGATCCGTCGCCAACGGCTCGACCGCGGCCTGCCCATACGGAGCGAAGGACGGCGCCGCAGGTAGCGGTACGTTTGGCAGTGGCGCCGTCGGAGGTGACGCTTGGTTCAACGGCTTCGGCGCGGACAGCTCGTCGTCGAAATCGAACGGGGCCACGTCCTGACGCGGGGCATGATGCTGAGCTACGCCATAGTCAGCCGGCCCACCAACGGGCGTCACGGCGGGGGTAGAACCCGGCGGGAGTCCCTGGGGCGGAACTCCGTAGGAAGGGCTCGGATAGGCGGGAGCGGAGGGCTCGGGCGACTGACCCGGCTCACTCGGACGGGGCTGGAACGGAACGGCGCCATCCGGGATCCCTCCCTTGAGACGCACGTCTTCAGGGTAAGGGGAGGCCGGGATAGGCTCGGGCTGATCCATCGAATGCGAAGCGCGACGCCAGACGTCTTCCATGTAGGCGAGCGTCTTGTCGTCGGGCGCGAGCGCGGCCGCTTCGTCGTGGGAAACGCCCTCGGTGCCACCGCGCGCGAGCGCGTCACCGAGCGTGGCCGGTGCGCCAGGTCGACGCACCTTCTTGTTACTGACACGGCGCTGGCGATTGGCACGGTTGCCGATGACCTCACCCTCGGTGCGCGGCTGGCGCCTGAAGAGTGACGCGCCGGCGGCAGCGGCTGCTGCCCCAACCGTGGCCGCAGCACCCGCGGCCTTGGCGAGCGCTGCCCCGGGCGAGACAGCAGCCCCGCGCGGAAGCTCGTCACGCTCGACGATCGGTCCGAAGCCGTCGTCCTCGTCGAACTCAGCGGGCGCCTGGACGAAGCCGAGCCAGATGGCACCTGCCATCACGGCGACCCCCAGCATAACTCCGGCCCAGGTCCCCATGAATGAGGCCAGTTCGCCCCCGGTACCCAGGCCGATTTGGCCACCACCGCCCAGGAGATCCCCGGCCGTTGCGGGGTGGAGCGCGCCCATGATAGCCGCGAGGCCGAGACCGGCGACGATGACGCCCGCCACGCGGCGGAGCGGCTCGGTCCGCAGGGACCCGAGCACCATTAGCGCCCCGAGAACCGCAATGGACGCTGCCGTCGCAAGTGCAGCCCACGGGCCAAGCCAATGGGACACCTTCGCGGCGAGCGCTGCCGTGCCCCCGAGGCCAGGTGCCGCCAGGTTCGTGCCGTCCAAGATGGCCTTCGCCACGGCGGCCGCCGGCAGGCAGCCGACCAGGAACAGCACGCCGCCCACGAGCTCCAGCCCGCTGGCCTCTGGCTTCACGGGGCCGGGGTAGTCGTTGAAGTCCTCAAGATCGTCGAGATCGTCCAGGGCATGCTCCTGCCGAGGTACGCCGCTCCCGTGCATCCCCTGGGCCGGCGCTTGCCGACCTGGGCTTTCAAAGTGATCGCCGTGGCCGCCGTCAAACGGCCCGGACTCATTGTCATCAAAGTTCGCGCTCATCGGATCACCCCGCCCTATCCAGGTTCGCCTGGTTCTCTTCCCAGTCCTCGAGAGTCATG
>JBLIHL010000343.1:0-6831 GCA_047635895.1 Paracoccaceae bacterium | reverse complement strand
GAAGGGGCGCCCTCCCAAGGGAGATCGCCTTCATTCCGCCGGGGTTGCGGGGTTCAGGCTGTTTCTAGTTCTGGCGTGACCATTGAAGGGAGTCAGCTTCTAGAGGCTGCGGAGGGGGCCGGTGGAATCGCCGAAGGTGAGTCCCTCAGAAACTCCAAGCCGCTCAAGCAACGCCCCATGCAGATTATTAAGCGGCGTCTCCCGCGCGGACACCAGCGTCCGCCCACCGCGCACGCCCGATGCCTTCCCACCAAGAACAAGAATCGGAAGATCATGGTGATCATGCCGATTCCCTTCTGCGATACCGCTGCCGTACACAAGCGTCGTTGAATCCAAGAGCGTTCCATCCAGCTCGGAACGCTCAGCGAGTCCCTTCGCCAGCTCTGCAAAAGCCGCCATGTGCAGCCGGTTAATTCTCCCGATCGCCGCCAGCTTCTCAGGATCCCCGCCATGGTGGCTCAAGGGGTGATGCCCTTCGCTCACGCCGATTTCATGGTAGCGACGCCCGCTTCCTTCATTCCCATACATCAACGTGGCGATACGCGTCACGTCAACCTCCAGTCCGAGGGTCAGGATCTTGCCGAAGAGTCTCGCTTCCTCTGCGAAGGTCCTTGGACGCCCGTCCGGGCGTGCTTCGTCCGACACGCCCTCCACGTGCGCAGCTCCGTCGAAGGAGAGCTGCCTCTCCAGCTCGCGAAGGCCCGTTTCATATTCTTCTAGCCGCGCCCGATCGGCTGCTCCGAGTCGGCGCGACAGAAGCGCTGACTCTTCGCGTACGAAGTCAAGCAAGCTGCGTCGTTCACTGCGCCTGCCCCGTCGTTCCGCCGCGGAGACCTCGCCGTTGCCGCCCCTGAACAGGCGGTCGAAGAGCGCGCGTGGCTGCGTTTCCTTTGCCGCAGGCACGTTCTCCGTCTCCCAGGAGACATGTCCCGAGTAGGCACATGCATAGCCGGAATCACACTGACCTGACTGCAGGCCGCGTTCGAGACCAAGCGCCAGGGATCGGATCCGCGTGCGCCCGCCAATCTGCCGCGCAGCGATTTGATCCGCGGAAACACCGAGCTTCACCCGCCCCTCGGTCTTGAGCGGCTGGACTCCGGTAAGGAAGGCAGCAGACGCGCGCGCGTGGTCGCCAGGACCATCGCCGTTGGCACGGGCCTTGTCAGCCGTCAGGCCACGCAGTAGCAGAACGTGCTCGCGAAGATCCTCGAGCGGCGTCAACAGCTCGGGAAGCTCCAGCCCTGTATACTCCCCCTCCGTCAGGTTCGGCCCGCGGCGCCGGGTTTCCTGCGCCGCTCCACTGGGATCCTCCGTCGGAATGGCCTGACGCCACCCGCCCTGGTGGATGCCGTTAGGAACGTAGACGTAGATCAAGCGACGCCTTGGCGCCACGACCTCCCTCCCGGACAGCCGTGCGGATGCGTGCGCAGAAGGCACCATGGCCTCGAGCATCGGAAGCGCAACCGCAAGGCCCGCCCCCCTCAGCACGGCACGTCGTGGCAGCGCTCTTCCACTCACCCGAGGCCCCTGGCCCTCGAGTGCGCCCACGGACTCATCCCGACTCGCATCATCCATTGTCATCATCATTCTCCATCGCGCTCAAGTTCGGCACTCCCAGCATCCACAGCCCGATCATCGGGTACGCGGAGGGTGGGTGGCCCGGGCGTGGGCGCCGCCATCCTTTGAAACTCATCCAGCCCCACCACGGCGAGAATCATGCTCTTCATGGTCGGATGCTCCGGGTCAATCGACCCGAGAACCCTCCGAATCGCTGCACGGTCGGAGCGTTCTAACCCGCGACCGAGCGCGAAGACCAAGAGGCGCTCGGCGGTCGCCTCGAGGTAACGATCCTCGGCACGCAAGATAGCTGCCAGCTCCACTGGGCCATCGAATACGCGACCGTCCGGTAGGGCGCCGCTCAGATCGTCGAGAATCGGATCTCCGGTAGCACGCTCAGCACCAAGTGCATCGAAGCGTTCCAGACCGAATCCGATGGGGTCCATCCGGGCGTGGCACGATGCACACGTTGGATCTGCACGGTGCGCCGCAAAGCGCTCGCGGAACGTCAGCTTGGCCGTCTCTTCTTCCGCCGGGGCCAGGTTGCCAACGCCGGGCGGCGGCGGCGGCGGGGCGCTTCCCAGCAGCACCTCGAGGACCCACTTACCGCGCTTGACCGGCGAGGTCCTCGTCGCCTCGCTGGTTCCAAAGAGAATGCTCCCGTGGCCGAGAAGTCCCCTCCGCGACGTCGTGACGAGGGAGGCCCGACGCCACTCTCCGTTAGCCGGGAGTCTCCCAACGCCGCCGTCTAGCGGCGTGAAGGCTTCTGGCGTCAATCCGTAGTGCTCCGCAAGCCTGCCATCGACGATCGTCTCGGTTCCTTCGATGAACTCCCAGAGACTCCATTCCTCCCGTAGCGACGCTCGGAACACTCGCTGCGTTTCCTCTAGCATCGAGTCCCTGAGTCGATCGCTGTAGGCGGGCAACGACTTGCGGCTAGCGCGCTTGCTACGCGTTCCGCGAAGCTGGAGCCATTGGTCCGCGAATGAGTCGGCGAACGCGTCGGATCGTGGGTCCAGGAGCATCTCCTCGGCCATCAACACTGGATCGGCGGACGCACTCATTCGCTCAAGCAGGTCTGCATCAGGCACGGACCGCCACAGGAAAGCCGCCAGCCTCGCGCCCAGCGAGTTTCCGTCCAGTGGAACCGAGCCACGCGCGTCCTCCGCAGTCCCTTCCACGGACCGGTCCATCAGGAAAAGAAAGCGAGGCGACGTGAGCATCGCGGTTAGCGAAGCCCGCATCCTGTCACCCGGGGAGGCATCTTCCGAAGTCAGCGCCATCAGTCGCTCGACGCGCGCCCCTGGGACATGTGATCTGCGCCAGATCAGCGCCGCGCACGCGGCGATCCGCTCCTCGGTGGACGGCGCTCCCTCAGGCTCTTGCCCTCCCGCTGGTGCGATTCCCCAGCGGTCCATGAAAGGAGTCGTGAACGCTGGCCCCGCCGAGCCTTCCATAGGCCCCTCCACTTCGATCCAGCGGACGACGAAGTTGCGATCCTCGCTCTTCTTGCCCTCCTCCGCTTTGCGAAAGTAGTCGTTGAGGAACCTGGCGCTGACGTGCGTTGCCGCGCCGTGCTCGAGCATGAACTCGGCCTCGATGACCATCGGTGAATCCTGCTCGGCTGCGACCTCGAAGTCGTGCTCAAACGCCAGGTCACCGATGGAGAGCCGCGCACGGCAGGGATCGGGTCCCGCCTGCATGCCGTACACCTCAGCACGTACGCGATAGCGTCCACTGGACGGCAGCGTCACGGCCGCTTGCACAGCGCCGTTGGTCGCTAGAACCCGACCGCGGGCATCAGGTCGGCCCCCCTCAAGATCCTCCACCGCAAACCGATGATGACGACTTCCTGGCTCCAGCAGGATGCGGGGAAGCGCCCGCTCCGCGACGGCCTCGGCCGCCTGGAGGTATTGAACGAAGTGCGCCTCGCTCAGCGACTGCGCGCTCCCCACATGGTCGAAGCCATGACCGACCGCGTCCTCTGGCAGAAACCGCGCGGCCGGGAAGCTCACGCCTAGCAGCACCTGAACCGCATTCCGATACTCGAGCGCTGTGAGGCGCCGCAGCGCCGACGGCGGCAGCGGCATCGCACCCTGATCCTCGCCGCGATCCAGGGTCGCCGAGAGCCAATGGACGAAAGCACCACGCTCCGCATCGTCCGGCGCAGCCTCTCCCGGGGGCGGCATATCACCGAACTCGACTCGCTCTAGAAGCCACTCCCAGTCGATGTCGGCTCCCACCCCTTGGGCCGAAGTCTCCCCCCCGACAGATTCACCATTGGGTTCAACAGCAGGCCCCACCGCGACGGGCGAGACCAGGTCAAGGAAGTGAGATTCCGCCGAAGCGTCCCCGTGACAGCGGACGCAGTGTCGATCCAGGAACGGACGCGCGATCGAATCGAAGTCTTCGTCCGCGCCAGCCTGAGCCTGACCAGACACCACGAACGAAGCAAGCGCCATGGGAATGAGTTGGATGACTTCCACCCCACGATATTAGCGCTCCCTCACAAACTCTCGTAAGGAGTCACCTCATCAAACGAAACCTTCACCTTCATCGATCCCAACTTCGCGACGACCTGCCTCTTCTCACGGTCGATACGGTGCACCAACACCCGTTGTCGATACCGCGGAAGGTACACAAGGGAGCCCTTGCCAAGGCCCGCGATGAACTCCTCGCGTCGCTCCGTCAGCGTAGCTCCGGTGAGCTGGTTTTCCATCGTGTCCAGCGTTTCTTCCATCTCGCGACGAGCCTGGGGAGGCAACTGGTCCACGACGCGACGACCTCGTTCCAGGGTACGCATGGCATCACGAACGCGCTCCTCGATGCCCCTTTGGGCCTCCGCCTCAAGCTTATCGATGCGCTCCTCGAGATCGCGCTCGCGCTCATCGACGCGGCGCGCTCGTTCACGAGCCTTCGCCAGCTCTTCCTCTGCTCCGAGCCGAGTCTCCTCCGCGGCCATGCGAGCTGAGCGGACGTCCTTCATCAGATCCTCCAGCTCACCCTCACGGCGATCGAGACGCTTCTGCGCAACCTGGCAGACCGAGTCCGGCAACCCGATCCGCCGCGCAATGATCAGCGCGCACGATTCGCCGGGCGTACCGACCATCAGCCTGTACTTCGGACTAAGCGTCTCGTGATCAAACTCCGCACAAGCGTTCTCCGCACGCGCATGACGGTAGGCGAACTCCTTGAGCTTGCCGATGTGCGTGGAAACCAGCGTGGGCGCCCGCAGCGTCAAGAGCCGCTCGAGGATCGCGGTCCCCAGCGCGCCACCCTCATCCGGGTCCGTGCCGCCACCGAGCTCGTCCAGGAGCACCAGCGTGTTCGGCCCGGCGCGTTCGAGGCCATCGCGCACCCGGACCAGGTGAGACGCAAACGTCGAGAGGTTCTGACGAATCTCCTGCTCATCCCCAATGTCCGCCACCACCCCGTCATAGAGCGGAATGGTCGTACCGTCGAGCGCAGGTACGGGCAATCCGCAGCGCGTCATCAGCGCGAAAAGGCCGGCCGTCTTAAGCGCAAGCGTCTTGCCCCCAGTGTTCGGCCCTGTGATCAGGAGCATGTCGAAGTCTACGCCCAGTCGCAGGTCGATCGGTACGACCTCCGAAAGGTCGCCACGCTCCACCTGGTCCACGAGCAGTGGGTGCCGCGCCGCGCGCAGCAGAAGCCCCATCGTCGCCCCCTCGTCCCCTGGCTGAAGCGCACTGCGCCCACCGACCGCGGTCGCCCAGCGCGCACAGCTCAGTGCGACCTCCAGTTCACCCACTCGAAGCGCAGCTCCCTCGATCTGCGATCGATGCTCGAGCAAATCGCGGGAGAGTTCGATCAGGATGCGCTCGGTCTCTCGCCGCTCGTCGGCCCTGGCCTCCGCAAGGCGGTTTCCCGCCTCCACGGCATCGGAAGGCTCAATGAACACTGACTCCCCCGACTGGGATCGATCGTGCACGAGGCCCTTCACGCGCCCGGACATCTTCGCCTTCACCGCAAGCACCGGGCGGCCGGCTCGGCGGTGGACGCTTCCGTCCGACAGCACCGCGCGCACATCGCCGCGCGCCATCACCGCCCGGATGATCTCATCGACCCGGCCGGTCAATGAGCTGATCTGCTGGCGCAGCCGATCGAGCCTGCCAGAGGCATCGGAACGGACGCGGCCTCGCTTGTCGACGACTCGATCAATCCGCTCCAGGAGAGTCGAAGTATCCGGCGACGCCGCCATGAGCGCCGCGAGATGTGGCGCCTCGGCGTCGCGCGTGGCAACCCACCGCTTCAGCTCCAGGTTGGCCTCGAGGAAGTCTCGAATGCTCGCAATCTTCGCCTCGTCGAGACGACCGTCATCCGACTCTGGCCGCGGGTCCGTCACCCCGCCCATCGGCGGAGCATCGTCTCTCTTGAGCAGAACCTGCATCTCGGTGACGCGGGTCAGCGCCGCACGCGCTTCGTCATCGCCCCGCGGCGCGATCATCGAGAGTGAGCGGCGCCCCAGCGAGCTCACGGCGTGGGCGCCAATGAGCCCGAGCACATCGTCGAGCTCAAGCACGCGCGCGGCGTAGCCCTCGCGCCTGAGATCACGGTCGGCCATGGCTGCGCGCTGCGCGGCCGTCTTCGTCTCAAAAGGGAGGCGTGCGACCTTGTCATCGCCCGCAGGAGTCATTGCTTATCCTCATCCGCGGAGCCGTCCACAGCCCGAACAAGCTCGAAGGTCACCGGCAGCGGGGTCTCGTTGAAGCGCTCTACGAGAATCGAACCGATGGTCTGCCACTCCGTAAGAGCGGACTCGCGAAGCGGCAGATGCCATGCGTCCTTGATCCACCTCCGGCCCGGTCTGTCGATCAGATCCCCGTGGAAGGGAACGATCACATGGTCGAATCGACGAACATAGTCGAGCAATTCGTCGTGCGTGAAGTCGATGCGAACGCCCGATGGAACCGGCACGATGTCCATCGGAACCGCCGCGTACTGGAGGAATCGATCTCTGGAGCCGCCGCGCCTCAGTAGCTCAACGTGCAAGGACGCCGGAGACACCTCCGCCGACTGGCCGAGCCAACCCACTGAGTCCTCCGGGCCCACGGCCGCCGCGAGCATGTCCATGAGCTTGTCGTGCGTGGCACGGTGCATTCCGTTGGACGCCGGCGGTCCATAGAGGCCAAGCGTCGAGTGGACGTGATTCTGCTGCAGCTCCCTGATAGGCGATCCGAGCGGGGCGACGGGGAGTCTGACTGGCTCCCAACCAAGCACTTCAAGGGCAGGAAAGGCCGCGCAAAGTGCAGCCAG
>JBLIHL010000342.1:0-6838 GCA_047635895.1 Paracoccaceae bacterium | reverse complement strand
AGCTCCAGCTTCGGCACGAACCTCGATTTCCGCGGCTTCAGCTCGACCGGATGGACCCCACCGGGACCTAGGCTAACTATCGCGTGGACGTCACGCCGATCATCGGCCCCAACATCGACTCGGTGAACCTCTCTGTCGACAGTCAGGCCACCTACCTCGCGGGCGACTTCTTCGGTCCGACGCGCTACTTCATCTACATCGTCGACAAGGCGTCCGTGCTGAACGGCGGGACACCCTTGGCGACGCACACAACGATCACTGGAAGGCACTCCATGGGTGCTCCAGTGAACTACGACGCGAACGACGACCCCGCGGTCCCCGGCAAGTTCTGGGGTCACCACGAATACCGAGGAAGCGGATGGCGGACGCGGATCGCGAGCTTCGATGCGTGCTCTGGCAGCGTCGAGAACTACTGCGTTCCGAGCCCGAATTCGGTCGGAGCTGGGGCATCGATCCAGGCCAACGGGTCCATGAGCCTCGGGGATAACTCCCTCCAGCTCGTGTCCATCGGCTCTGCGCCAGGCACCTTCGGCGTCTTCTTCTACGGCGACGCGCGCGACCTGGCCCCAACGGGCGACGGCGTTCGCTGCGTCGGTGGTACGATCTTCCGTCTCGGCGTCACCCAGTCCGATATCTTCGGGCGTTCCTTCTTCAACCTCGATGTCACGATGCCGTCCAACCCGGCGGCATTGATCACGGCGGGCAGTACCTGGAACTTCCAGTACTTCTACCGCGACATCGTCCCGATGGGATCCGGGCTCAACTTCAGCGACGCCGTCGCCATCCAGTTCTGCGATTAGGAAGCACACGATGACCCTCTTGCCCCTCTCCCGCTGGGTTCGCCCGGAAACCCAGGTGACCCTTCTCATCGGTACGACGCTGCTGTCGTTCGCGCTGGGAGCCCTTCATCCGTCAACGCCGCCCGCGGACCAGCCGCCCCTTGCTAGCCAAGACGGTGAAGGGAAGGGCCAAGCCGCCAAGGAGGTGACTAAGGACAAAGAGGAAGACAAGCGCGAGTGGGTCGCACTCTTCAACGGCAAGGACCTCAAGGGATGGACGCCGAAGTTCAGCGGGCACAAGCTCGGGGAGAACTACCTCGACACTTTCCGAGTGGAAGACGGCCTCCTGCGCGTCAAGTACGACCGCTACGAGGCGTTCGACAAGAAGTTCGGGCACCTGTTTTTCGAAGAGCCCTTCGGCTCCTATGACCTGCGCGTCGTCTACCGCTTCCAGCCGGGCCAGGTCCCCGGCGGCCCGGGATGGGCCTTCCGCAATAACGGCGTCATGCTCCACGGCCAGACGCCCGACACCATGGGCCTCAACCAGGATTTCCCGGCCTCCATCGAAGCCCAGCTCCTCGGCCAGAAGACCGGCGCAGGTGAGCGTTCGAACGCGAACCTCTGCACGCCTGCGACGAACGTTGAGATGAAGGGCGAAGTGAAACTCGACCACTGCATCTCATCGGGAGGCCCGACGAACTACGGCGAAGATTGGGTCACGTTCGAGGTCCAGGTACGCGGGAACAAGGTGATCCGGCACCTGGTCAACGGCAGACTGGTGATGGAGTACCAGCGCCCCCAACTCGACCCGCGGGACAAGGACGCCAAGAAGCTCATCGAGGCCGGCGCTGAGATCCAGCTGTCTTCAGGAACGATCTCGATCCAGGCCGAGAGCCACCCGATCGACTTCAAGAGCATCGAGATCCACGCCGTCGAGGATTGAACGGATAGCGGAAGGCCCAGCGCGCCGAGCGGGTCCTGCATGGCCTTGGTGGCACCAGCCGCCATGCCCTTGACAGCGTCGCCGAGGTTCGTGGCTTTGTCGGCGTGCTACGCGGATTCAGCTATGCGCGGGCACGCTCCGAGGAGGGTGGTGTAGAAGTGGTAGGGGCGCCGGGACTCGAACCCGGACGGCCGAGGCCTTCGGATTTTAAGTCCGATGCGTCTACCAATTCCGCCACGCCCCCTACCGATCGCAGCTGGGAGACCTGAAGTCTCCGATCGCCAGCGCTCTATCGCGCATCCTAAGCGGCACCAAGGGGGCCCAGGATTGGCAGCCCCCAAAAAAGCCCCGCCGGTGGAGAATCTGGGCCCGGTCAGGTCTTTGGCAAAGAGTGCCAAGCACTGCGCGTACGTCTTGGCCCTCCGCTTCGGCCAAGGCGATTCGCTCCCAAAAGAAAACTGGGAGTCGAGGATGTCCGACGGACGCTGAAGAAGTGCCAAACCGAAGCCTGGCATGACCTGCACCGTCACATGGTCAGTCACTGGCGCCTTTGGGCTCAGTTGGGAACCTAGCGGGCGGCCCGCAGCGCGGTGAGGTGACTGTCCTCGCTCTTTCCATACTTCAGCTCGGAAACACGCGGTCGAGGCCGCTGATTCATGCTCCGAATCCGCCCAGACCAGGTGAAGGCACTCAATGCATCGTATCGGGACGAGTATGTCCAGCGCACCCGGGGCGACTTCCGGCTGCGCTGGCCCGATGAGTGTTCTTCCCTCGATGACGAAGAGCTCGAGGACTTGATACGCGCCGCCCGCGGAAGTGCTGAGTCCTATGGGATCGAGACGGTCGGAGACGTCGTGCTCTTTACGGAGGCATGGCTCCTGATCGGCGACGACTTCGATACGAACCCGGACTACCCCTGGGCCGATCGTATTCTTCAGGACACGGCCATGTCGGGCTCGGCCAAGGCCTCGGCCATCCGCCACCAGACGCTCTTGCTTCTCGACGAGATCGCCCGCGAGGGCGAAGCAAACTAGCCGTGGGAAGAGGGAAGAAGAAGAAGAGACCGACGGTCGTCAGCAGCGGCGACTCCAGCGCTGCCAAGAGCGCGAGTTCTCGGCACGGATCGAACGATGGCGGAAGCCGGAGTGCGAGCTCTAGCTCGTCGAGTACTTCGTGCGAGGAGGAAGAGGTACTCCGTGATCCGTGCTATCTCTACAAGATGTCGATCGACGAGGTCTGGGAAGACCCTCCCAAGGATGCCGCACCCCCGCAGCGTCGGGCACGCAGCGCGATCCACGACGACATCGTCCAGTGCGACCAAGACCTCCTGGACATTCAGAGCAAGCTAGACGCCCAGCACGAAAAACGGCGCCCCGACAAGGCGGCTTTGAAGCAGCTTCGCAAGCAGCGTGACGCCGGCCAGGAGCTCATGACGAAGCTCATGATCGAGTTCTATCGCGCTGACCCGAAGCCGAGCGTGAAGCACGTTCGCTCGAAGAACCGCTCGTTCTCCGTCGTGCGCTATATGCCGCAGGAGTGGGTGAAGAGCCTGGAGGAATCCAAGGACAAGATGCGAGACCTATCGCGCGAGCTGCGCACGCAGCTCGACGAATGGGATAAGAAGCACGACGATCACGAATTGCTCAAGCTCGAACTCATGAAGTTCACGTCCGAGCTCGAGGAGAAGCAGCGCGAGATCGACAAGGTCAAGGCAGCGCTGGAGCGCCGAAGACGTCGCACCCAGATGCGGAAAGAGTCGTTCGACAAGGCAGAGGCCCAGGCCGCCGGAGGCAAGGTCGAGGCCTACTGGCGGAAGAAGGGCCGCGCTTCGGCGGAAACGAATCTCAAGCGATCGAAGCAGAAGCTTCGCGATCTGGAGACTGATTACAGCGCGGCGGAAAACAACTACGAGCGGAAAGCGTCAGAGTTCAACACGATGGACGCCAGGGAGCCGCGGGTCTATGACGAACTCAAGGCGATCCACGCAGATGCGAAGAAGACGAAGGACAAGCTCGTGGCCGTGGAGACGAGCGTCCTCAAGATCCGGAACACTCTGACCAGTCCGGCTCTCATTCAGATCGTTGCTGGATCTCGCGAGCCTTGGTACCTGAACCTGGAGGGCTCGTCCAAAATGGACGAGGACGGCAAGCGGCACCATTAGTCTGCCGCCAAGCCAGACGGCACCCCGACGATCAAGGTGAAGCTGGATGCCGACAACGACAGCTCCGGTGGGCCGCCGCACCCCAAGGGAAACCCCTGGGGGCCTTCAGCACTCGGACTGTACTGCACCGGCGACCCTCCCCCTACGGGAGCGCCCGGGCCGCACCCGTACCTCGACTGTGACGTGCTACCCGCGCGTGAACAGACCCCCTGGCCGTTCCCTGCTCCCGCGGCGAAGGGCAAGACCCTCGAGTTCGAAGCCTGGCAGGCGCAGCAGTTCGACGAGACGCTCCAGGTCCCTGCGAATACGGTCGTCGGGAGAATCCTCGCTGGCTGGAACATGTGCGTGCGCGTCGTTCGGGTCATCAAGGAGATCTTCTCGCGGAATCCGCGGGTCTCGATGATTCGACTGCGGGCACGAGCCTGCGGCTACAAGCCGACCGGCCGTACCCGCAACGTCACCGGCAATCTTGAGGCGACCCTCGAGGTGTTTCCCTCGGACAGCTTCGAGTTCTCCGTCACGACTTCCGCATTCGCGGGGCTCGATTACTCGCGCGAGGTCGTTCGTTCGGATGCCTCGAATCCCGTCGCTGAGACGGGCCAAGCGCAGTACGACAGCAGCGGCTCGAAAGACCAGGTCGAGGATACGGAGTCCTTCACCATGCGCAGCGCATTCGGCGCGGTCAAGGACACTCACTCGGTGACGAAGATCGAAGGCACCGGCGGCGGCGCAGACAAGAGTCTCGTCATCATCGAGGACGTCAAACAGCGGGGTTTCACCACGGACATCCATCGCGCGACGGACGCCTCGCACGACAACACGTTCCAGGGAGAAGCGTACACCCTCGACTTCAATCAAACGAAACAGACGGACATCTCGGGCGTGAAGACCGGAGGCTCCCTGTCCTTCTCGGAGACCGGCAAAATGGTCGATCGAACGGACGAGACGGGGGCCATTCGCGACAATGACGATTATCGCGCGGATGGCGACTTCCAGTCGGGATCGTTCGACTACACGGGCGCCGACCGCGCGGGAACCGATCGCGTCACGCGCGTGCCTCCCTACCCCTCTACGTTCTTCCCGCTCTGCCCGGTCGACATCTCGTTCAAGCGGAACGACCTGGAAGATGAATTCACGCAGCACGCGAAGAGCGTCGTCGGAAACCTCATCTTCATCAGCCGCAACATGGCGGCATTCGCTGGCAGGCTGAGCAACTGGGTCCCCTCCATGGGGTTCGGTTTCAACTTCTCGTTCGATATCCTCAGCGGCAACTTCAAGTACTACAAGCAGCACCGCGAGCACATCGACCGACGGGTCTACGTGTACTCGAAGGGGACCCTGGACATCACCTGCTTCCAGACGTCGCTCACCCTCTGGGGTGGCGCCTGGTTCGAGCTGTTGATGCTCGAGTTCAAGGCCGTCGTCGAGATAATTCTCAGCGGCAAAGTGGGTGTCAAAGGCGAGCTGGAGAGTACGCACCCGGACGCTACCGTTCGCGGGAATGTCGGCTTCGGGCCGACCGGCGGCGTTGGCGCCAAGGTCCAGATCCGAATCGTCGTCGGTCAGGCGGACTGGTGCAGCGCGGCGGTGGGCATCCGGACCGGCATCGAGATGATCGCCTGGACCCAGCATCAGGAAGGACCTCACGTGCGCTGGGACGCGACCTTCACGGGTGTGACCGCGTTCATTACCGCGCGGCTCGCCCTGGTTGGCGGCTGGGAGTACGAGCGGAAGTTCTGCCAGGAGAAGAAGATCGCAGAGCGCCGTTGGCCCGACGTCACCGACGGTGACATCCTGGAGCGGCAAAACGCGGAAATGGAGTCGTTGACCCAGGAGGCCATCTTGGAAGCACAAGAGATGTCGACGAAGTCCGAAGCCAGTCGCCTGAAGAACCGCGCGTCTGTGCGGTCGAAACCCTGACCCACTACCACGGCCCCCCAGGGGGCCGCCCCCTCCCCCGCATGGACATCAACCGCTTTGGAATCCTGGTCGAAGCCGAATGCGTCGACTGCACCGCTGAGGTCGTCGTCAATGGCATTCCGCTCGGCCTCGCCGGCCTCGGTCCGGAGGCACGGTTCGAATGCCCTGTGCACGAGTACCTGGTGGAAGGCGTGAACGAGATCGGGCTGGTCATCCAGCCTGGTAACTCGCCCGCCGAATGGCGCAGCCCAACGGCGAAGAGCAAGCCTGCGTGGCATGCCCAACCGAAGGAGACCCCGCTCTCGAGGTCGTTTGCCGGGGGCGCAGCCCCACCGACTCCGCCGACGGACGGGAGCGCCCCGGTCGAGCCGCCCGACGACAAGGATCCGGACTGGGGTCTGGAGCACGTCGTATGGGACGTTGAGGGCCTTGCGGCTCTTCCGAGCATGCGGGCGCAGGCGAGACTCGCTCGCTACCCGGTGGGCGCCGTTGCAGGCAAGGGACAAGGCGAGACCATCCTCGAGGTGTCCTGGAACGCGCACCGCGAGTTCCGCACGCTTCGCCAAGAGGAGCAGCCCTTTCCCAAATGGGTGCCCGGATCCGGCGACCTGGGCCCAATGTTCGGACCACTGCACTGGCAGAAGTTCAGCCCGCTCACCCTCGACCCGGAAACGATCGCCTCACTCAAAAAGTTCGTACTACAGATCCGTGACGAGATCGAGACCGGGCAGCCCGAGGGGATCCTCGCGATCAGCCGCGAGAAGTACACTGAGGTGGCTCGCGCGTACGGGCTCGACAAGAATGAGCGCGCTGGCGTCTTCCGTAACGTCCTAAAAGATCACTCCAGCGACGAAGACTGGCTGTTCCAGACGCCCGAAACGGACGAGTGGTCGTTCCGACTCTGCGCAGACGGGCGACTCGTGGAGTGCATCGCCAAGGACTGGACGCCGCTCATCAAGGGGATCCGTGTTCCGGGCAAGGGCCGCTTCCTGTACCCGATGCTGGTGGGTGGCTCAGGCGACAATTGGACGATCG
>JBLIHL010000341.1:0-6845 GCA_047635895.1 Paracoccaceae bacterium | reverse complement strand
GACTAACGCCGCGAGCGCTGGCGCGCCAGATCTCTGGCACCACGCCGCCCGCCGCACTCCGCTGGGGCGTCGTCGGCACCGGCTCGATCGCCAACTCGATGGCGGGCGCCATCAAGCGTGCCAAGGGCGCCGAGCTCGCCGCGGTGTCGAGCCGCCGCATGGAGTCAGCTCGGGCCTACGCGAAGCGGCACGGTGCCGCGCACGCCTTCGACTCCTGGGAGGAGATGGCTAATTCTGACGAGGTCGACGCGATCTACGTCGCCACGCCGACGAGCGTACGCGAGGAAATCTGCATCGCGGCGGCCCGCGGCGGCAAGCACGTGCTGGGCGAGAAACCTCTGGCCAGTCTGGCCTCGATCGACAGGATCCTCGCCGCGTGTCGTGCGAACGACGTGGCCTTCATGGATGGCACGCACTTCGCGCACCACCCGCGCACCGCGGAGCTGCAGGCACGCCGCGATGGCTGGATCGGCGCGACGAAGCTGGTCGCCTCCACCTGCGCCTTCAACCTGCAGGATCGCTCCAACATTCGCTACAACACAACCCTCGAGCCGATGGGCGCGATCGGTGACGCCGGTTGGTACAACATGCGGGCGGTGGTCGAGTGCCTGCCGGATGGACTCGAGCTGGAGAGCGTGCATGCCGTGCTGCGGCGCGACGAGGAGACAGGCGCGGCGATTGGCGGCACTGGTGAACTGCGCTTCGAAGGTGGCGCGCGCTCCACCTGGAGCTGCGGCTTCGACGCGCCAAGTTCATCAATGCACGTGCACATCGAAGGCGCGAGTGGCGAGCTCGAGATGCCGGGTTTCCTCTTCCAGGAGCGTGACAACTCGGCGCGACTCGTGGTCAAGCAGGGCGACGCGGAACCGACGACCCATCGCATCGCCTCTGGCGAGCCCGGTTCGGTTCTGATGTTCGAGGACATGGCGGCCGCGGCCGCCGACCCGTCACTTCGAGCTGGCTGGGCGAATCGCACGCGCCGGACGCAGGCGCTTCTCGATGCCATCTGGCACGTGGGGCTGGCTGCAGAGGCGAGCGGGAAGTGACTCGTCGGGGGGGGGGCGAGCCCGTTGAGCTGCGCCAGGTTGTGGTGACCGCAGACCTCGCCTGAGCCCCTCAGAGCCTCAGAGCGGGCTCTTTCGCGGACCGTAGCACGTTCGTGCTGACGCGTAGGGTCCGGGCATGGTGGCATGCTCGCATGCCGGACCTCGCTGCACTAATATCCGCGCTGAATCGAATACGCGCGCTCGGATGGCCGACGTCCGAGAAGATCGCTCGTTGACCGTAATGGGGATGGGGGACTTGCGTCCATCGGTCCGGGCGATGGCCACCACGGACGCCGGGGGTCCGGGCTCCCTTCCGCTTTCACCGGTCCGGCAGGTCTTGCAAGCTGGTCGGCCATGCCACTTCTCACGCAACGGGAACCCCGATTTCCCGCCATTGGGCAAGCAACGCAACAAGTGGACAGCGTGCTGTCGGCAGCGAGGGCGTTGCGGTGGATTATTGCCTGCCTGCACCCCACCGCGAGTGGCTTCTACGGCTCAAAGGTGATCGCGAGCGCGCTGGTCGTGACTCCGCCGGGGACGCCGGCTTCCCGGCGCCATGCTTGAAAGACCGCCGTGCCGCCTGCCGAGAGCCCAAGAGAGGCAGGCGTCATCGTGAGGTCGAAAGTGGCTTGGCCGAAGAACGTGGCGTCGTTCATGAGGAGGCGCCGGACATGACCTCCAACGCAGACTTCAGCCCTCGGACCAAGGACGCTTGTGCCGCGACCATCGCCGACGATCAGGAATGCGACCGAGGGGCTGGCGGGTCCGAGGTGGCCGGACCGGAGAGTGAAGGTGCCGGCTGAGCTCAAAAACGTCCCTCTTGGCTCTAGGAGCCACTCGATGCCAACGCCAGTGGACGTCGCAGGGCATGCGATGGAAATATTGGCGATGCTGCTGGGTTGGTCGAAGACTTGAACACCGCGGTCTGACTGGCCAAGCACGAAACCCTGCGCCAGGGCATAATTCGGCCGATAGGATCCCAGTGAATCGGTGATGTGGCGTGCCACCCGGGACCACCCGGTTGCCTGGCGGCGATAGCGCTGGGTCTCTCTCGTGCGTCGTACTCCGATGAGCAGGTCGTCACCGTTCAGATCAACGGAATAGCCAAAGCCCGACGAAAGGTCGGTTCGCACGCGGCAGACGCCACTGTCGATGATGACTTCATCCAGCGCGAAGAATGAGCCCGTTCGCTCGAAGGTCAAGACCTGGCCGCATGGTGCCCCCGGGCGATCTCCGTCGAGTCCGACGGCTAGCCTGTCCGCATCGATGTCGACCGAGACCCCTCCCACGCTAAGGTCAGCGGTTGGGGGAAACGAAGGGGCGGGAAGCGGGTTGAAGACTCCGCCGGACAACTCGAAGAGCAAGACCTCGGAGCTGGCGGCCGACTGGTCAAACCCTCGAACGGACGCGATTACGGCAAGTGTCTGGCCATCGAAAGCAATGGCTCCGACCGTCTTGCCCGGCGGAAGCTGCAGCTCATCAAAGAGGACGGGAGAGCCCTGAATGCTCAAGTCGAAGCAGTCCAGCTGTGACGTCGACGGATCACTGAGGAGGAGTAGCTTTCCATAGGCCGCCGCTTGGTCGCCATAGGAGTTGAAGGGGGGGAGCGGAGCGCCCGTGAGCGTCGGGTTCATCGACCAACCGCTGGGGCCACGTTGATAGACGTAGCAGGCGCTGGTTACCGAATCGCTCTCGGCCGCGAGCACGCCGTCGCCAAGCACGATCTTTCGAGTGAAGCCGGGAAACACGATCTGCTCCTCCGATATGAGGTCGCCGGCGGCGCTCAGGGAATAGACAAAGGAGCGAGTTCCGTCTCGCTTGATCGCGACTTCTGAACCAGACGGAGTGTTGGATACAGCGAGCCAGAGAGCAGCTCCGCCAACGGGATCACCCCCGACCTGGGCGACAGCGCCAATGGATGACGAGAGGGCGAGGGCGAATACGAGCAGGATCTTTTTCATGGGGAATGGCGGCTGAAGGGTCCGTTGTGGGGCCTGATTGACGCAGCTTGGGAAAGAAGGCGGCGATGGATCGACGGGCCCGTGTGAGGCACTTACATACGCTCTACCTGTCGACCGAGAAGGGTCTACAGGCCCAAGGGAACTTTCCGTCACTTCGCGCTGAGGGGAGCTGACTGTGCAGGCGAGCAGTCGAAGGGTCAGCGATATATTCGCTGGTCCGATCTCTTGAAGAGGGTTTTTGGAGTCGACGTTTTGAGGTGTCCGCGCCGCGTCGGGCGTCGGCACATGATCTCTGTGATCACCGACCCGGAGAAGGTGCGGAAGGTCTTGGAGGGGGTGAGGGAAGCATCGAGGAAGCGTGGGATGCCTGCGGGTGGGGGAGACTTGTCCTCGGGTGCGACGGGCCGCTCGCCACCGCTAGAGGTCGACGGTCGAATGCCGATGCCACCTCGCCGGTCTCTCTTCAGGGGCGGCTGGAGTTCGGGGAGTAGAGCGTCGTGGTGGGGCAGCGCGCGGCCCGCGAGTCAACTTGGCGCAATGGAATGAGATCAGCCAGCATCCTTGGGGAGGGTGTTGGCTTGATGTCGTGGTGAAGAGGACCGGTGGTGCCGGTCGGAGAGGGCAGCACCGAGAGCTCCCAGTTGAGCGGAGAACCCGGCGGCCGCTCGGGTGCTGCCACATGGGGTGTGGCGTAGCGTGCTGGCGCGGAAACGGGCGTCAGGCTACATTGCGGGACGTGTCGACACCGCGTTTGGAAGTCCTATCGGTCGTTCGATAGCCACTGACGTGAAGCTAGACGTCAGATCACCCACGACGGATACGGGAAGAAGCCCCACCAGGGCCAGGCCGATCCAGCGCCAGAGACGAATTCTGCGCCTGTGTGCGAGAGTATCGGGCGTGGTGAGCGTCTTAGGACGAGTCGACTCGCTCCCCCCCGTCCGAGGATGAAATCTGCTGAAATGTGTTACGCGGGCCCGTGCCCGCGCAAAGAGTCCCTGATGGAACAGCCAAAGAGCACTCAGCAAGACGACAGCCCAGAAGCCGAATTCCGCAGGTTCTGCGAGACCGGCGCGCCTGACGCCATGGGCCGCGTCTTCGATGCCCTCGCGCCGGGGCTTCTCTTACTTTCCGGACACCTCGGTGCGGACGCCCACGGGGCCGAGGACTTCGTACAGCAGACCTTCATCGCCGCCCTGGAGCGAAAGGAACACTGGGATCCGAGCCGCCCGCTGTTCCCCTGGTTCGCTGGCATCCTCACCCACAAGGTTCGCCATGGTCAGCGCCAGGAGACGCGCCGCCGAGGTAGCTCGCTCGAGGCCGATGCGTGGGTGGACGGCGCCGCTCCGCCTCACCAGGTGGCCATGGCGATCGAGACCCACCAACAAGTCACCGAGGCCATCAGCGCGTTGAAGGCTCCCTACCGCGAACTCCTGGTCCTGCACCTTGTCCACGGCCTCCAAGCCCACGAGATTGCCCACGCGCTGGGCCGATCACCCGGCACGGTTCGCATGCAGCTGATGCGAGGTAAGGAACAGCTGCGGGGCCAGCTTCCCAATGAGCTTCACAGTGGACTCGGTGCTGTCGCAGCCACCGCGCTTGGCCTCGATCAAATTCGCGCCTCGGTCCTCTCCCAGGTTCACGCTTCCACGGGTGCCGCTGCCAAGGGATGGTCCATGTCGATCGCCCTTGGAGTCGTGGCCACTCTCATGGCCGTCAGCCTGTCAGGCTTCCTGTGGGCGCTGCCGCAACGTACGCTCGGTTCGGCGCTCCCAAGGCAGTCAACGGCGCCTACCTTCCCCGCCGCCGAGGTAGCCGTGCTCGCGCTGGACTCCGGTCGCGCGACTGTCGCCAGGGTCAGTGGCGCCATGGAGCGAGCCGGCACCGCGCCCTCCGGAGCGCTCGATACGTTCCCGATCCGCGTCCTCCGTGAAGACGGCTCACCTGTCAACGGCGCCACGGTCTGGCGAGAGCCTCTCGCAAGCGCAGAGCAGTCAAGTTGGATCGCAGAGCGCCTTGGTACGACGGATGCCAACGGCGACCTTGTGCCCGATACGGGGGTCAAGCTCGGAGACTGGCGGCTCTGGGCGACGACCGAAGAAGGTGATAGGACTTGGGCCACCGAGATCCGTAGGGCCCCCCCCGGCGCAGCGGCACCGCCCAAAGCAGCGACGCTGACGCTTCCCCACGTGGCGGATGCCATTTGGCTCCGCGGCCGCGTGGTCGACCCAGCCACGAACGAGCCCATCGAGTCGGTTCGGCTGGCCCTGGAATGCGACGGTGCATTCGCTCCGACTTGGAGTGCCCCCGATGGCCGCTTCAAACTCGGCCCCATCTCACCCGACACCGACCTTCGGACGGCGACGGGTCCACTGCTCGTCGCACGTTGCTCTGGGCTCGGCGCCCGGATGGCCCCGTGGCGAAGGCTGACGTCAAGGATCACCGCCACGGCCGACGACGAGGCAGAGTGGGCGCCCCTTTACATGGATGCCGCGGTGCTCTGGCGTGGCCGCGTCGTCTTCCAGGACGGCACACCGGTCCCTGGTGCGACCGTGCAAATCCCCCGCAGTGGCGGCAAGACGGGTGCAGCCATCCGAACGCAAACTAGCGAAGATGGCAAGTTCAGCATCAACCTCCCCACCCGTGAGCGCCAGACAATTGTCCAGGCCCGCTACCCCGGGTTCTTCGATTGCGGTGTGGGCATCCCGGCCTCATCCGAGGTGGACGCCAAGCGAACGGTGGAGCTGCGTTTCGACGAGAACCCAGGGCCCCGACTCGTTCTCCACGGGTTCGACGGCAGCGGCACCAGCGGGGGGAATAGCGAGGGGCCCTACACGGTTTCAGTCATCCGGGATGGACTCTACTTCAGCGCTCCTCTTTGGAGGGGCACGGCCTACCTGCCACCGGCGGACGCCCTGCCATCGGGGAGCTGGGGCCGAGCCCTCGTCGCCGTCTCAGGGTCCGCCTGGGGCCACCTCGCCGAGGTCAGGCACGCGATCATCAAGGACACCGGCTCCACGGAGCTGACCCCCACCCGGTTTAAGACGGGCTCCGTCATGGTGCACAGCGCAGAGCCCGCCGAACGATTCGAGGAGGGCCGTGAGGACTTTCTCTCCCTGCAGATCATTCCCTCTACATCCACAGCAGCCAACGATGGGTGGCCGAAGACGCCGGCCTCTGGGGTCAACCTGACGAAGGCCGTGACGCTTCTCCAAAACGTCCGAGTCGGGACCTACGAAGCGAGTGATTCGATTGGTCGAAGCGTTCAGGTCGAAGTACGAGAAGGCGAGGTCACCGAGGTCCGATTCCCTGAAAGGTAGCGCTGAAAGGTAGCGCTGAAAGGTAGCTCCGACCGCAGCTTGCGTCCGCCCCACTCAGCCTCGCGCTGCCATTGCGCTGCCGCGAGCACGCCGTAGCGGTTCATCGGGGGGGCTGGCGGCGATCGTGCCGCATCCCCGCGAGCATCAGTTGACTTGACCTCAGAGTGCTAGCGCCAGCGTCTCCGCTCCGCGATCAGGTGGTGCCGCGGCCGGTGGTTCGGCGGGAACCGAAGGGCGTCGACGTTTTGAGGTGTCGGCGCCGCGGCGGGCGTCGGCACATGATCTCTGTGATCACCAACCCGGAGAAGATGCGGAAGGTCCTGGAGGGGGTGAGGGAAGCATCGAGGAAGCGTGGGATGCCTGCGGGTGGGGGAGACTTGTCCTCGGGTGCGATGGGCCGCTCGCCACCGCTAGAGGTCGACGGTCGAATGCCGATGCCACCTCGCCGGTCTCTCTTCAGGGGCGGCTGGAGTTCGGGGAGTAGAGCGTCGTGGTGGGGCAGCGCGCGGCCCGCGAGTCAA
>JBLIHL010000340.1:0-6846 GCA_047635895.1 Paracoccaceae bacterium | reverse complement strand
CAGGTTCAAAGTGCGTCAGCCTCGGGGCCTTCGGACCTGGTTCAAAGTGCGTCACGGGGTGCGGTAAAGTGTCCGTGGAGTGCGCGGGGACGGGTGCTAGGCTGGGTGGATGACGTATTTATTCAGATTGGTTGGGATTGCGACTTCCTTGGGGATGATTGCGCTGGGGTGTCGGGGGAGTGGGCTGGAGGAGCGGGGGCTTGGGGGGAGCTTGGTCGAGGTCGGGAGCTTCAACCTTCGTATGGACACTGTTAGGGACGGGCTCGATGCATGGCCTTTTCGGCGGGAGGCGGCCCTGGAGGTCTTGCGGCGGATGGATGTGGTGGGTGTTCAAGAGGCCTTGCCCGGGATGCTTCGAGAGGTGGATGCCGGGCTGCCTGGGTACCTTCGGGTCGGGGAGGGACGTGAGGTGGATGGCGGAGGCGAGGCCTGCTGTGTTTACTTTCGTAGCGAGCGGTTCGAGTGCATGGGAAGCGGCACGTTCTGGCTCAGCGAGACTCCGGAGGTTGCCGGAAGCATGGGTTGGGACGCTGCCTGCCCCCGCGTGGCGACCTGGGCCCGGCTCCGCGAGAAAGAGGGAGGGGCGCGGCTCGTCGTGATGAATGTTCACCTCGATCACAAGGGGCAGAAGGCCCGTGTCGAAGGGGCGCGGCTGGTTCTTTCTCGGATCCCCGATGTTGCCGGGGACGATCCGCTGGTTCTGGTTGGCGACTTCAACATCACCGAGGAGAACGAGGTCTATCGGGTACTGACGGAGCAGGGGCAGCTTGTGGATGCTCGGGCCGGTGCACTAGCCGATCCTTCCGGGCCGGCCGCCACCTGGAACGGATTTGGAAGGGATCCACTCGACCGACGCATCGACTTTGTCTTTGGCCGGCTCGGCGCAACCGGCGCTCGCTTCCTTTCGTTCTCAACGATTGATGCCTCCGTTGGAGACCTCCTCGGGACGGATTCCGAACGGTACCCGTCGGATCACTTCCCGGTCCAGGCCGGCGTATTGGTCGGGCCCTAGGGAGACTCAGCCCCGTTCCGTCACCGAGCCCTTACGGACGCCGCGCGATCTCGATGCAGGCCGAACCACTACACTCCACGGCCCATCACTCTGGTGCTGCCAGTTTCGACCCCCGCCCCCGGGGAACTACCACCTGCTCCATGGCCTTCCAACGCTTCCTCCGCCAGGTCCTCCCGATCGCTCTGCTGCTCGGAATCCTGGCGGCCGCCGTTTACGCCACCCGCGGCGCCCGCCTGGTCCCCGCCGACTTCGTCTTCAACAACGGCACCGAGCTGCAGACGCTCGATCCTGCCACCGTCACCGGAGTTCCCGAAGGCCGCGCTATCCGCATGGTTTTCGAAGGGCTGCTTGTCTCCCACCCAGAGAGCCTCGAGCCCCAGCCCGGCGGCGCCGAGTCCTGGAACGTCTCCGAAGACGGCCTCACGTACACGTTCCAGCTCCGGAGGAACGCCCACTGGTCCAACGGGGACACGATCACAGCCGAGGACTTCCTCTGGTCGTTCGAACGTTTCCTCGACCCACGCACCGCCGCCCAGTATGCCTACATGGCGTGGTACATCGAGGGTGCAGAAGCCTTCACCACCGAGGTCGAGGACGGCGCGCCCAAGAACAGCTTCGACACCGTCGCGATCAAGAAGCTCGACGACTACACGCTCCAGTTCAAGCTCAACGCGCCCACGCCATTCTTCCTCGAGCTCATGGCGTTCTACCCGATGTTTCCGGTCTCGCGCCGCAACATCGAGGACGCCCAGGCAAAGTACCCAAACAGCTGGCGCCGTGAATGGCTGAAGCCTGAGAACATCGTCTGCAACGGACCCTACACCGTCGAGTTCCGACGCGTGAACGACCGCGTGCGATTCAAGAAGAACCCGCTCTACTGGGATGCTGACAACGTCGCCTTCGAGACCGTCGACGCGCTCGCCGTGGAGTCCTACACCACCGCGCTCAACATGTACCTCACCGGCGCATGTCACTGGATCGATGTGCCGCCCGCGAACGTCATCCAGGAGCTGATGCCCCGCGAGGACTTCAATCCGATTCCCTACCTCGGAAGCTACTTCTATCGCGTCAACGTCACTAAGCCACCGCTAGATAACAAGCTCGTCCGCCAGGCCCTCAGCCTCGCCATCCCCCGCCAAGCGATCACCGAGAACGTCACCAAGGCCGGTCAGGTACCCTCATTCTCCCTCGTGCCGCCAGGCCTCGCCGGCTACACAGGCGCGGAAATGGCCCACGGCAACTCGTACGAGGACGACCTCGCGCGCGCGCGCGAACTCATCATCGAAGCGGGCTACGGCCCCGGCGGCAAGAAGTTCCCGACCATCGAGGTGCACTACAACACCGCTGATGCGCACCGCGATATCGCGATCGTCATCGCGGACGCCTGGGCCAAGAACCTCGGTGTCAACGTCAGGCTCCTGAACCAGGAGTGGAAGGTCTACCTCGACACGCAGTCGAGCCTGGGCTACGACGTGTCGCGTTCCGCTTGGATCAGCGACTACGCCGACCCGAACAACTTCATCGACCTGTTCATGACGGGCGGTGAGAACAACAAGACCGGCTGGGGCAACACCGAGTACGACCGACTGGTACGCGCCGGCAACAACGAGCTCGATTCCGTAGAGCGTATGCAGCTCATGTCCGACGCGGAAGCCATCCTCATGGACGAGATGGCCATCATGCCGATCTACTACTACGTGACCCAGACGACGTACACGCCGCGCCTAGGCGGGTACTACCCCAATGTCAAAGACGAGCACTTTCCCAAGTACTGGTACTGGATGAACGACGAGGAGCTCACCGCCAAACGCGCCGCCTACCCGAACGATGGGCGCCATGAAGAGATAAAGGCCTGGGGCCCACCCGAAGGTCTCTATGCACCGGCTCACCCCAGCTACCAGAAGCCACAGGAGGCCCGCTAGACATGCTGCGTTTCCTCTTCCGCCGCTTTCTCTGGTTCGGCATCACGATCATGACCGTGATGACCGTGTCGTTCGTCCTGATGCACTCGGTCAAGGGCGGCCCGTTTGACGGGGAGCGCAAGCTCGACCCCGTGATCGAGGCCAACATCAAGGCCCGATACCATCTCGACTGGCCGCTCTGGCGCCAATACCTACACTACGTCGGACCGTTCAATATGGACGACAATCGGGCGCTCTTCAGCGAGGACTCAGCCGGCGACCTCACCGTCTGGCGCGCCGAGAACGAC
The DNA here is from genome assembly GCA_047635895.1 of Paracoccaceae bacterium. Lineage (GTDB taxonomy): Bacteria > Planctomycetota > UBA1135 > UBA1135 > Saltatorellus. The sequence continues at coordinate 3,625 of JBLIHL010000340.1, read as the reverse complement.
GAAGGCGAAGCCGTCAAGGCCTTCGGCGGCGTCTTCTCCGGCGACTTCGGCCCCTCCTTTCGCTACAAGGACTTCACCGTCAACGAGATCCTCGCCGAGAGCCTGCCGATCTCCATGCTCCTTGGCGTCCTGGCCATGATGTTTGCGCTAGCCCTTGGCATCAGCGCGGGTATCGCCTCTGCGCTTCGACCCGGTTCCGGCATCGACCTGACGCTACGCCTCGCGGCGACCGCGGGTATCGCGCTTCCCAACTTCGTCATCGCGAGCTTCCTGATTATTCTGTTCGTATTCCTGATCCCGCTCCTCCCGGTAGCGGGTTGGGGAACGATCCAGCACATGTTGCTCCCAGGCTTCTGCCTTGGCCTCGTCTTCGCCGCCTACATCGCCCGCCTCACGCGCACGGGGATGCTCGAGACCCTGAGTGCGGACTACATCCGAACCGCGCATGCCAAGGGTCTCAGCCCGCGAACCGTCGTCATGCGACACGCGCTCAAGGGCGGGCTTCTACCCGTCGTCTCCTACCTCGGCCCGGCCACCGCCGGCATCCTCACCGGCAGCCTCGTCATCGAGAAGATCTTCTTCATTCCCGGCACGGGATCGCACTTCATCAACGCGGCCACCAATCGTGACTACACGCTCGCGATGGGCGTCACGATTCTCTTCACGGTGCTCGTCTACTCGTTGAACACGCTCGTCGACATGGCGTACACGCTGCTCGACCCGCGGATCTCCCTGGAGGACGAGTAAATGGCCATTCCCCAAGGTGACTCGCGCTGGGCCCTATCCCCCGAGGATCTCAAGCGACTTTCGAAGGAAGCCAAGCAGTTCAAGGGCGAGAGCCTCTGGTCGGACGCCTGGCGCCGACTGCGCCGCAACCGCACCGCGTTCCTTGCGCTCCTCTTCCTTGCGGCGTTCGGCGGCATCTCCCTGATCGCGCCGTTCCTTCCGCTTCCCTCCCCCATTGCCCTGTCTTTGCGCAGCGAGGCCGCGCCACCGCAGTGGTTCTGGGACGCACCGGAGACTCTGCCCAAGCCCCCCCCCGCTGGCACGGGTATGACCCAGTGGAAGGCCAACCTCTGGAACAACGGCTGGCGCCACCGCACGATGCTGACGGTCGCGGCGCTCGACGACGCCGCCGCTGAAGCAGCGCGCGCCCGGATTGAAGAGGTCACCGGCCGTGACGCCGCAGTTGAGGTTCGCGACGCGGATAACGTCACTGAAGGCGGCCTCCCCAAGTTGGCCTACGTCTCCATCCCGCTGCTGCGATCAGACACGCCTGACGTGTTGCCGGAGGCCACCAACATCGGCGGCGAAGTCACCGTCTGGCAGTATGACGCCTCCACAGCCCTGGCTCCTGCCGAAGACGGTACCACCGCCGAGCCATTAGAGCCGGACTGGCGCGTCGTTCACTCGCTTGAACTCCGCGGGCCGAACGGCGAGACCCTGGACCCCGCCGAGGTCTCGACGTGGTCCATCGACCAACGCACCCGTAAGGTCGAGCTCTTCCTGGCCCGCAAGGTCCCCGTCGACGGCATCGGATCCTGGATCGTGCGCTACAAGCTCGACCAAAAGCTGGCTGGCGACGTGGTCACGCTGCGCCTCAATGGGACGCTTCTCGCTGGATCGCAGCCGATCGTTGACTCCGTCCCCAGCGGCGCTCAAGTCATCAAGCCTCGCCTCTTCAAGGGGATCGAGCATGACGACATTGGCCGCCAGCTCACGCGCTCATTCACCGCATCTCCGATTGCAGGCGCCGCCTTCATGGGCGCGCGTCACGAAAGCGGCTACTGGCCGTTCAAGGGCTTCGTTGGCAGGTTCGACGATCTGCTCCTCAGCGCCCGCGTCCACGTCTTCGGCCTCTGGCAAACCGGCAACTGGATGGGCACCGACAGCCAGGGCCGCGACCTGCTTTCGCGCATCGTCTGGGGCAGCCGAACCTCCATCATCGTCGGCCTCATCGCTTCGCTTTGTTCGCTCCTGATCGGCGTACTTTACGGCGCGTTTAGCGGGCTCATGGGCGGACGCATCGACAACTTCATGATGCGTGTCGTCGACGTCCTCTACTCGATCCCATTTATCTTTGTGGTGATCTTCCTCATCACCGTCGTCAACGAGTACCGGACCGAGCTCGAGGACAGCTTCGGCATCGATCGCGAGAAGATTTTCTTCCTCGTCATTGGCGCTATCTACTGGCTCACGATGGCCCGCGTCGTGCGGGGCCAGGTGCTCTCACTGAAGAACACCGAGTTCGTCGAGGCCGCCCGCGTCATCGGGGCCTCGACCCTGCGCATCCTCCTGGCCCACATCGTTCCGAACGTCCTCTCGATCGTCATCGTCTACCTGACGCTCACGATTCCCGCGGTCATGCTATTCGAAGCGTTCCTCTCCTTCCTCGGCCTCGGCATCGAGCCCCCCAAGGTTTCCTGGGGCCTCCTCGCCGTCGACGGCACCCAGGCCATCAACCCCATCAAGATCTACTGGTGGCTCGTCGTCTTCCCCTCCCTCGCCATGGGTACCACGCTCCTGGCCCTGAACATCCTCGGCGACGGACTGCGCGACGCCCTCGACCCCAAGCTGCGAGGTAAGTCCTGATGGCCGCCCCAATTCTCGACGTCCAGAACCTCCGCGTTCGATTCGAAACCCACCACGGGGTGGTACGCGCCGTCGACGGCGTGTCCTTCGAACTCCACGAGGGCGAAACGCTCGGCCTTGTCGGCGAGTCAGGCTCCGGCAAGTCGGTCACCAACCTCGCGCTGATGGGCCTCGTCCCCCAGCCACCAGGCGTGATCGAAGCCGACCGCCTCAGCTTCGACCGCCGCGACCTCTTGACCCTGAGTGACAAGGAGCTCCGCCGGCTTCGCGGCAACGACATCTCGATGATCTTCCAGGATCCGATGACGTCGCTCAACCCCCTGCTGACCATTGGGCGCCAGCTCACCGAGGTCCTCGAGGTCCACCAGAACGTGTCACGCCGCGAGGCTCGCCGCCTCTCCGCGGAGGGCCTCGACGACGTCGGTATCCCCGATCCAGAGAAGCGCCTGAACCAGTATCCGCATGAGCTCTCGGGCGGCATGCGCCAGCGCGTCATGATCGCCATGGGTCTTCTGTGCAAGCCAAAGGTGCTGCTCGCCGACGAGCCGACCACGGCCCTCGACGTGACGATCCAGGCGCAGATCCTGGAGCTGATGAAGCGCCTACAGCAGAGCCACGGCACCGCCATCTTGCTGGTCACCCACGACCTCGGCGTCGTCGCCGGCATGAGCGATCGGGTCAACGTGATGTACGCGGGCAAACTCGTGGAGACGGCCGACGCAGAGCCTCTTTTCGAAGAGCCGCGCCACCCCTACACGAAGGGCCTGCTCGGAAGCGTCCCACGTCTCACCGGCGACCCAAACGCCGAGCTCGACTCGATCCCCGGCGCACCGCCCGACCTCGCAGCGCTCCCACCCGGCTGCTCATTCGCACCACGCTGCGGATTCAAGGTCGCGCGCTGCACCGAGGACGCCCCCACGCTCTTGGATCTCCCCAGCCTCCACACCGAGCGCAAGTCCGCCTGCTTTGAACACGCGCGCCTGAGCAAAATCTTGCTCGCTGACACCGTCAACCTGGACTCCGGTCCTTCCAT
>JBLIHL010000339.1:0-6846 GCA_047635895.1 Paracoccaceae bacterium | reverse complement strand
GAAGGCGACCCAGTCAGTGCCCGGCGCGACGAGGCGCAGGCCCTGGTTGCGTGCGCGAGGAGCGCCGTGGTTCTCTGCGTTGAAGATCGTCTGGAGGCCTGATTGGCTCCGAAGCCACTCAGCGCTACCGTCCGTGGAGCCGTTGTCGATGACGATGAGGCTAAGCGGAAAGCGCGGGTCACTGGCGGCTTGCAGCGCATCCACGCAGCGCCGCGTGTTCTCGAGCGCGTTGTAGGAAACGACGATCGCGGCCATCGACGTACCTGACGGCACGCCCTGTTTGATGGCGGCAATGGGGTTCATGCCGGTGAGGTCCTCGTAGATGCCTGCGAGGCAGTAGGTGTTCGAATGCTCGTCGAGACCGGCTTCGATCTCCTTGACGAGCTCGGGCGGGAGCGTCAGTCCCTGGTACTTGGACTCGACGATCTCCAGCGTATGGAAGAACTCATCGGCAGCCGTCAGTCCCGTGCGGACGCGCCGGAGGGCTTCGCTCTTCAGGACCTCTTGGTCCTCGGGGAACGGTGCGAGGCCAAGGGCGTCGGCTCCGTGCTTCGTACGCAGGCGATGCTGGTAAATGCCTAGCTGGACGGCGCGGGCCGCGTAGCTCTCCGGCGTCAGGACATGGTCATGGTGAGCCACGCAGGTTTCGTCGAAGAGCACGGTCCAGCCTGCTTGCCCCAGTCGAAAGCCGACCTCGACGTCCTCGCAGATCGCCTTGTCGAAGTTCTCCTCGTCGAAGCCGCCGACCGCGACCAGGGCCTCGATGGGAAGGCTGATGTTGCAGGTCCAGAAGTAGGTCCAGTTGTAGCGCTTACCGTGGACCAAAGAGGTGAATGCGAAGAGGCGATCGGTCTGATCCAGCACCTGAACGAAGGGGCTCTTGCAGGCTTCCTCGGTGAAGTGGAAGGTGCCGAGGACCGCCGTCTTGCCGGAGGCTCTTTGATGGGCCGCCAGGTGCTGCTCGATGAGGTCATTCGCGGGAACGGCGTCGTCGTTCAGGATCAAGAGCAGGGGAGCGGCCGCGAGGGCTAGGCCCGCATTGCGAGCGGCCGCGGGGCCTGCGTTCCTGCGCTGGAGAACCGTGCAAGGGAAAGGGAGCTCCCTCACATCGATGGACACAGGCGGGTCACCGCCGTCGTCCACCACGATCAGCTCGAAGGTGCCGTTAGGGACCGTCTGCGCGCACAGCTGTGAGATAAGCGTACGAATCCGATCAGGGCGTCCGTGGGTGGGGACGAGAACGGAGATCTGCGGGGTCGAGCGGACAGAGCGGTTGGATTCCATGGCGTTAGATGGGCTTCTGGCTGCGGCGTGCAGCCATTGAAGCTCCGGTGAGCCATCGAGTCGATTCCAGGAAGGCTTGAGGACTACTCGGGAGAACCCGCGCGAAGCCGGAAGTTTTTTCGGGGCCTTGGGGGGGGCGCCGAACACCACCACGCGCCCTGAACTTCTCCCTTCCCGAGTCCTAAGACTCGGTCGCGTCAGCGGAATCCTTCAGCCGCATCTTGCGAACGTGGGCGATCGACACCCGCTGATGATCCCCCGTGTCCGGGTCAAGGATGCGGAGGCAGGCGTCGGGCGTGAGCCCTTCGAGCCGACCGGTGACGGTCGTCTCGCCGACTTCCAAAATGACGTCATGGCCGCCCTGGACGCAGCGCGCGTAGAAGTCTGCGTACAGTGTCTCGGGGGCGTCGGCCGCCTGCAAAACGCGTACCTCCAACGCGGCGAGCAGGATCAGCTCCAGGGCCTCCTTCGTGACGTCGCACCCGATTTCTTCCAGGGTGACAACTTGCCGTTTGCGGTCGAGTTGCTCTTCAGGCACGTGCCCGATCACGTTCATGCCGATGCCGAGGACGAATACGGCGGCACCACCTGGTTGGAGTCCACGGGACTCAGCGAGCACTCCGGCGAGCTTGGCGCCATTCTGTGCGATGACGTCGTTGGGCCAATCCAGCCCAACGCTTGCGCCGAAGCGCGTGGCAGCATCATGCGCCGCGAGCGCGCCGGCGATCGTCCAGAGTCCCGGCAGGGGGATAGAAGGCGACTCCAGGATGACGCTCATGTACAGCCCACCCGGCTCGCTGGCCCACCGCCTGCCGCGCGTACCGCGGCCGGCTAGCTGGGTCTCCGAGATGAATACGTCGCCGTGACGCCCATCACCGCTCTCCAAGGCGTCGAACGCCCGATCACTTGTGGAGTCCACAATTTCGTATCTGAAGCAGCGCCAGTGCATGGAGGCCCCTTGGGGCTACTTATCTGACTCGGGGGTTTGCTTGGCGGGCTGGGGCGCCGGCTCTTCTGCGGCCGGGAGTGCCTCCAGCGGAGACTCCTCCGCGGAAGAAGCCGCGAGTCCTGGAGTCGGGGCGACCTTCGGAGGCCATAGTCCAGCGGCATTCGCGATGGGGATCCCGTAGCCGATGGTGTAGACAGCCTTGCGGTCGGGGCCGGCCTGGACGCTCACCACAACACCGACGACGCGGCCTGCGGAGTCCGTGATCGGACCGCCACTGTTGCCTGGGTGGACGCCTGCGTCCACCTGCATTTGACCTCCCACGTTACGCGAGAGAATGCCGCGGAACGTGGAGGCGATGACGGTCTTGCCCTCCTGGACGGCCATGTGCCCCAGCGGGAACCCGAAGAGGTAGATGTCGCTACCCGCCTGGGGAGCTTTTGCATCCGTTCGGAAGCCGTCGAGCGTTGGCATGCCCTCGAAGGGTTCGATTTTGACGAGCGCGAGATCCACGTTGCCTTCCGCAATGGCCATCACCTTGGCCGGGTGGCGCGTGGAGTCGCCCGAGAAAACGACGTTGAGCTCTACGACCTGATCGATGGCGCGCGGACGCGAAAGGTCCCGCAGCAATTCGGTGTTGGGGGAGGTGATCACGTGGGCATTCGTGAGGATCCATCCGTCCTTGTCCACGCAAAAGCCCGAGCCGGTCGATTCGATCCCGAACTCCTCGCCGATACTCTCGTAGTTCGGTCGCACGGTCCGACTTGCACCGGATCCCATGGCCTCAAGGTAGAGCGTCTCGCCGCTCTTGTTGTTCCTCAGCTTGACGCGATTTTCAATCAGGACGACGCTGCGACGTACGGCCTTGACGCCGACAAGTCGAGCCTGCGCCAGGTTGACGGGATCGAACAGATCGACACGGCGTCGGGCAGTGGCCAGGTCGTCACGGGTTCGGGTCAGTTCGCTGCGTGCTGCCAGAAGGTCCCGCTCTACCCGCTCGAGTACCTCGCGGGAAGCGCCTGTTTCCTCGAGTCCCGCGATGCGCGTGACGAGCGCCCTTTCATCTTCCGAACGCTCCTCGAGCGTCGCCTCAAGCTCGGTCGTGCGTTCCGCCAAGTTGGCTTCGAGCCGCGCGATCTCGCCCTCGCGCTTGGCTTCCTGTTCGATGGCCTCGTCCGCTCGTTTGAGCTCGCGTTCTTCCAGGGCCGCGATCTGCGCGGCGGCGCCGCGCAGCTCGTCCTCGTAGGCCAGGTCCCGCGATTGCTGTTGCTCCTCGGCCTTGCCCTTATCCCAGACGGCAAACGCGATCGCGGAGGCAACTACGACGCCGAGCAGGGCAATGAGCCGGCTGGTGCGACGCGCTCCGCGCTCGACCATTTGCTCCATGTCCCTCGTGCTGCCCTTGCGGAGCGTTTCACGTTTTACGAACACGGTTTCCTCGAGAGAACGTCCCCCGACGACGAGAAACTTCGGCCCCACGCTTCCAAGCCGCACCTGATCGCCTAGCTCGAGGCGTCGCTCGCCCTGGATCGTCTCGCCGCCCACCAGCACGCCGTTGCGCGAATCGAGGTCTATGACCCAGAGCTCGGACCCCCGCATCTCGAAGCGTGCGTGATGGCTCGAAACGGACGGAAACCCGCCTCCGCTCAGAGCGACGTCGTTGTCGTCCTCGCGTCCGATGGTCAGCGAAGCCGACGACCCGCCTAACTGCGCCGATGAATCGACGGAGGCCCGCAGGTCCAGCGGGGCCGGGAAGCCTGGTACATCGACGGGCTTGAGCCTCAGGGCGGCTTTGGGTGCGAACGGGTCTTTCATGCGTGGACCCCAAGCTTGCGCTACTGAGGGCCCGATCGCGATAGACTCAGACCTCGAACTGTCGCCTTCGTCCTTTTTCGCTTTCATTCATGGCCATCCACACTTCGCGTCGCATGGCGCTTCTGGGTTTTCTTCTTGTACACGGCTTTTCATCGGCCGGTGCCCAGTCCACTGCGCCAGCCGCACCCGTCTTGGAGCCCATGCGTCCCATTCGATTCGGGGATGATGCCGCGAACGCATGGACGACGCCGTTCTTTGAAGGGGCGGAGTACGATCCGAGCGTGCAGGACCCTGAAGCCCTGTTCGGCCAGCCAATCGGGAGTCGGCTTGCAAGCCATCTCGAGATCTTGTCCATGCTCCGAGCGATGGCAGCGACCTCGGACCGGGTGAAGGTCAACACCTATGGTCGGACGTTCGAGGGGCGTGAACTGGTCACTCTGACGATCACGTCGCCCGCCAATCACGCGCGAATGGAGGAGATTCAGGCGAACGCACAGCGCCTGTTCGACCCATCCGGCACGGATCCGGAGGTCATCGATGCGCTCCCGGATAGCCAACCTGGCGTCGCTTGGATGGGCTACGGGATCCACGGCGATGAGACCTCGGCCTCTGAGGCGGCGGTGCCTTTTGTGTATCACCTCGCGGCGAGTACGGATGACTCGGTCATGGCTGCGCTGGAGCGCGTCGTTGTGGTGCTCGACCCGTGCCTGAACCCTGACGGGCGCGAGCGCATTCGATCGATGGTGGAGCAGAGCGCCGGGTTCCGCGCCAACCTCGATGATGGTGCGATGCAGCGTGGTCGCTGGCCTGGTGGACGTGGCAATCACTACCTGTTTGACATGAACCGCGATTGGATGGCGGGCGAGGCGCCGGAGACGCGGGGCCGCTGGGCTCGCTTGTTGGAGCTTCCGCCCCAGCTCTTCGTTGACGCCCACGAAATGAGCGGCCTCGACACCTTCCTCTTCTATCCGCAGGCGGCGCCCCGCAACGCCTACCTGCCGACGCGCTTGAACCACTGGCAGACCCTGTTGGCGGGCGACGCAGCGCGCGTGTTCGACAAGTTCGGCTGGGGCTACTACACGCGCGAATGGGCGGATGCGCTGTACCCGGGGTACTCCGATGCATGGGGAAGTCTCACGGGTGCGATCGGCATGCTCTACGAGCAGGGTCGCACGATCGGGGCTCCGCTAGAGCGTGAGTCCGGAGAGGTCGTCTCCTACCGCGAGACGGTCCACGGTCAGATCGCCGCGAGCCTTTCGAACCTGATGACGTTCGCAGAGCACAAGGAAGACATCCTCGTCGACTACGTGGCGCATCGGCGGATGGCGCTCGACGCTGACTCGCCGCTCGGTGGTCGCGCGTTTGCGGTCGTGCCATCGCGGGATGTCACGCGCGACGCGCGCTTTCTTCGCACGCTGCTCGGCCAGGGCATCGAAGTCAGCGTTGCCAAGGAAGGGTTTGATGGGATGAACTTCGAGGGCACTCTGGGAGACCGAGGTGATCGGCGCGAGTTTCCCGCCGGGACATGGATCGTCCGTGCGGCGCAGCCCCAAGGCGCCTTGGTGCGCGCGTACCTCGATTTCGACCAGCGGCTCGACGCGGACTTCCTTCGTAAGGAGCGAGAATCCATCGAACGCGGCAAGGGATCCAAGATCTACGACGTGACGGGATGGGACCTGGGCCGGCAGTTCGCCCTGCAGGGGTTCTGGATCGACGCACCCTCGGTTTCTGCAGAGGACGCGGGACCGCTGCTGGCTCCGTCGGGGCCTGTGGGGGACCTACGCGGTGCTTACGCATGGGTGGTGGACGGCGACGACAGTCGCTCCCTGGCTTTCGCTGCCAGGGCGATGGAGCTGGGTGCGCAGGTCCATGTGGCGGACGAGGACTTCTCGGTTCGCGTCAAAACAGCGGGTCGTGCGGGGGAGGCGACGTCCCTGCCCATGCCTCGCGGCAGCTTCTTGCTCCGTCGGCATGAGAACGAGGACGACGTCGTGGAGAAGGTGCTTCAGGCAGCCCGCGAGACCGGGGCCGTGGTGCACGGCTTGGCGACGGGGCGATCAGCTGATGACGGCCCAGACCTGGGCGGCGGGCACTTTCAGCTCCTGGAGCGGCCCCGCGTGGCGGTGTTTTCCAACACGCCTGTCTCCCGGACGGATTTTGGACACGTTTGGTCCTATCTGGACCAAGACATGGGCGTTCCAGTCACGCTCGTGGATGCGCAAAGCTACCGGAGCGTGGACCTCGCGAAATACAACGTCCTTGTGGCGCCCCCTGGTGTCGGGGCGGTGCTTCTTGAAAAGAAGGACAGCCTCGTGGACTGGGTACGGGCCGGTGGAACTCTCGTGGCGATCGGATCGAGCGCTACGGCGATCGCGACGGAAGACTCGGGTCTGTCCGAGAACCGGCGGCGCCGCGACGTGCTCGATGCACTCGATCCCTACGCCTGGCGTTGCGTTCGAGAGCGAGCGGCATACGAAGTCGTAATCGACGAAGCGGATCTCTACGGGCAAGGGGCGACGCAATCAGACGAAGGAGCTCCGTCCACTGATGGAACGCCGGACGAGTCATCATCAGCCGAATCATCATCACCAGGCGGGGCGAGCCAGGACCCAGCCAGTTCAGACGCCGGGGAGCCTGAAGCAGCGGAGCTAGATAGCTGGCGGCGGCAGTTCTCGCCCGAGGGGGTGATTCTGCGGGCCCGCATGGACCCCGCCGCCTGGATTACGGCCGGTGTCATGGCTGCCCCAGCGGCTACGGGCGGTGGTGACGAGAGTCTCTCCCGGGACATGGCCGTCCCATTT
>JBLIHL010000338.1:0-6867 GCA_047635895.1 Paracoccaceae bacterium | reverse complement strand
GGCCATCTTCGTCAGAAGCGGCGCGATGGCGGCCTTACCGGCGAAGGTCAGGTCCTCAGAGATTGGGCGCCGCACGCGGGGCGGTGCGTCGATGTCCCCGACGAGATCGTTGGCCAGCTTGGTGAGCTGAGCGCGCCGCTCGGCGGGCACGTCGTCGTCGAACGGGATGGCTCGAATGACGGACTCGTACACCTTGGATCCGTCCGAGAGGGTCTTCTTTTCCGCCCTGACGCGGAGACCGCGGCGGCTGGCGGCGGCTTCCTCGGGCGTGACCCAGTGCTCGACGTGGATCCAGCGCCATTGGTCGTCGGTGCCGCGGTCGCCACCGATGTTCTTCATCGTCCACTGGGTATAGCGATCGGGGCGGCCGGCGTCCGTGTCCCGGAAGACGACCTTGAGACGCACGATGGCGATCACGCCGTTGGTGTACTCGACCTTGCCGTCGAAGGGCTCCCAGTCGCGGACAGCGCCTTCCTCCAGCGGAGTCATGACGGCCTCAACGAGCTGATCCTGGAACGTGAGGCGGGCCATCGGGTCGAGGGTCTCCCAAACGGCGGGCTCCTCGGGCTCCGTCGGCTCACTCAGCTCCGCGGTGTCGGTCTCTTCGCCCTCGGCCTCAGCGGCCTTGGGCGGCGGCGTCAGCTCCTCCCCGGCGAACTCCTCGTTCGGAACGAACTTGTAGGCACCTTCGAGGTCGATGCTGACGGAGAGTTTGGACTCGTTGGCAGAGAACGCCGCCTGGTGCAGCGTCCGCGCGAGCATGACGGGCGGCCCATCCCAACCGAGGGGGTTGACGTAGGCGTCGACCACCCTCTTCTCGACCTCCTTGGGCTTCTCAGGCACGACAGGCGCGTCGGAGCCTCCACTCCCGATGATGGCCAGGATGGCTCCTCCGACGAGCACGACGCCGCCCACGATGAATTTAGACGTATGGTCCTCGCCGCGGCTCCGGGACGCACCCTTGGCGCCAGCGGGCCGCGCCACGTAAATGTGGGCGCACGAGGGACACTTCACCTTCGCTCCCTCCTTGCTGTCCGGGAGCTTGGCCTGGCTGCCGCAGGAGGTGCACTTGATGATCATGGAGAGCTTGGGCCGCTGGGGGGCCGCGTCGTTGAGGGGACCGGTTCGCGCCCCGTTGAGGGGGTCGCCAGGACCGAAGGGGCCCGGACTCGCGGGTCTGGAGAGCGTGAAACGTAGCGCTCAGCGGAGTGTCCCGCAACTTCTGAGGCTCTGGTGATCGCGCTGGGGGCCCTCCTAGGGGACCATATCGCGCCATGAGCCAGATTCCCTTTCAGCTGTCCTGTCCCTTCGAGCCCATGGGCCACCAGCCCCAGGCGATCGAAAAGCTGGTGGCGGGGCTCGCCGCCGGGGTGCCGCACCAGTGCCTCCTGGGTATCACGGGAAGTGGCAAAACCTTCACGATGGCCTCGACGATTGCCCGCTCAGGCCGTCCTGCGCTGGTGCTGTCGCCCAACAAGACGCTGGCGGCCCAGCTCTACTCGGAGTTCAAAGAACTCTTCCCTAACAATGCGGTCGAGTACTTCGTCAGCTACTACGACTACTACCAGCCCGAGGCCTACGTGGCCTCGACCGACACGTTCATCGAGAAGGACGCCAGTCGGAACGAGAACATCGAGCGCCTCCGGAATTCCGCGACGCGTTCGCTGCTGGATCGCCGGGACGTGATCCTGATTGCCTCGGTCAGCTGTATTTATGGCCTCGGCAGCCCGTCCAACTACAGCCGGATGGCGGCCTCTCTGAAGGTGGGCCAGGAGATCGAGCGCGATGATTTGCTGCGGCAGCTCACCCAGATGCAGTACGCCCGCAACAACCTGGACTTTCGGCGGGGTACGTTCCGGGTTCGAGGGGACGTGGTCGAGATCTTCCCGTCCTACGCGGATGACGAGGTGATTCGCGTCGAGTTCTTCGGGGACGAGATCGAGAACATCACGAAGGTGAATCCGCTGGTCGGCGAGATCCTGGGCGACGTGGAAGAGGTGGTCATCTACCCGCAGAACCACTACGTCACGCCCCAAGATCGGCTGACGACCGCGATCCCCAAGATTGAGGCCGAGCTGGCAGAGCGGTTGGCGATGCTGAAGGGACAGAAGAAGCTGCTCGAAGCCCAGCGGCTCGAGCAGCGCACCCGGCACGACCTGGAGCTGCTCCGGACCGTCGGCGTCTGCAACGGCATCGAGAACTACAGCAGCTACATGGATGGTCGGAGCCCGGGGCAGCCGCCCTTCACGCTCCTGCACTACTTCCCGGACGACTTCGTGATTTACATCGACGAGAGTCACGTGTCGGTGCCGCAGGTCGGCGCCATGTACAAGGGGGACCGGTCGCGGAAGGAGACGCTGGTAGAGCACGGTTTCCGGCTTCCGAGTGCGATGGACAATCGGCCCCTGAACTGGGACGAGTTCGACCATCTGGTGAAGCAGCGTATCTACGTCTCCGCCACGCCCTCCAAGTACGAAAAGAAGGTCGCCGAGGGGCACACGGTCGAGCAGATCGTCCGACCGACGGGTCTCCTGGATCCGGAGATCGAGGTGCGGCCGGCCAGGACCCAGGTGGACGACCTCCTCGGCGAAATCCGCAAGACCGTCGCGGCGGGTTTCCGGGTGCTGGTGACCACGCTCACCAAGCGCATGAGCGAGGAACTGACGAACTACTACGCGGACCTTGGAGTCAAGGTGAAGTACCTGCACTCCGAGATCGATGCGCTGGAGCGATCCGCGATTCTACGGGACCTGCGCATCGGAGAATTCGATGTGTTGATCGGGATCAACCTGCTGCGTGAGGGCCTCGACCTTCCCGAAGTGGCGCTCGTAGCGATCCTCGATGCGGACAAGGAGGGCTTCCTGCGCGGGGAGACGAGCCTGGTGCAGACCTGCGGCCGAGCGGCCCGAAACGTGGAAGGACGAGTGATCTTCTACGCCGAGCGAGAGACCGGCTCTATGAAGGCTGCGATGAGCGAGGTCACGCGCCGTCGCGCCGTGCAAATCGAATACAACGCCGAGCGGGGCATCATTCCAAAGACGATCATCAAGCCCATCCGCGACGGGATCGAAGCGATGTACGAGATGGACTACGCTGCCGTTCCCGAGCTGCCCGACAAGGTTGGCGACAAGGAAGCGGAAGACGATCCGCGGACCTGGCCGAAGGGGCGTCTGCGCGGGGAAATCGCACGGACGCGCGCGGACATGCTACTGGCGGCTAACGAGCTTCGATTCGAGGAGGCCACGAGTCTGCGGGATCGGTTGAAGGTGCTGCAGGATGTGGAGCTTTCGCGCTGAGTGATTGGGGCGCCGCTTCTTCACGGGCCCCCTCCATCTGTGCCCTCGCCAGTCCGTGGACGGAGTCCACCGGCCCCCCCGCGACCATCCAGGGCGAGATTCCTATTCTTCGCCGACCTCGTCGTTCCGGGCGGCGAGCACGCGGTTCGCGAAGCGGCTGAAGGGCATCGTTTGCATCCAGACTCGGCCTGGTCCCTTCAGGCTGGCCAGGAAGAGGCCTTCCCCGCCGAAGATCTTGCTGGTGATGCCGCCGACGAGGCGGATGGAGTAGTCCACGTCTTCGTCGAACCCGACGAGACATCCGGTGTCTACGCGAAGCTGTTCCCCTGGCTCCAGGAGACGCTCGATGACGTGACCACCGGCGTGCATGAAGGCCAGGCCTTCTCCGCTGAGCTTCTGGAGGATGAAGCCCTCGCCACCGAAGAATCCGGCGCCGAGTTTCTTCGTGAAGGCCACCGAGACGTTGACGCCTCGGGCGGCGCAGAGGAACGCATCCTTCTGGCAGAAGACCGTGCCCTGACTCAGGTCGACGGCCTTGACGTTGCCCGGGTGCTCCGAGGCGAAAGCAACCTGTCTGGGAACGTCGCCCTCGTTCTCGAAGCTCGTGACGAAGAACTTCTCGCCTGCGATTTTTCGCTTGAGCCCGGAGAAAAGGCCGCCGCCTGTCGAGGTTCCCATATCGATATCTTCCTCCATGAACATGAGGGCCCCGGGCTCGGCCTGGACGGCCTCTCCTGGGTCGAGGGTGATCAGGACGGCGTGGAAGTCCTCGCCAATGATTTCGTAGTCGATGTCGTCTGCCATGGGATCAAAACGGAACGAGAGTGAGTCCTTTCGAGAGGGCTGGCCCTGTGCCGAGCGCTCGGACCAGGCATCAGAGCCTCTGGCCTGGCATGATTCCAGGGTGACGGATGACTTCTATTGCGACGAGGTGCTCTCGGGCAGGACCGCGGTGAACGTGGTCCTCGAGACCGAGGCCGTACTGGCGTATCACCACACGCGGCCGTTTTGGCCCGTGCATATCGTGGTGATTCCCAGGATGCATGTGCCTTCCCTGACGGATCTCGGTGATGCGCCGCCGGAGCTCCTCGTGCAGCTCATGGCTGCGGTCCGCGAGGTCGCCCGACAGGTGGAGGAAGAGCACGGGGCCGCACGCGTGCTCACCAACCTCGGAGAGTATCAGGACTCGAAGCATCTTCACTTTCACGTGAACTCCGGCGACCCACGCGCCTGAACGACTCATGAGTGTCCTGCCAAAAATTAGCGGCCCCGAGCTGGAGACCGCCATCCGTAAGTTTGACCTCCACGGTGAACTGGACGGCTTTACGGAGCTGCGCCGCGGCCATATTCACGATACCTACGTCTCGTCCTGGCGGACCTGGGAGGATGGTGGCGGGACGCGCCGCTTCCTACACCAGCGTATGAACGACGCGGTCTTCGAAGACATCCCCGCGCTGATGCACAACGTCGCGGTGGTGACGAGGCATCTCATCGACGCGCCCGTGGGAGAGGTCGATGACGCGACCGCTCATCTGACGGCCCTCCGGCTGATCCGTGCGCGGGATGGCGGGGACTACGCGATTGCCGCCGGTACGCCCTGGCGGACTTACGACTTCGTTGAAGGGACGCTGTCCTACGATCATCCGAAGCATCCAGAAATGGCCTTCGCTGCGGCGAGCGCCTTCGGAGACTTCCAGGTGCGGCTGAGCTCTCTGGATCCGGCCGAGCTACGGGTCACCATTCCGAACTTCTTCAATTCAGAGGCGAGGCTGAGCCAGCTCGATGACGCTTGCCGTCGCGATCCCAAGGATCGGGTGGCGGAGGTGGAGGCGGAGCTGGCGAGTATCCGCGGCCGTCGTGAGCAGGTTCCCATCATGGAGCGCGCGCTTCGCGATCGTGTCATGCCTCCCCGGGTGGTCCACGGCGACACGAAGCTGAACAACGTTCTGTTCGACGAAAAACTCGATGTCCCGCGCTGCATCGTCGACCTCGACACGTGCATGCCCGGCTATTCACTCTTCGACTTCGGAGACCTGGTTCGGTTCACGGCGGCCACGGCCGACGAAGATGAGCGTGATCTGTCGACGGTGAGCATCGATCTGGAGATCTACGAGGCCCTGCGTGATGGTTACCTCCGTCACGCCCATCGCTTCCTGTCCGCGTTTGAGCGCGAGCACATGACCTTCTCCGCTCGGCTGGTTTCCCTGACGCTGGCCATGCGGTTCCTGGCGGACCACATCCTTGGGGACGTGTACTTCAAGACGAGCCGCCCTGGGCAGAACCTGGACCGAGCGCGGGTGCAGCTGCGCCTGGTGGACGAAATGGAGCGGCTTCTCCCCGCGGCGCGCTGACCGACGTCAGGCGCGGGCTGGCTCTGACAGCCGGATGATTGTGGTCGAGGAGCTTGGTCTCGGTGCTGCCGGGGCCTATACAGGGGGTGTGGCGCAGCGCATTGAGGATCCGAAGTGGTGGCCGAAGGAGGTCCCCAAGAGGCCAGGGGTCTATATCTTCCGGGCTGAGGACGGGCGTGTGCTCTACGTGGGCAAGGCGAGCCACCTCAAGAATCGCCTCAGCAGCTACCGGCGCCCCGGCGGTGACGGCCGCTACCTCATTCGCTTCCTGATCGAAGACGCCCACAGCGTCGAGACGCTGGTGACGCGGACCGAGCAGGAGGCGCTGCTGCTGGAAGACACGCTCATCAAGCAGCACAAGCCGCCGCACAATATTCGGCTCAAGGACGACAAATCCTTCCGGATGCTGCGGATCGACTACTCGGACTCGTTTCCGCGGCTCAAGCACGTGCGTGCGCACTCCCCGGAGATCGGGAAGGAGGGCGGACGCAGTCGCTATTTCGGCCCGTTCGCCAGCGCGAGCGCGCTGCGTAAGACCGTGTCGGACCTGCACCGCGTCGTGCCGCTTCGCGACTGTCCTGACTCCGTCCTGAACAATCGCAGCCGGCCCTGCCTCAAGCACCAGATCGGGCTCTGCAGCGCGCCCTGTGTCGGCTTGATTGACAAGGCTGAGTACGCGGACCTGGTGCAGCGGGCCGCGAAGATCCTGTCGGGTGACGCAGATGAGCTGACCGCCGACCTTGAGCTGCGCATGCTCGAGGCTTCCCAGGCGCTGGAGTACGAGCGAGCGGCGGTCTGGCGCGACCGGCTGGCGGCGCTTCGTCGCACCGTCGAGGGCCAGGGGGTTAGGCCCAAGGACGACGTGGATCGAGACGTGCTCGGGCTCGCGCGCCGTGGGGACCGAGCCGCGGTGCATCGCATCGCCTGGCGGGGGCGGCGGATGGCCGAGTCGAGGACGCATCACTTCCGGTCGGAGCTTCCGGATGAGGAGCTGTTACACAACGTCCTCACCGCGCTCTACGCGCCGGGGCGCCGTAAGCCTCCCACGGAGATCCTGCTGCCCGCGCCGCCGGTGGAACAGCTGTTCCTGGAGGAAACGCTCGGTTCCAGGCTGGTCGTTCCGACGACAGGCGACAGGCGTCGCATGCTCGACTTTTCGTTCGAGAACGCCACCGCTGCGCTGCAGCGCCAGGGCGACGAAGAAGACCGCGACGAGGGTG
>JBLIHL010000337.1:0-6897 GCA_047635895.1 Paracoccaceae bacterium | reverse complement strand
CCGCGCAGGCGTCCTCGCCGGACGGGCGTGCTGCCGCACGGGCCTCCTCGCCGGAGGGGCCGCGAGGGCGAGCCTCGCGCCGGGCCGCACGAGCCCTACGGGCACGCGCTATGGCCCGGGTGTCCTGCGGACACGCGGGGCGGCCTCGGGTAAGGCCAAATGGACACAAAGCACAAAGCACAAAGCACAACACCGAGGACTCGCCCACAGGGGCGAGCAGCCCATGGGCCCCAGCCGCCAGCCCTCCGTCCTGAATCGGGGCACTACTGGGCTGTGGGGACTGCCCCGCGACGGATTGGGCGTCCGCCCGCTACCCTGATAGGGCCCGTCCGTTTTTCCTTCCAAAGTGGCACACCATCACCCATGTCCGATCTTGTCTTTGCGCGCCGGTACGCGTCCCTCTTTCTCGCCAGCGCTGCGCTGGCGTCAACCTCATCGGCCCAGACCTTTGACCACGCTTTTGATGCGAGCCAAAGCTCTATCTCGGTGACGGCGGCGGTGGGGCTTGACCTCAGCGGCAACCTCAAGGGGGTCTATGACGCGTTGGTGAACCCCGGTGGTACACGGACGGTCCTTGGGGTCTTTGGTGACAATGGCCTCAACAACGAGGTCCCGGTCAGCATCACGCTGGGCGTGGACGCCGTGATTGGCGGTGCCGTCGACGGGACGTTTGGGGTCACCTACGACGCGGTTCTTGGGACCGTCGTCTTGAACGACCTCGCCGCGACGGTGGGGGCTTCGGGCAGCAGTTCAGCCGACATCTCGGTGACGCTGAGCTACAACACCTTCAGGAGCATCAACCCTGGGTCTCTGTATATCGGCGGGTTTCCGCTCACGCTGCCCCTGGGGGCGGCGACGGTGACGGATGTGGTGCTGAGCCAGGCTGCGCCGGGCGTCGGGACGGCGGTGGCTGGGGCTTCGGCCGGACTCCTCGATGTCAACGCTGGCGTGCCCGTCGAGCTCAGCTTCAACATTGACCTGTCCGCCTTGGGTGCAGGTGGAGTGACGCCCGTGGGGCCCCTTCCGATCCTGCTTCCGATTCGAGGCACGCTGGACCTGGCAGACTGCGGGGCGGCGCTCGTGGCAGGTGGTAGCAGCACCCAGATGCAGACTCTGCCCAGCCCATTCCCCCTTGATCTCGTCGATCTGGCGCTGCCGCTGCCGACCATTCTTCCTCCGGGCGGGACCGCGGATCTGCTCTTGAGCGCCAGCCTGGACACCGTGACCTTCGACGGAACGATCGCGACTACGCTGGTGGCGACGGCCGGGTCGAGCGGTCGCACGGAAGTTCTTTGTGACGGCAACCTGAATTCCTCCGGGATGGCGGGAGTGCTCGGGACCTCCGGTTCGACCAGCGTGACGGCAGAGGATCTCAGCCTCGTCGCGACCGGGCTGCCCTCGAACTCGCTTGGCTACATGCTCATGTCCCAGACCAGCGACCTGGTTCCCGGCTTTGGAGGCAGTCAGGGCACGCTCTGCCTTGGCGGGACCCTCTATCGGTTCTCGGCGAGCATTCAGCAGAGCGGGCCGCTGGGTGAGGTGGACTTTGCACCTGACTTTGGGATGCTCCCAGGCGGCCAGGCATTCGTCGCGGCCGAGTCCTGGAACTTCCAGTTCTGGTTCCGTGACGCGAACCCGACGCCGACGTCAAACACGACCGGAGCGGTTCGAGTCCTGTTCTGTCGCTGAAAACTGGCGCGGTGGGGGTAGCGCGCGCTGTTTCAGACGGCTTCGGGCGCTACCATGGTCGGATCGACGGGCGAACGGCCCGTCGACTCTTGATCCTGGTATCCCGCACCGCCACTCCTTCGCCGCATGACCCGAGCTGTTTGCCTCTTCACCGGCCAGTGGGCCGATCTGCCCCTCGAGAAACTCCTCCCCAAGGTCAAGTCCATGGGCTTCGACGGGGTCGAGCTTGCCTGCTGGGGCGGACATTTTGATGTTCAGCGAGCCCTGCGCGAGCCGGACTACTGCGCGCGCCTCTGGGACCTCCTGAAGCTCCACGGCCTCGCGTGCTATGCGGTTTCGGCTCACCTGGTGGGCCAGGCCGTGGCGGATCGCATCGACGAACGCCATGAGTCGATCCTGCCGCCCGAAGTCTGGGGCGATGGGGATCCTGCTGGGGTCCGGCAGCGCGCCGCCCAGGAAATGAAGGACACAGCCCGCGCGGCCCGTCTGTTCTTCGACGCGGCGCCCGATGCGGTCAAGGGCAAGCTGACGCGCCCAGGGAAGGCCGTGGTCAACGGGTTTACGGGGTCGCCGATCTGGCACCTCCTCTACTCCTTCCCGCCGGTGTCGCCTGCGATGATCGACAAAGGCTTCGCTGAGTTTGCGAAGCTCTGGAAGCCGATCCTCGACGTCTTCCAGCAGCAGAACGTGCTGTTCGCGCTGGAGGTGCATCCGTCCGAGATAGCGTTCGACATCTCGTCGACGCGCCGCGCACTCGAGGCGATCGAGCATCATCCAGCGTTCGGGTTCAACTACGACCCGAGCCACTTCGGCTACCAGGGCGTGGACTACCTGGCGTTCCTGGAGGAATTCGGGGATCGCGTGCACAACTGCCACATGAAGGACGTGTGGTGGTCGGACACGCTCAAGGAGGCCGGCGTCTTCGGTGGTCATACCGAGTTCGGAGATCGCGACCGCTACTGGGACTTCCGCAGCGTTGGACGTGGCAAGGTCGATTTCGAAGGCATCTTGCGCCTGCTGAACCGCATCGGCTACGGCGGGCCTCTCTCCGTCGAATGGGAAGACAGCGGTATGGACCGCGAGGCAGGCGCGGCTGAATCGGCCGCCTTCCTCCGGCGCCTCGATTTCCCGCCTTCCGCTACGGCCTTCGACTCCGCCTTCGCCAAGGAAGCCTGAGCCGCCCCGCTGGCTCTCGCCTCGTCCCGACGATCCCCCCAGACTCCCCCCCCCGGAAAGCTTGAACATGACTGACTCGACCGCTCCGCCTCTTCCGACGGGGCTCAATGCCCGGCTGTCTTTCATGATGTTTCTGCAGTACGCCATCTGGGGTGCGTGGCTGCCGATTCTCTATCCGTTCCTGACAGGGCATCGGGGGTTCTCGTTAGAGCAGTGCGGGATGATTCTCTCCGGCGGGGCGGTGGGCGCGATCATCGGTCCGTTCCTCGCAGGACAGATCGCGGACCGCTACTTTTCGACGGAGAAGTTCCTGGGACTCAGCCACCTGATCGGTGCGGCCCTCGTCTACAAGCTCAGCACCACCACGGAGTACTCGGGGTTCCTCACGCTAAGCGTCGTGTATGGCCTGGTCTATGCGCCGACGCTGGCGCTAACGAACTCACTGAGTTTCGCCCACCTGCCGGACCGCGACCGTGACTTTGGACGCGTGCGGCTCTGGGGAACGCTCGGCTGGATCGCGGCGGGAATCGCCGTGGGACAGTGGCTCTTCCTGCACCACACGCCGGTGGACGTGACCGTTGAGGCAGTCACCGCAGCGCAGGATGCTGGTCGGGCGGATGCCTTCCGGCTTAGCGCCGCGATGGGCGTTCTGATGGGGCTCTACTGCTTCACGCTGCCTAACACTCCGCCGAGCAAGGGGAGCAAAGAGAAGAGCGCGACCGTAGAGGCACTTGGTGAGATCCGTCGCCAGCCGCTTGTGACCCTCTTCCTGATCGCACTGCCGGTGAGCTGCATCCACCAGTTCTACTTTGTCTACACCTCGACATTCCTTTCGGATTACGGAACGGATGCGGCCAACACGATCAACAAGATCTTCGGCGTCGGTGGTGGTGGTCTCATGACGATCGGGCAGATGAGTGAACTCGTCGTGCTCGCCGTCATTCCATTCGTGGCGAAGTCACTCTCGCGGAAATCTCTCTTGGCCATTGGTCTCCTGGCGTACGCGGGTCGCATGGCGCTGTTTGCCTACACCGATTCGTTGGCGACTATGCTTCTGGGCGTCGCGCTGCACGGCCTCTGCTTCGGCTGCTTCATCTTCGTGGCGTTTATGGTCGTAGACGAGGAAACAACGCCCGACGTGCGTGCCACGGCTCAGAATCTCTTCAACCTCGTCATCGTGGGCGTGGGCATCATTCTCGGCTCCTGGATCGCGACCGCAAAAGTCGGGGTATGGGCCATGGGTGAAGACGGGGTGATGGACTACACCAAGCTCTTCAGCGTGCCCATGTACGCGTCGCTCGCGTGCCTCGTCGCCCTCCTCGTGCTCTATCCATCGCGCTCACCGAAGCGCGGGGACAGCGGCGCCGCTCTCTCCTGAGACGTTTGATTCCCATGACCCTCCCTGTTCGTGCCTTGATCGTTTCGCTTCTCCTTGGAGGCGCCCTGGCATGGGCGCCGTCGGCGCCCACCCCAGGCTCCCAGGACGCGGCGGCGGGTTTCCGCAACGCACTCCGTTCGGCCGAGAACCTCGTCAGCGCTGAGCGCTGGGTCGAGGCGGATGCTGCCGCGGTTCGTGCGCTGGAGCGTGACAGGCGCAACCCCACGGCATGGGACGTGCGCGCACGCGCGGCCGCCGGGGGCGAGGACAGGGATCTTGAGATCTACTGCCGTCATAAGGAGCTCCGGCTCCTGGGTGCCCAGGGCGCGGACAAGAGGACGATCAAGGGCAAGCGGGAGGCGCTCGTGGCCCTCGACCCGGTGGCCGCGGAGCTGTTCGAGCTCAAGGACGACTTCGCGCGCCGGTTCACGTCGGTCGCGGAGGCCTATGAAAAGGCTGACCGACCCCACGGCGCCATTGGCGTCTGGAAGGAGGTTCAGGCCCTGGATCCCGACGCTCTGGAGGCGGCGGAAGCCATCGAGCGCATCGCCTCGGCGCCTGACCCGAGTCTCGCGGCGAACGCGAAGCCCAAGGACCTCTTCGAGGACGTGACGGACGAGTGGATCGCCGAGCACGACGCCGAGCACGGCGACTGGAAGAAGGCAGCGAAGCTCACGCGCACGAACTACGTGACGGTCTCCAACGCCGGCTACGAGGTGCTGATCCGGACCGGCGAGGCCATGGAGCAGATGTCGGCGTTCTACAAGCGCTTCTTCCGCTACGGCGGGCCGGATGATAGCCGTTCGGTTCCGCGCATCACCGTGCACGTTTTTGGCTCGCGCGATGAGTATCTGGAGCCACGTCGAGTGTTACGTGGACAAGGGCGGGTTCGCTGGGATGGTAGGAGTGCTGTTCCACGAGGCGGCGCACCAGTACGTGTCGCTGGCGACGAACGCCCAAGGATGGTTGAACGAGGGGCTCGCGAGCTTCTTCGAGGGAACGCGCATCCTGCCCAATGGCTCAGTCATCATGAACGAGCCTGCCGATCACCGCCTGTCGCCCTTGGCGACGCGCATGGAAAAAGGCTGGATGGAGAATCCCCAAGACACGGCGGATCCCAACGATCCGAATTCGGTGCCGGAGACGGCGCCGACGTGGGGGATGATCCTGGAGAACGCCTACGCCTGGGGGCCGGCGTGGTACGCGCCGACCTGGGGACTCGTGTTCTTCTGCTACAACTTCCAGGACCCGGGCGACGGGCGCTTTGTCTATCGCGACGCCTTCCTGGAGTTCATCGACAAGTCGGGCGGCAAGACCGGGAAAACGGCGGTCAAGACGTTCGAAGAGGTTGTGCTTGCGAACCCCAAGAAGCCCTACGAAGGACTCGATGGCGAGGAGCTGGAGCCAGGGCCCGGGTTCGAGCTCGTCGACAACGTCGGGGATCTGGACGACGTCTGGCGCGATTGGATTCTGCAGCTCTGGGACGAACGCTCCGGCAAGGCAGAGACGGCGCGCCCTCGGGGACGCTGGGCCCGACTGGCGGCTGCGAACGGCGACTTCGAGATCGCGAAGGAGCACTTCGAGAAGGCCGTGGCTGACAGTCCCGGGGACGCCCAGCTTGCCATCGACTTCGCGAACCTTCTGCACGGTGAGTTCAAGGAAACGGATCGCGCGGCGAAGGTCGTGGACGACGCGCTCACGATGCTGGACGCCCAGGAGGTTCCGGACGAGAAGCTGATCGGTGCGGCCGAGCGTCTCCTCGCCGAGCTGGATCCCAAGCGGCGCACGCTGACCCGTGCGCGCGAAGAGCTGGCGGTCGCGTCGCGCGCGATCATCGGGAGGTACCGGGAGGCCGGGCGCCCCGCGATGATCCAGGACCTGAGCTGGCGCTTTGCCTCCGAGTTCGGGTTGAACGATCTCTTCGACGACTACGCGGACGCGGTCGTGGCCCGCGGCGAGGACCTGACGATTTGGGACCTCGCCTACAACGAGAGCAACCTGGACGGGTGGACGGCTTCGTCGCCGATCTTCAAGCCCGCAAGTTCGGTGCTCAACGTACGGAACGGCGCCTTCGATCTGGACGACTTCGACTTCAAGTACCTCACCTACGATCGGGTGACCGGTGGCGACATATCCATGGTCGCCGATGTCCAGGCGGAGTCGGGTGAGTCGGCGTACCTCGGGTTTGTCTTCGGAGTGAAGGGCACCGACGCCTTCCACGCCGCGCTGTATTACCCCGCGCGTGAAGGCGCGGCGGGGACCGCAAGGTCGGCGTTCCTGGACGTGATGTCGAGCTTCGGCGGCGGGGTCACCAAGCCTTGGCGGCACGTGCCGATCGCGGTGCGTGAGGTCGAGGAAGGGGAGTCCACGACGGCCGAATGGCATTCGATGCGGCTGGACGTCACCGGGCGAGTCGTCGACGTTTGGTGGGATGGCGTGATGGTGGCGAGCCACGAGTTTCCATCGCGGGATATTCTCCTTGGGTCCTTCGGCATCATCGCGGGTACCGGCGATGCGAAGTTCCGAAACATCCGCTTCAGGAGTCGGGACGCACTGAGCCCGGCCGGGCGCATTGAGCGGCGCATGCGCATGGAGCAGGCCGGGCTAGATCCCGGTTCGCCCGTGGACGGCAGCTTCCAGGGCGTCGCGCCGCC
>JBLIHL010000336.1:0-6911 GCA_047635895.1 Paracoccaceae bacterium | reverse complement strand
AGGGCGCCCGATCTACCGCATCCGAAGCACGGAAGGAAAGTGCGTCGTCGAGGCGGACACGATCCACCGCTACGTTGTGGGCATGGAAGGGCGCGAGGTCTTCAAGGACATGGTGCGCCTTCTGCCGTCACGTATCGAGGCCTGCTGCCAGCGAGCCGGCGCCACACTGGACGACGTGGATCTGTTCCTCTTCCACCAGGCGAACGCGCGGATGATCGATGCGGTCACGCAGCGCCTGATGCCGAACTGCGCGAGCGAGCGAGTCCCGATCCACATCGGAACCCTGGGGAACACCTCCAGCGCCTCGGTGCCGATCCTGCTGGACCAGGCACGTAAGAGCGGCGCCCTCACCCCCGGGAAGCGAGCCCTTCTGTGCGCCTTTGGCACCGGCTATTCCATGGGAATGACGCTGCTGCACGCCTGATCGCGATCACCACGAGCCTGCGGCGGTAGTCCGCAGCGACGGCGGCGTCCCGACAGGCCAGGAATCCGCCGATATTCGCCATGCCGTCATTCTTGGCGCTCATGGTGCGACCGTCCGCGACCCCGAACGTCTCGGCCACGATCTCGCCGATGGAAGGGTCGCCTTGCCCCTCCTCGCGCTGCTTGATAAACCAGGCGTTCTCGGCGAAGCGGCAGGCGTCGATGCAGAACGGCACGCTGAAGTCGTCGCACAGCGCGAACTCCGCGGGTCTCCTGAATCGCCGATTCGAACGGGGGAAGGGAGCCGTCAGAACTTGACGCTGTAGTCCAGTCGAACGCGGAAGCTGTCCTCGTCGAAGCCACCGATCAGGCTCGGGTCGTCGGGGGTAGCGGCGAGGACGCGCAGTCGAAGCGTCGATGCGTCCGTCCATCGGTAATCTGCGTTGAAGACGTGGCCGTGGAAGTTGCGATCGAGGAGGAAGTCGGCCCCCGCGACCGGGGAGAAAACCGCGTCGTTGCCGATCTCCTGGTACTGGTAGTAGACGCGCCAGTCGCCGCGGCGGCGGATCTGCCCGTAGGACACGCCCGCGGCCCAGCCAGAGTTCTCAGGCGAGCTCACGCCCGCGTTCGTGACGCTTTCAAAGGCGACCTTCCAAGGAGCCACCGCACCGTCGAACGTCAGAGCCGCAATCACGTCGATGATCTGATATTCGTCGACCGTGCCTGCCTCCACCTCGGCGGCGTGGGTGTAGCCGTACCAGGCCGCAGAGAGATTCAGACGAGCCTCCTTCGAGAGCGTGGTACTTCCTTCGACCTCCGCCACACCGATCTCCACGTCACCCTCGGAGTCCTGCTGAAAAAGATACCCACCGACCTTCACGCCCGCCGACTCCAGCGGCCCGACGTCCCGCCATTCGGTTCCCGCGAGGATGCCCTCGGCCTGGACATTCGAGTACCAGACGAGCTCCTCGTAGATCGGATTGCGTGCGAGCCCGTGCGCGAACTTGCCCACGGTCACGAACGACGCGTCAGACGACTTTGGCCTCCAAGTCAAGAAGAGGCGGTCCAGGGTTAGCTCCCCCTTGTCGAACTCCTCACCGAGGGTCGTGTTCGTATCCCGCGCATCGTCAGGATTGCCGGTCGTCACTCTTCCGCCGACCATCAACTCGTCACTGACCGAGTAGTTCGCGCCAAGCCGAAGGCGTAAGCGAGCGCGCCAACGATCGTCTGCGTTCGCCCGATGCCGGTCGCTCTCCCCTCGGATGCGATAGTCACCGTAGAACGTCAGGCGATCCGCCACGGACTGCCAAGACTCTGGCACCGTCCGGGTAGGCGGCCGTGCATTCGTTACTTCGACCACGCCTGACTGTGCGTGGAGGGGCCCCGCGAGCGCGACGAGGACCACTCCGCGCCAGCCCATGGACGTGAGCCTCACCGGTCCACCTCGTCAAACCTAAGCTCGGTGGTCATGCCTGAACGAATCGTGGCGTAGAACTCCAGCTTGGCTCCCCGCTCGTCGCGGGTTCGGACTCGATAGACGCCCGGCTTCAGGCTGACGTGCATCGGGTTCTCGTCGTTGACACCGCGATGGTTCCGAACGCGCTCCACGAGCTCGTCTGCGCCCTCCAGAATCTCGTACGGCCGATGTGGGAAGTACTCGATGTCGCCGTCGTTCACCTTGAACGTCGGCGTGTAGACCACGAGGGTCCCGAGTTCCTCCGCCGCGTTCGATTCAGCATCGAGCGGATCCACGGAGCCGAGCACACCGACGCCAGGATAGTGGTGGCGCACGACAGCCTGGCCCGCCCCGCTCGTAGCCCACTGAACGAAGCGGTCGACGCCGGGCGTCCCCGGTCTCCAGAGCAGATACAAGGGCCGCGCGATCGGGTACTCGTAGTCATAAAGCGACGGAGCGCGACCGTCGATCTGGAGCGCTCGAACTCGCCCTTCGTCAGGGTCCAGGAAGGCGAAGCTGATGAAGCCGATGGCGCCGGGGGTCGCCGCGACCCGCGCCACGATGGCCGCGTCAGGCTCTACGGTTTCCGCGACGGCGTAGGGCGTCACCCCCATGATCTGCTCCTGGAACACATCGCGCGTCGCCGAGCCTTCCCCTACGAGGAATGGCACGATAGGAAGAGCCTCGCCACCGACGCTGGACCAATCCGTGAGCTGCCCCCCATAGATCAGGCGCAGCTCATCGCGGGTCAGTCCGACGGTACTGAGCTGGGCATGGACGATCACGGCCAGCGCATCGCGTCCGATCATCACGGCTGCGACGCCGCTCCGCGCCACCGCCGAACCAGGTTCACGAGCGATCCCGGCGATGTCAGCTGTTCCCGTGAGGATGGCCCGCTCGCCACCGTCGCTCTCAGGCTCCGTGTCCAAGGAGAAATCCACGTCGGGCAAGCTCTGACCGGCCTCGCGAATGAAGAACGCCACGGTGGACGACCCGATATAGCGGAGCGACACCGGATTTTGGCGCGTTTCGACGCCTTGGCAGCCGACGGCGGCAGCCGCGATCGCAAGCGCGGCCATACTGACGCGTGCGCAGCGTTGGCTCAGCGAGTCGGGGGTGCTAGACATCGAAAACGGCTCCTTGTGTTGTGACGTACGGCGTCGCGCGTCTACTTGAACGCGCCCCGGATGATGCTGTCGACTCGCCCATCCGGCGTGACCACAATCGTCGTCGGGAGGGTCAGTCGATCCAGATCCGCAAGGCCTTCGAGACTCACCGCTCCCGAGCCTTCCTCCAGTTCGACTGACGAGTAGTTCGGGAACGTGACGCCGGCCCTCTCCAGAAGCGAGGTTGCACGCGCTCCGGCCGACTCGAAGTCGACACAGATCGAAACGACGCGCTGGTCACCCTGTTCGTGCACGGCCTGGAGGTCGGGCAGCTCTCGTACGCAGGGCGCGCAGTAGCTGGCCCAGAGGTTGACCAAGACCGGCTTACCATCCGCGAGTTTCCCCACGTCGAGGTCTTCCACGCCACCATCCGATCCGCGCAGCCGGAGCGTTGGCATCAAGTCCCCCACGGACACGTGCAATCCGGGCGGCAGTGGATCGGGGAATGACATGGGCCGCCGAGCGAAGGGCTCCGGCTTGCCTGTGCCCTCCACTAACAGGACCCTGGATCCACTGGCGAGGACGCCGAAGCTCTCGATGGCCCCACCCGGCCACAGGACGCTCACGGTCGCTGTTCTGGCCGATCCGAGGCCAAACACGAGCTCAGGCGCCTGACAGGACTGGAATCCGGCGCCCCGGGAGAGCACCTGGGCCACGGACCCCAGCGCCCCCTTGACGGTCACCGTGGCGCCGACGCCTTCCGGATTCCCCGTGGTGCCCTGAAGGCGAACCTTGAGGAAGCCGGCAGCGGCACCACCCGGTTCGGTCGCATCGTTGCGGTAGAGAGCGTGCCGCTCGCGTTGAATGCTGTGAACGAACAGATCCACGTCTCCGTCGTCGTCCAGGTCAGCCGCGATGACGGCGCGGGAATCATTCGGCGAGTTGGCTCCCGACACGGGACTCACGTCCGTGAAGCCGTCACCGTTGGAGATCCACAGGACGTTGCGCTCAAAGCCACTAAACGACCGACCGTCACTGAACATCTGCCCGCTGTGCCGGGCCAGGTACGAGCCGCTGTTTACGTCCTGCTGCACGTGCACCGTCGACTCCTTCTCCACGTCGATCGAGGACGCCACCACGTGGCGCCAGTACGTGCTTCATGTGTCCTCGAGCGTATCTCCCGTCACGAAGCCGCTGGCACAGTAGAGGTCGAGACGGCCATCGAGGTTGATGTCCAGGATCGCCGGGGACCAGGCCCAGCTCGCGCCGATGCCGCCCTTGCTCGACTCGAGACGGTGGAAACCATTTTCCCCGCGGAGGAAGATCGAATTGCCTGCGGCCATTTTTACGAGGTCGGCTGTGCCGGACTCTTCGGAGAGACGACGCAGGATGCGATTGCCCGCCGTCGACGACATGTTTGCGACGTAGAGGTCCAGTAGACCATCGCCGTTCAGGTCGCCGAAGAGTGCCCCCATGCCGTTGCCGAGATCCGTCACGCCTTCCTCGGCGGCCACGTCCTTGAACGTCCCGCCGTCGTTTCTCCAGAGCGAATTGCGTCCGTAGTCGTTGGCCACGTAGAGGTCGGTGTCGCCGTCGCTGTCGTAGTCCGCCGCCGTCGCGGCGAAGGTCCAGCCCGTGTCGATCAGGCCGTACTCCTGGGCGACCTCACGGAACCCCTTGCCACCTTCGTTGCGATAGAGCGCATTGGGCGTCCCGTTGGTCGCCTGCACCCAGGAGTTGTTCGGAGCCGCGTCCACGCGCCCATAGTTGCAAACGAACACGTCGAGATAGCCGTCCGCATCTACGTCCAGGACGGTGAGCGTGTAGGCGTGGCAGAGTGCGTTGAACCCGAGAGCCTTGCCGGACTCGGTGAAGTGCCCCTTGCCGTCATTCACGTAGAAACGCAACCGGTTCCCGCGCTCGGTGCCATCGGCTTCCTTCCAGCCCACATCGCCGACGGCGAGATCTTGATCACCATCGTGGTCGAAATCGAAGAAGACCGCGCCCGTCCCGCCACCACCTGCGAGGCCTCGCTCGTTCGCTTCCTCGCGGTAGCCGTCCTTGCGATTCGCCACGTAGAGCTTGTGGTCGGGCGCACTCGGCACGAATAGGTCGAAGTAGCCGTCACCGTCGACGTCGCCGCTCGCCGCACCGTTCCAGGCGAAACTCGTGTTGCCGGGCTGACCGAAGCGAATGCCCGCGTGCGCCACGCCTGCTGGGACCGAGACGTCCGTAAACATCGCCTGGGCCCGCTCGGTCGTCGTGAGCGAATCGAGGGAGAAGGCGTTCAGAGTCCACTCGCCGCCTCGCTTGACCGCGCGTGCGTGACCCCAGAGAACCATGGAGGCAGGGCCGCCGCGCGCATCGATTCCGAGTGCGGTTAGCCGCAGGCGCACACGACCCCAGGTCCGGGCGCCAGCTTGAAAGTCGGCGGCCTTGACCTTCCAGATCGCGCTATCCACGCGTTGCCAGGGCCCCAGGTGGGATTTGATGGCCGCCAGGAAGCCGCCGCGGTCGACGCTAGTGGCGCCAGAAACGTCATAGACACGTCCATGCGTCTCAAGGGGCATGGGCTGCGCACTCCCCACGGGGAGGCCAGCGATCGAATGGCCGATGAAGTCCTCGCTCAGCCAGTCCTCGCACGCTCCAAAGTCGCGGCGCCGAAGCTTGTCCCCAAAACCGATCAGGCGGTCGGCCACTTCCTCGGAGTAGTCCTCCACGAGATCCATACTGGCGAGGATCTTGTCGGGAGCTGAGGTGTCCGGTGCGCCGAGTTCGACTGCGCTGAGTTCGACTGCGGTGGGGTGCGGCACGGTGGGGTGCGGCACGGTGGGGTGCGGCACGGTGGCCTGGCTGGAAGCAGGCTCCCCCGAGCGGCCCCCACCCGCATCGTCTGAACAAGCAGCGAGCACAAGGGAGGACGCAAGCGCGATCACGCTCGTGGTTGGAATCGACATCGAACGAGTGTGTGAAGCGTGCGTGGCCATAGAAGTCGGGAGTTACACTCCTGTACGGAATCCTAGCAGCGCTATCGAGATCGAGCGCTGCTAACACTTGGAGAAGCACCATGAGTAACGAACGAGGGACAGGTCCGTCATCCGTGAACGAGTCGTACGTACCCAAATGGGCCACCATTGCGGCCACACTGTTCGGGCTGACTGGCTGCGGCGGAGGTGAGGCACCGCAAGGCCAACCTGGCTCAACCGACGCGGGCCAAGCGCTTGGGGCGGGTACGCGGCCGACGACATCACCATCCGAGGCGTCCGCGCTCGAGGTGCCTGTCGAAGACCTGCTCATCCGCGAGCGCGTGGCGGCCCAGTTTCGCCTGACGAACTACGCTAAAGCCCGCGAAACGCTGGCCCCGCTGATCGAACGCGCGCTACCGGCTGTCGAAGACCTGCTCCGCCTCGTCAACATCGAACTCGCCGCGAATGAGTTCGATCGCGCCCAAACCACGCTGGATCGTGCCGCTGCGCTCGTCCCGGAAAATCCAGTCGTGCTCTGGTCGACGTATCGGATCGCGTCCCTCGACGGCGAGTACGAGATCGCCGCTGAACAGCTGCGACGCCTGCGCAAGCTGGCACCCAGCGACTATGCAACGCGGCTGGCCCTGGCCAACGTCCTCGCGGAGCTCGGTGAAGAAGAGGAGGCCGAAGCGCTCTATCGGGAGCTGCTCAACAGTAACGAAGCGCCGGCTGATGGCTGGAAGCTCACGACCACGTACTGCCTCTTCAGTTTCCTTCAGCAGCGCGGCCGAGTGGAGGACGCGTTGCCGTACCAGAAGGAGCTACAACGATTCGAGGAGGCCGGCGTCTCGCGCCTGCGCTCCGAAGAGGTCGAGCGCGGCGCGTTCGGCCTCGTCCAGCCGCCACCGCGCGGTGAGCTAAGCATGGCCACGCTACGGGAAGCAGGCGGCGAGGTGCCCG
>JBLIHL010000335.1:0-6926 GCA_047635895.1 Paracoccaceae bacterium | reverse complement strand
GCTACCGGTCGAGACGCCGCCCACGCGTCGAGCGCTGCGCGCCGACGGCCGCAAGTCGGTACCGGCCAGGGCGGTACCGGCCAGGGCGGTACCGGCCGGGTCGCCGCCCACGCGTCGAGCGCTGCGCGCCGACGGCCGCAAGTCGGCACCGAGCAGGTCGGTACCGGCCGGGTCGGTACCAGGCGCGACGCCGCCCACGCGTCGAGCGCTGCGCGCCGACGGCAGCAGGTCGATACCGGGAAGTCGGTAGCGGGCACGCCGGTACCCGTCGCGACCGCTACCAAGGCAGTGAATGCCGAACCGCCCGATCGCTGAGACACCGCGCTGTATTTATGGCATTTCCCCTGACGGGGACATAGCGATTATGTCCGCGCAGGCGTCCTCGCCGGACGGGCGTGCTGCCGCACGGGCCTCCTCGCCGGAGGGGCCGCGAGGGCGTGGCCTCGCGCGGGCCGCACGAGCCCTACGGGCTCGCGCTATGGCCCGGGCGTCCTGCGGACGCGTGGGACGGCTTCGGGCTGGGCTGCAAGACATAACGGCACAACGGCACAACACTCGCCCATTCGGGCGAGTCACACGTCATCCACCGTAAAACCGCAGGAGGCCCGGCTCTCTCTGGAACAGATCGCGGGCCGCCAGGAGCAGGTCAAGGTCCCTTTCAGCATCGACAAGACCTTCCTGGTTGTCGCCAGACTGACGGAGACCGAGGAGGTCTCCCATACCGCGCTGACGGAGGTCCTCTTCCGCCAAGAGAAAGCCGTCGCGGGACCGTTCCATGAGCTGGAAACGCTCTGCGGCCTTCTTGTCGCCAAGGAGGAAACAATACGAGTCCTTCTTACCACGGCCGATGCGGCCGCGCAGCTGGTGAAGCTGGGCCAAGCCCAAACGGTGCGCGTCCTCGATCACCATGATCGTTGCGTTAGGTACGTCGACCCCCACCTCAACCACGGTCGTCGCAACCACCGTTGCGATATCGCCGCGGCGAAAACGGTCCAACCGGGTGTTGCGTTCGATCGATGGCAAGCGGCCGTGGACAAGCTCGATACCCGCCTGGCGGAACGTCGGGCGCGCGACCAGGTTCTCGAAACGTGCCTCCGCGCTCGCAGCTGTGGACGCCGGCGCATCCTCGGAATCTCCGTCGCTTTGGGTCTCACCGATCCGCGGAACTACCCAGTAAATCTGCTCGCCCGCCTCGAGCCGCTCGGCAAGGAAGCGGGGCATGCGTCGGCGATCGTCACCGCGAGCCCAGCGCGTCGTCACCTCGCCGCGGCCCGGTGGCGAGCCATCGAGGATGGAGACTTCTAAGTCCCCATAAACCGTCAGAGCCAGGGTTCGCGGAATCGGCGTTGCCGTCATCAGAAGAACATGAACATCGCTCCCCTTGTCCGCCAGGCGGCCTCGCTGGGTTACGCCAAAACGGTGCTGCTCGTCGATCACAGCGAGGTCGAGTCGGCGGAACTTCACATCATCCGAGAAGAGAGCGTGCGTTCCGAACACCACGTCGATCTCCCCCGCCGCGAGACGGGTCGTAATATCCCGGCGCTCGCCCGTGCGCAACGAACCCGTGATCAGCGCTGTGCGCAGCCCATGGCCCTCCAAAAGATCACGTAGCCCGTAAGCATGCTGGGAAGCGAGGACCTCCGTCGGTGCCATCATCGCGACCTGACCGCCACACTCCGCCACCGTCATTGCAGCATAAGCAGCCACAGCGGTCTTGCCCGACCCGACGTCACCCTGAAGGAGCCTGCGCATCGGGCGCGTGCGCTCCAGATCCTTGCGGATCTCACCGATGACCCGGGACTGCGCTTCCGTGAGCGTGAACGGATAGCGCCCGCGGATCTCTTGGTCCTGGGCGGCGCTGATCTTTGCCGAACGGGCGCGTCCCCCCTTACCGGAGCGCCGCGCGAAGACGGCGGCCTGCAGGGACAAGATGGGCTCCAGCGCGAAGCGCCTGCGGGCGTACTCGAAGTCTGGGATCGTCTCCGGCCTGTGAATCATCGGGACGGCGATCGGAAGCGTCGGCGCGTCGCAGTGCTCCAGGAACCCGAGCGGCAGGTGCTCCACGATCCTCCCGTCGTAGCGCTCGAGCGCCTCATCAATCCAGGCCCTCAGCGCATCGCTAGACACCCCGTCCCCACCGCCGTACTCCGGCGCCAGCGTTCCAGGGGCCGGAAGCGGCGACGCCTCCGTCCCAAGCCTCGGCGCCGCGATCGAGACACCGCGTCCCTCAACGACCGCGCCATGGGCCTCGACCTGCGTCCCCGAACTGAGCTGCTCCTTCATCCACGGCTGGTTGAAGAACACGAGCTCCATCTCACCCGTGTCGTCGCTGACCGTGGCGCGCACGATCGAACGCTTGCCGCCGATCCGCTGGAGCACCGAGCGCCGGACGCGTCCCTCGATGGTCACCCGCTCGCCCTTCTGGCGACTGGCGATCTTGATCGATGTCTTCGCGGGCCAGACCACGAGCCGGATCGGCTGCAGGAGCAGAAGATCCCGCACGGTCTCTAGCCCCAGCCGCTTCAATCGCGCGGCGCGCGCATGCCCAACGCCCTTGAGGTCGGTCAGCGGCGCAATCAGCTCGGAGTCCCTCGACAAGTGACTGTCCGGCGGCCCTGGTGCCTTATCGCTCATGCCACCGCTCTCCGGGCCGCGCGTTCTCGCACCTCGACCTGGACCCGGGACTCCACCGAACGCAGCAGCACGTACGTCAGCACGGCCGCCGCCACGTAGAAACCCACCGTCGTGCACATGAGAATCGAATAGTCGTTCCCCGTCGTATCAAGGACGCGCCCGGCCAGTAGCGGACCGATCACCCACCCGATGCCCCAGAGGGTCGCGTTCACGCCCGTCTGCACTTCGCGCACGCCCGCGGGCGTCGCCTGCATCATCAGATTCTTGAGGATCGGATGCGTCGCATTCATGAGCGCACCTCGCATCAGGAACGCGAACATGGCTATCGGCAGGCTCGTCGTGAACGCGAGCATGAGGAAGAACGGCAGCGACGCCAGCTCGATCAGGACCATGCTCTTCACGAAGCCAAAGCGTTGCAGCGCGACCGGCGTCAGGAGGAAGCCGAAGGTCATGAGCACCTGGCCTGCCGCATAGAGAAACCCCCAGCCGTCCGCGGGCACCGAGAAGCGCTCCTGGAAATAGGTCGGGAGAAATGGAATGCAGAATCCCGCACCCGTGGCGATCAGGAACTGCGGCGCTGCGAAGCGCCCAAGGAGCCCCAGGTTGTTTCGAACCGCCGGAAGAATGCGCTGCCCCCCGAGCATCGATGGCTCGGGGTCGTGGATACGGGCGTAGAAGAGCGCCCCGAGGAGAGCGAATCCACCGGCTCCTGAAATGACCGCGCTGGTGGCGGCCGCCTCGCCGCCGAGCGGACCCGCCAGGCGCGCCACCGAGAATCCAGCAATCGCGGCCCCCCCCACGGCGGCCATGGTCCGGGCGGCCTCGGCCAGCGAAAATACGGCCGCGCGGTCCTCGTCCCGGGTGTGCCGGAAGAGAAACGGCGCGATCGCGACGTAGTGCACTGTCATCGCGAGGCCCGCGACGAAGTTGGCCGCGTACATCCACTCAAGGCTCGGCAGGAACGGCAGGAACAGGTACACGAACCCGGCGATCAAGGCCGAGGTCACGAAGACGCCCCGGGCGGGGCGCCGAGCCAGCACGAAGGCCGCAGGCAGCGCGACCGCGACTTTGCCCCACGAATCCAGAGACTGGAAGGTGCCAATCTCGGTCTTGGTGTGCTCCAGGAGGTTCAGCCAGCGCGCCAGGAAGGTCATCGTCACCGCCGACGCCGCCCCCATACACGCGCTCCCAAATAGGTACGCGCGGGCAGCAGGCTGCATCTCCCGGAGGGTCTCGGGGGCAGAAAGGAGGGCCTTGAGTAGCATAGGGTCGCGATCCGGGTTCCCGGGTGAGACAAGGGTAGTGACCGTCAAGCTGAGACCGGCTGGAGAGATCCGCCGTTTCTCGTGTGACAGATGCAAAGGACCGGGTTCCCTTGCATATCCGCGGAGAAATCACCGCTCCACAGCACCACTTCATGTCAGGACACGCAGAACTCGACGCCGATTTCATCCTCCAGCACTCCGGATTCATCCGGAGCCTTGCAAGGGGACTCCTCCGGGATGAATCCCTGGTCGACGATGTTGTCCAGGAGACCCTCATCCGGGCCCTGGAAAAGGGCCCCAGGAACAAGGGCGCCCTCACGGCCTGGCTGCGGACGGTGACGAGGAATCTCGCCTACAAGAGCTACCGCGGGACCGCCCGCCGACGCGCCCGGGAAGAAGAGGCCGCCCGGCCGGAGCGTCAAGCCGCCACCGTCGACATCGTGGCACGGGCCGAAGCCTTCGAATCCCTCTCGGCCGCGGTGATGGAGCTGCCGGAAGCGGCCCGAGAGGTCGTTTTCCTGCGCTACTACGAGGGTCTCTCGCACAGCGAGATCGGAGAACAGCTGGACATTGCGCCTGGCGCGGTTCGCATGCGGCTTCACCGGGCCCAGAAGCTCCTCCAGGAGCGGCTGGACCGCCAGTCCGGCGGCGATCGCGTCGCCTGGATGTCAGGGCTCGCGGGCCTCGCCGGCATCGGGCTCAAGGATATTGGCCGGGGCCTCGAGCCCGCGACTGCGGTGGCTCCCGTTAGCACGACGGCCATCGCCCTCGCGGCGACCGCGGCGCTCTGCGTAGGCGTGGGGACGCTGTTCTGGCTGGGCACGCGCTCGGCCGGCGGAGCCGACGACAGCGCTCTGATCCAGCGAGCCACGGTGGCCAGTCTGACCCCGGACGAGGCCGAATTCCCCATCGATACGGCTCCCGCGGATCGCGGAAAGCGCGAGGGCGTCGACGTCGCCATGGAAATGACCCGGCTGAGCGGCCCGGCGACGCTGATCGCCGCCGCTTCGGAGCCCGACGATCTCCTCTTTCCGGAAGGCAACGTCCAGGGCACGGTCATTGACCAGCAGGGCCAACCCGTGGCGGATGCTCGGATCTTCGCTGCCTGGGGCCGTCTGCCGATGGGGTTGCGTGCCCGGACCAACGAGAGGGGCCGATTCGGGATCGAGATTCCGGCCGCTGTCTTCAGCGATGCCGAACGCGGCCTCTACTCGGTCCTTCTGGCCGCCACGTGCGAGGGGTCGGCGCCGCCCCGGGTCCACGCATGGCCCAGCGAGGGCCTCGATGATGCCCTCGGCGGTAGGCACGCCCTTCTTCAGATGCGCGGCGCCGGTGGCGCGCTCGATGGGTCAGTGCTCGGCGCAGACGGGCGCCCAATCGTCGGCGCCACGGTCAGGCTCGGCGAGCGGAATCGCCTCGGCGTGGGCTACCTTGGCCAACTGTCGGCCACAACCGAGAACCCGCTGGCTCCCAAGCTCGCGACCACGGTTGTGAGCACCGGTGTGCCGATGTTCCAGGGGCATCGCTCCATGCGCGGAACCCTCGGTCCCCAAGCCCTGGAGAAGAACGGCGTTCGCTCCCGCCTGCTCCCCGCCACCACGCGCGACTCCAAAGCGGACGGTTCCTTCCGCTTCGGCGGCCTCGAACTCGGCCTTCAGAAGGTTCGGATCACCGCCCCAGGCTACGCGCCTTGGATGGGCACGGTTTGGGTGAAGCCCGGGGCCGCGCAGCAGAGGATCTTCCACCTCGACCGCGGCGCCACCGTCCGCGGCAAGCTCACGCGAGACGATGGACTGCCGGCGACCATGGGTCTGATCCATGCGTTCCATCAGAACCCCTACACCGTGGAGACCGCCAGGATGCAGGCCGATGGGACCTTCGAGCTGAAGAACCTCCCGCCCGGCCCCGTGAGACTCGTGGCCGAGGAGCGCTGGCCGCGCACCGGCAAGGCCGAACGGATGACCTCGCGGACGCTCCACTTGTCGCCGGGTGAGTCCCGCACGATCGATCTGGAGATGCACGTTCCAGCACAGGCACGGGTCCGTGTTCTCAAGCGCTCCCAGGGAGAGCTTCTCCCCGCGGAGGGTGTGCAGATCGAGATCCGCTCGATCGGCAACCCGCTCGACAGGCTCGCGGCCTTCGAACTTGATGGTGAGGGTCGCGCCAGCCTTCCGCTAGAGGCCGTTCGCCCCGTCGAATGGGTCATCGCGCGGAAGATGGAGACGGACCGGACGCCCGGCGGCAAGCTCCTGGCCAAGGCCTCGCCGATGCAGTCCACGCCTATCCGGCGTGTCTCGCCGCCGACGCGTGAAGAGGCGCAGGAGGAAGTCGTGTACGTCCTTGAGGAGCGTCAACTCCTGACGGCGCCGGTCCTGATCCGGCCGAGCCTCGCCGGGTTCCGCCCCTTCAACCACACCGATGGGGTGGCGCTCTTCCAGCCGGGTAAGCCGTTCACTTATCTGGGATGGACCAGCGACGAACTGGGCGTACTTCAGTTCAACGGCGTCCCGTCCGGCGACTACTACCTCATCTACCCCCACCACGGGCTCGGCTGGATCTCGCCGTTCACCGTGCAGGTCGAAGCAACGGCAGCGGACACGCCCCAGGACTTCGGCACCCTCTCGCTTCCACCCCTGGGCTCCCTTGAGCTCGTCCCGGCGGTCAAGGAATCGGTGGCTCCCGGAGAAACGACCTGGATAGATCTCGATATCAAGGCCGTTGTCGAGACGGACCAAGGCCACGTCGAGATCGCGGTTTTCCTGGGCCGCGCGGAGATGCCTGGATCGATCCAGGTCTCGCCGGGGACGTACACGCTTCGACACCCCGCTCAGCCCGAGCTCGGCGCCCAATGGATCACCGTGAAGGCGGGCGACGAGGTCGAGGTGCTCTGGCGCTGAAAGAGCGCCCGGTGAGCCATGCTGGGAAGTGCGCAATGAGCACCCTGGCGGCTTCCTCTCGCGCATCCATGCGGGTTAACCAGCGTGCGGTGAATAGCAAAGCGGCGGCGCGGATCCTGGGATCCGCGCC
>JBLIHL010000334.1:0-6934 GCA_047635895.1 Paracoccaceae bacterium | reverse complement strand
GTGCTACATCCCCGCCCACGTGACCGCCGCCATTGAATCCGTCAAAGGGCGCGTAAAGCACTACGTCGTCGTTTCAACGATCTCGGTCTATGCCGACGACGCGGGCGAGAAGGGCTCCGTCGGAGAGGACGGCAAAATCGGCACCATTCCGGACGACCTGCTAGGTGACTTCAAGGAGATCCGTGACGTCGGCAAGCATGGAAGCCGCTACTACGGCGCGCTGAAGGCACTCTGCGAAAGCGCGGCACGGGACGCGATGCCCGAGGGCGGCGTCACGGTCGTCCGCCCGGGCTTGATCGTTGGGCCAGGCGACCGCTCGGACCGCTACACCTACTGGCCCGTCCGCGTCGCAAAGGGCGGCGAAGTGCTGGCCCCCGGTAACCCCGAGAACGGCGTTCAGTACGTGGATGTTCGCGACCTGGGCGTCTTTACCTTCGACGTCGGCGCGCGCACCACGGGCAAGGTCTACAACGCGAATGGCTTCAACGAGAAGGTCACGTTCAGGGAGATGATCGAAAGCTGCATCCCGCAGAACCACGGCCGACCGGACGACCTCAAGATCACGTGGGTCGGCGGCGACTTCCTACTTGAGCAAGGCGTCGGGCAATGGATGGAGATGCCCCTCTGGATCATGGACGGCGGCGATCACTATGCCAACGACCTCGCGTGCGCCGATGGGCTCAAGTTCCGCCCGTTGGCCGAGACGGCTGCGGCCACGCAAGCTTGGCACACGGCCGAACGCAAAGAAGACCACCAGTGGCGCGCCGGTTTGGCCGCTGAGAAAGAGGCCGCCGTCCTCGCCGCATGGCACGCGCGCGAGGACAAGTGAGCTTCCGCGCCTAGCGGCCCTGACTGACCAGGGCGACCGCCCCGGCGATCGCCAGCAGCATCAGGATGAAGAGCAGGATCTTGATCCACGAATACGGCGCACGGCCCACGATGCGCCCCGACTGGCCGTGCACTAACACCGCGTACGGCCTGCCGCGGAACTGATACGTCACGCTCCACATCGGCAGCAGCACGTGCTTCCAGTGAATGTCCGTGATCCGGTTCTGGACCTTCAGGGCGCGCTGGGTATCACCTGGCACGTCGCTGGCACAGCGACTGCGCTGAGACACTTCGATGCGCTGCTTCGCCTCGACCCAGCCCTGCTCAAGATCCGTCTGATACTCCTCCGCCCGCCAGCCTGCGAGGTACTCCGGCGAATACGGCACGAGACCATCGGCCGCGAACGGGCCGAGGCGCTGGCCCAGCTTGCCATCGATGCCCTTGGAAGCGATCACGAGCACGTCGTCGTAGCTGTCGTCCCGATCACCCCACGCCGGACGCCAGCGGACCTTCCGAACCCGCCGCGTCCGCCTGACGCTGCGGCCGTTCTGCCTCACCGTGTAGGACTGCGTGACGTAATAGTAGGTGCCTGACTGGGCCGACCAGTCGGAGTGCACGTCCGCGTCGTAGGTCCACGCGGGGACGTAGACCCCGACTGCGTTGAAACGCTTGGTCTTCTTCAGCGCGTTGGGCCGAAACCAGAGGCCGTGAATCCACTTATGGAACGCCTTCTTCACGTGGCCTTCGCCGACCTCCAGGGGAATCAGCGACTCTGGGCGGAGCGAATTTCGGTTGGCCTCCTGGGCCAGGACACCAGGCGAGCCGCAAAATGGACACGCTTCCGAGACGGACGCGCCCTCAAAGCTCACCCTTGCGTCGCACGTTTCACAGGACAGTACCTTGACGGCGCGGCCCAGCCCGCGAGCCGCCGTGGACACGGCCTCCTCGGTGAGAGGCCGCTCGACGATGGTGCCTTGGGCCACGGCCACGTCCCTGTGAGCTCCGCAGTGCTCACAGGTGAGCGCACCCACATCTGGGCTCCAGCGCAGCGGGGCACCGCACTCGTCGCAGGTCAGGTCCGCCTCAGCGCGGGGTGACTCCTTGGCGCGGTATGCTGCCTCCTCCAGCGGGACCTCAGGCGGAGGCTGAACCGCCGGGCTCAGGCTGACACGCCCCGGAGTCCCCTGCGGTCCCCCACCCGACCTGCCGGGCCTCGGCGGAGGCTGATTTAATCCCGATGGACTCATGGTTTGAATAGAAAACGCCTCGTGACGTACATTGAGTGCTCAGAGTAGCCGGACAGGCTACGACTTTTAGCCCCTTAGAGATCTCAAGACACAAGAGAGTGTGCAACCCATGGGTGTGATGGACTGGTTCAAGCGCGGCGTTCAGGAAATGATGGTCGCTCGTCCCGACGGGACGAAATCCCAGATCGTCTGGAAGCACCCCGACAAGACGATCCCGATGAAGGCCCAGCTGACCGTCGAGTCAGACGAGAAGGCGGTCTTCTTCCGGGACGGCAAGGTCGTCGAGACCCTCGGCCCGGGCAGGCACACGCTCGACTCCTCGAACTTCCCGTTCCTGTCGAACCTGATGGACTCGGTCACCGGGGGCAACGTCTTCATCTCCGAGGTGTTCTTCGTCAACACCCGCGAGCATGCCGGCATCAAGTTCGGGGGCCGCATCGGCCACGTCGAGGACCCCAAGTCCGGCGTGCCCGTCGAGACCATGGTCCACGGCGAGTTCAGCTTCCGCGTCGTCGATCCTGAGAAGCTAATCATCGGCCTTGTCGGCATGGGACGCGCTGATTCCTCGACCATTAAGGCGTGGATGAAGGAGCAGGTGCTCAAGGTTCTCCGCGACAATATTGCCGAGCTGATCGTCAAGCAGTCGTGGCCGCTCCTCGACGTCACCTCCGGTGCCTACACCGAGGAGATCGAAGAGACCGTGATCGGTCGCATGGACAAACACGTCGAGGACTACGGCATCGACATCGTTCGCTTTGGCAACTTTGTCATCGGTATCGATGAAGAAGACGCGGACAACCTCAAGGCGCTCTACACGGACGCGGCGTATCTGCGCGCGGTCGGCGGTGTGGACGGCTACCAGAAGTTTGCCGCTGGCAAGGCGATGATGGGCGCGGGTGAAGGCATGGCCAAAGGCGGCGGCGGAGACGGCGGCGGCGGAGCCGGCGGTCTCCTCGGTGGCGCTGGCCTCGGTGTCGGCATGGGCATGGCCCAGATGATGGTGCGCGACAACCGCGGCGGCGAAACGCTGGCCCCCGCGGCCGCGGGCGTCACCTGCGGCGCGTGCAACGCCAGCGTTGCGCCGGGCAAATTCTGTAGCTCCTGCGGCGAAGGGCTCAAAAAGGCGGTGGCCCAGGGCACTTTCTGCACCGGCTGCGGTGAGGCCACGGCGCCCGACGCCAAGTTCTGCGGAACCTGCGGAACGAAGCAGGGATAGCAGTCCGACCTAACAAGTCCAGACCCACAGGCAGCGCCCCTCGAGGCACGACCTCTGAAGCCGGACTTGCTCGGGCGGCCGGCTAATAACCGTAGGGACTCGGCTCGCCCTTGGAGAGGTATACGGCGAACGCCGAGAGACCTGCCACCAGACTGAGTCGGACCACCGAGGCCAGCCATGGGCGTCCAGCGATGGAGCGCCCCGGCAGCAGCACTAGAAGAGGCGCCGCGAGCAGCAGAATCCCTGCGACTCGCGGCGTTTCTGCGTACAAAACGCCATTGGCTACGAAGCCCGCAAAGAGCGCCGACTGGGCGGTCGCGGCCGCGCGCCCGAGCGGTTGCAACGGGCGCGTGTCGTCACTTCGGAAGCGGAGCAGCCCCACGAGCAAGAGACCGAAGAGACCCGCCGAGCTGCTCAGGGCCGCGGCGTCCAGCGCCGTAGCCGCCGTCCCGGAGAGGCCCAGTGCCGGGGCCGCCGCGACGGTGGCCAATCCGACCGCCAGCGCGGACTCCACGGTGCGACCACGCGCCTCCGCCACGATCCGGCCTCCGAACCCGACCAGGGCGATCCCGGTCAAGCACGCGACGTAGAGCAGCACTTCGCCGCCCCAGTACCGCTCGTGCAGCGGCTGGGTCGGGTAATAGAACAGAGCCGCCGCACCCAGGCCGAAGAAAACGAGCGCGGTCACGCCCGAAGCCCAGCCCTTAGCCCTTCCCACGAAGAGCCCGATGGCAGCGCTCGCGCAGCCCGCAAGCAGCGCGGCATCCATGAACTCCTTGGGCGGGTAGCCGAGGCTAAGCCCCTGCAGTCGGTGGGCCGTTGCCACCGCCGCGACGGGAATCAGAGCGGCCAGCGCCAGCGCCATCCAGCTTCGCCCCTCGGCCCCGCGCAGCGCGAGGGCTAGGAGCCAGAGAACGAGCGAAACGCCGGCGGCCGCCAGTACAGGAGTGATGTTCATACAGGTGGGAAAGCAGCCCGCGGCCTACTTGATGCCTTCGATCGAGAACATCATCCGCACGTCATGGCCGAGCATGTCCGGCGCCGACTCGATGCCGTAGTCCATGCGGTCGATCGTGAAGCTGCCCTCAAAACCGGCCCGCTGGCCCATCTTGCCGGCGTCGACTTCACCGACCTTGGTGACGTCCATCGTGATCTCCTTCGTGACACCGTGGAGGGTGAGGCTGCCGACGACCGCGTACGCGTCGCCATCGCCAGGGGTGATCTTGGTCGACTCGAACTTCATCTCTGGGAACTGCTTCACGTTGAAGTAGTCGGCGGAGCGCAGGTGCTTGTCGCGCCCCTCGCTGTTGGAGTTGACGCTCGCGGGGTCGACGGTGATCGAGACGTTCGACGTTGCCGCATCGTCACCGAGCGTGAAGGTGCCTGAGAACTTGTCGAAGCGGCCATACTGGTACGAAACACCGAGGTGCTTGCACTTGAACAGGATGTTGCTGTGCGTTAGGTCGACCTTGTAGGTCGTCGCCTCCAACGGAGAGATCGGGGTCCCCACCGACTCCGGCGCAGAGGTGAACGGCCGGGCGGCCGTGAGTAAAAAGGCACCGGCGAAGGCAACGATGGAAAGGGTGAGAAGTCCGCGCATGACGAAATAGAGGCTCGAAGGAGGAAGGGAGGAGAGGGTCCCACTGACGAGACCGCCACCGGAGACGTGACACGAAAATCAATTTCGCGTCGGCAGCCGCCATGGGACCTACCTTTTGGCGAATTTGCGACTAAACAACACCACCACTTACGGGAAACTCAGTTCTCCTGCCATGTTCATAGAACTCACCCAACAAGCGCTGGATGCAGGAGCCGCTAAGGCCGCTCCTGAAGTCTCCAGGGCCGTCTCGCCACTCGTTGCACTCGCACTGATCGGCGCCGCCGGTATCGGGGCGCAGTGGAGCGCGTGGAAGCTGAAGCTTCCGTCGATTCTCCTGCTCCTACTCGCGGGCATCTTCGTCGGCCCGGTCTTGGGCTGGCTTCAGCCCCGAGAGCTGTTCGGCGAGGTTCTCAATCCGCTGGTCTCCCTGGCGGTCGCGGTGATTCTGTACGAGGGCGGCCTGAGCCTGCGCCTCCATGAGCTGGGGGCACACGGGAAGCCCATCATCCGACTGCTGACCGTTGGAGTGGTGACGACTTGGATACTCGCGACGACAGCGGCGCTGCTGATTGCCAAACTCCCGTGGGAAACGGCCATGGTACTGGGAGCGATCCTGACCGTGACCGGCCCCACCGTCATCGGTCCGCTTCTCCGGCAGATCCGACCGCGCGGCCCCGTCGAGCCGATTGCCAAGTGGGAAGGCATCGTCGTGGACGTTGTGGGCGCGACGCTGGCCGTACTTGTCCTGCATGTGGCCACCGAAGGCATTGCCGAAGACGGCGGCGCCGTACACTCAGCTACCGGGGCGATCATTGGGCTCTGCAAGACGGCCGTCGTCGGTACCGTATTCGGCGTCGTGGGTACCTACGCCCTCGCGATCCCGCTGCGTAAGCACCTCATCCCCGACGAGCTTGAGAACGCCGTTTCTTTGGCCATCGTCCTCGGGATCTTTGTCATCTCGGACACGCTGGCCCACGAATCTGGGTTGCTGGCGGTGACGCTGATGGGCTTCCTCCTTGCGAACCGCAAGGACGTCTCGGTGCACCACATCATCGAGTTCAAGGAGAACCTCAGGGTCCTCCTCATCTCGACGCTCTTCATCGTGCTGGCCGCCACCGTCGACCTGGAAGCGATCATTGCGACGGGCTGGAACGGGCTCCTCTTCACCGTCGCGCTCATCGTCTTCGTGCGGCCAGCCGCGGTCCTGCTCTCCACCCTGGGCACCTCGCTTTCAACGGCTGACCGGATCTTCCTCTCATGCATGGCCCCCAGGGGCATTGTGGCGGCCGCCGTGTCGTCGCTCTTTGCCCTTCGCATGCAAGAGGCGAACGTCCCGGGCGCCGAACTCATGGCACCGCTCGCGTTCCTCGTGATCCTGGTGACCGTAGCCGTCTACGGCCTCGGGGCTGGACCGCTCGCTCGGAAGCTCAAGCTGTCGGATCCTGACGCCCAAGGCACGCTGATCGCAGGTGCTGGCCTCTTCGCTCTCGAATTCGGGCGCGCTCTGACAAAGCTCGATATCGATGTCGT
Source organism: Paracoccaceae bacterium (assembly GCA_047635895.1). Classification (GTDB taxonomy): domain Bacteria; phylum Planctomycetota; class UBA1135; order UBA1135; genus Saltatorellus. The sequence goes on along the minus strand of JBLIHL010000334.1, from coordinate 513 downwards.
CCACGTCGACACCAATCGGGCCTCCATTGCAGAGGCGCGTCTTGGCGGGCTGCCCGCGTTCTATGGCTCCATCCTCTCCTCCGAGCTGGAGGATTCACTTCCCCTCGGGGGCACCGGCCGTTTTGTGGGCCTCACCCCTAACGACGAGGTGAACGCCCTCGCTGCCGCGCACTTTGCCGCGATCTACGAGCGCGCCAACGTGTACCAATCCGCCAGCGGCGCGCGGACAGACGATGATGCTCGCAAGGACCTCCGCGGGCGCATCCTCTTTGACAAGGAGTGGCCGCTTTCCCGCCTCGACACCGCCATCCGAGCCGGGGCCGTCGTCAAGTCAACGCGCCTGTCCGAGGAGTTTGGCCTCGAAGAATTCAGGGCCCGCTACGGAGAAGAGGCCCTGCTGCTGGGCCTGTTCGAGGATGGGAAGCTCGAGCTGTTCACGGCTGGCCAGACGCCCAAGGCGATGCCCGAGGCGATGCTCCTCAGCCTCGTCAAGGAAGCGGTGGAGAGCCAGCC
>JBLIHL010000333.1:0-6961 GCA_047635895.1 Paracoccaceae bacterium | reverse complement strand
CCGTCGGCTGAATGAAGTAGCCCACGCTGTCGTCGCACTCGCCGCCGAAGGCGACCTCGACGTTGGAGTCTTCCTTGCAGCGGTCGATCGCGCCCTTGAGCTTGTCGAAGGACCGCTTGTCGATCACGGCGCCGATGAAGGTCGAGAAGTCGGCGACGTCGCCCATCTTCATCTCGGAGAGGATCTCGCCGAGGTGCTCCTTGACGTCGGGCCACATGGACTTCGGCACGTAGGCGCGCGACGCAGCCGAGCACTTCTGGCCCTGGAACTCGAACGAGCCACGGGCGAGCGCCACGGCGACCTCGCGCGCGCCGCAGGCGCTGGGGTGGACGAACACGAAGTCCTGGCCGCCGGTCTCGCCGACGATGCGCGGATACTGTCCGTAGCCCTGGATGTTGTTGCCGATTTCCTTCCAGATGTGCTGGAAGGTGGCGGTCGATCCCGTGAAGTGGACGCCCGCGAGGCGGTGGTCCGGGATGGCGACGTCGCCGACGGTGGGGCCATCACCCGGGAGGAAGTTGATGACGCCGGGGGGCATGCCCGCGGCCTCCAGCATCTTCATCACGTAGTAGTTGGAGAGCAGCGCGGTGTCCGAAGGCTTCCAGACCACGGTGTTGCCCATGAGGGCCGGGGCGGTCGAAAGGTTGGCCGCGATCGACGTGAAGTTGAACGGCGTGATGGAGAGGACGTAGCCGTCGAGGGGCCGGTGCTCCAGGCGGTTCCACAGGCCGGGCGCCGAGTCGGGCTGCTCCCGGTAGATCTGGGTCGCATACTGGGCGTTAAAGCGGAAGAAGTCCGCCATCTCGCACGCTGCGTCAATCTCGGCCTGGTGACAAGTCTTGGACTGGCCGATCATCGTCGACGCGTTGATCGTGTCGCGCCAAGGGCCGCACAGGAGATCGGCGGCGCGCAGGAGGACCGCGGCGCGCTCTTCCCAGGGCAGGCCGTCCCAGTCGTGGCGCGCGGTCTCGGCGGCATCGATGGCCTTTTTGACCTCGGCGGGGCCCGCCATGTGCGCCTTGGCAATCACATGACTGTGATTGTGAGGCATCGTGATGTCGATGAGATTGCCCGTGCGAACCTCCTCACCGCCGATGATCAGCGGGATCTCCGGGACCTCAGCGGACATCGAAGTCACCCGGGCCTGGAGCGATGCGCGCTCGGGGCTGCCGGGCGCGAAGGACTTGACGGGCTCGTTCGTGGGAGTGGGAACGCGGAAGACGCCGTGTGTCATGGCTCTGTTTGAACTCGTGGACCAGACTCGCGGAGAGCCCGTGCCGGGTAGGTGTGGGGAGGAACGTGAGGGGCGGATCGGGCCACGGTCAGCCTGCTGGTGGGACTCATGGTTGACGTGGGGCCTGAACTCTCGACCAGGAGTCTTCCAAATGCGCGTTGCAGTGTCGATGCGCAGCCCCATGATGGTGGCCCGAGTCGCCTAACTTTGCGCATCGCGACGTCTTGAACCCTCGATTAGGAGCTGAATCCATGAATCTTCATCACTTCCTGGCCCGAGGGCCTCTCCAACTGCCAGCCGTGTGGACCTCCAGGGTCGCGACGCTGGGCGCCGTTTGCTTGGCCGGCACCGCCTGCCAGAGCACGCAGGGTGAGGCCACCATGCCCAACCAGGTGTCGACCCAGGTCTCGCCGCTGGCGATCGAGGCGTCCGCCTCGCTCCAGGAGCCCAGTGCAGCTGAGGCGGAGGCCGTCAAGAGCACGGATGACAAGGAGAGCAAGGGCGAGAAATCGCTGGATGAGCGCGTGGATGACGCGGTCGAGGCCAAGGTGCTAGCCGATCAAGATGCCTCCTACAAGCAGGTTGAGCTCGTCATGGCCCGGCTCGAGCGCGATGCCGGCGAGATTGAGGTCACCGAGTCGCTGCGCGAGAAACGCGCCGCTCTGAAGGCCGCGCGGGAGGCGCTGGCCCGCTACGAGGAGCGTGAGATGCCCCTCGAGGTGCGCGAGGCGGATCTATCTCTTGATCGCTCCCGGGACCGCTTGCTCAAGGCGCAGACCGATCTCATGAACATGCGGGAAATCATGGGTGAGGAGGCCGAGGCCAAGAACAGGGAGGAGATCATCCGTCGCTACGAGAAGTCGCTTGAGTTCGCCGAGGAGAGCCTCGCGATCGAGACTGGCAAGCGCGCGATGAAAGTCGAGGCGGACTACCCGGCGAAGCTTCTCAAGCTGGCTGGTGACGTGCACGCCGCGGAGGCGAAGCTTCAGGCAGAGGAAATCACGGCCGAGAAGAAGCGCCAGTCAGCCGAGCTCAAGAACAAGAAAGCGAAGCATGCGCTCGATGCGTCCAAGCGTTTGCAGAAGAAGGCGCAGAAAAAGGTCAGCCAGCTGCGCAAGAAGCTCGCCGGTAAGGCCAAGGACGGGGCGAAGAAGTGAGGTGTTTCCTGCCATGGATGCTGGCGGCGCTGGTGCCCTCGGTGGCGTCAGCGTTCCCCCAGGAGAAGCTGCCCGCCGCCAGGGACATCCTGGAGCCGGCGAAGGCTCCGGTCCCCATGCGCATGCCGCGGGAAGCCGCCGGGCCTGCGATCGATCATGCCGCCGCCTTTCTGGTGGGGGAGATCCGCGAGGACGGCTCGTGGGGCGACGACCTTCCGACGCTGGAGGAGATTGGCTTCGCGCTGAGCACGTTCCGGTCCTGGAGGATTGCCTCCCATGGGATTGTCTGCATGGCGCTGGCTTCCCTGGATGAAACGCCGGAGCGCAGGCTCGCGCTGGAGCGCGCCGTCGGCTGGCTCTGTGACACGGAGCTCCCCAAGCGGGATAGCGATTGGGATATCGATTACGTCTGGTCGTCGCTCTACGGCTTCACGGCGACCGTCGAAATGCTGCAGGATCCTCGGTTTCAAGAGGACCCCTGGCAAGGCCGACTGAAGACCCGTGCGGAGGAGTTCCTCGGCGTGCTGAAGCAGCACCAGGCGGCAACGGGCGGCTGGGCGTATTACGACGACCCGCCCTTCAGCCGCCAGCCCACCTGGGCCACGAGCTTCTGTACGGCGCTCGTGCTGCCAGCCCTACACGCCGCCGCCGGCGTGGGCATCGAGGTCCCAGCCAAGGTGAAGGAGCGCGCGCTCCGGTACCTCAACCGCTGCGTCCTTCCGAACGGCGCTTACAGCTACGACCTCGATCCTGTCGTCCGGCTGAACGGCGTCGAGCACATCAATTTGATCGAGGGCAGCCTCGGCCGGACCCAGGTCGGGAACTGGGCACGTCGCGCCACGGGCGACCGGCGCGTGACCGACGAGGTCATTCGAGAGGGCCTTGCGGCCTTCTTTAAGAGCCACGGCTTCCTGGACCACGCACGGATGCGGCCGATCCCGCACGAGGGGTTCCACTCCAACGCTGGCTACTTTTACTTCTTCGCCCACTACTACGCTTCGAAGGTGATCAATCTCCTGCCTGAGGCGGAGCGCGAGGAGTGGCATGCGCGGCTGAGACCGCATCTCATTAAGACTCAGCGCAGAAATGGTTCTACCTCGGACTTCCTGGATTCCGAGTATTCAGTGAACGCAGGGACCGCTTTCCTCGTCCTCGCCTTGCGCGCGGGCGTGCCATCGAGCCCGCGTGCGGACTCAAATCCACTCAAGGACACTCAACGTCGCTGAGACCCGCCTCCCCATGTCGACAGAGATGATCCCCACAATAACTCCAGATCTGGACCAGCTGACCTCCTGGCTCGACGCCGCGCTCGCCGCGGCGCCCGGTGCCGAGGCGGCCTCGAAGTTTGCTGACTGGAACGCGAAGGCTTTGGCCGGGATTGCGGCCGGCACCTCGGACCATCAGTTTTGCCAGACGCTCTCCGCGATCAGCCGCTTTGCGCCCAAGGGCGCGCTGGCCCCGTCGCCCCAGAAGGTCGCGGACGCTGAGGAGCTCCTTAGCGGATGGAATCCATCCCGCTGGACGGCGCTCGAAACGGCCCGCGTTCGGCTGATCGTGGAGCGCGCGAAGGCCGATTCGGAGAGCCTTACGTCGGCCATTGAAGAGGCGTTTCGCTACGCGGACGAGGGTGAGCTGTGCGCACTCTACCGCTCGCTTCAGTTCCTCCCGGGACCGGAGCGCTTCGTCTGGCGCTCGGCCGAGGGGTGCCGCACGAACATGAAGACCGTCTTCGAGGCGAACGGCTGCGATACGCCGTTCCCGGCGGCTCACTTCGACGAAGTCGCATGGCACCAGCTGTGCATGAAGTCGCTCTTCGCCGAGTCGCCGCTCTGGCGCGTCGTCGGCTTCGATGCGCGGTTGGACGAGGAGCTGTCGCGCATGGCCCTCGATCTCGCCGACGAGCGCCGCAGCGCCGGACGACCGGTGTACCCGGAGCTCTGGATGTGCCTTGGTTCCGCCGAGACGGGATTGGAGGCAACCGAGCGCAAGCTCAGCGCCATCGAGGGTGAGCTGGGCGGAGCCGACGAACTCTCACGCAAGGGCGCCATTCTCGCCCTCGGCCGCCTCGGTCAGACCGAGCGGCTGAAGGAGATTGAAGCCGACGGCGGCACCTACTTCGGCCCCGTTGCCGGCTGGGCCCTCATGGGCCGCCATGACCAGACGGCCTTTGCTTCGATCTCGCCGCCCGAAGGCGCCGAGCCCAAGACCCGATCACACGACGAGTCGTCTACGAAGGGCCAGCCGCTCTTCTCCACCGACGACGCATCCGATTCTCCCCGTGACCCTAGCTGACGACATGTCCTCATTCCGCTTCTTCGATCCGCACGCCCACATGACGTCGCGGACCACTGACGACTACGAACGCATGGCCAAGGCCGGGGTTCGAGCCCTGATCGAGCCTGCGTTCTGGCTCGGCCAGCCGCGTACTAACGTCGGGTCCTTTGTGGACTACTTCTCCTCGCTCGTGGGGTGGGAGCGTTTCCGCGCCTCGCAGTTCGGCATCCAGCACTTCTGTGCCATCGGGCTGAACTCCAAGGAAGCGAACGACGAGGGGCTTGCCAAGGACGTGTTCGAGATCCTGCCGCGCTTCGCGCTGAAGGAGGGCGTCGTCGCGATCGGTGAGATTGGCTACGACGAGATCACGCCAGCCGAGGAGAAGGCGTATCAGTGGCAGCTCGAGTTCGCGCGCGAAAACGACATGGTTGTGATGGTGCACTCTCCGCACCGCGACAAGAAGCGCGGGATCATCCGCTCGATTGACGTCGCGAAGGAGATCGGGATCGACATGGAGAAGCTCGTCATCGATCATAACAACGAGGAGACCGTGAAGTCGGTGCTCGATGCTGGCGCGTGGGCGGCGTTCACGATCTACCCGAACACCAAGATGGGGTCCCAGCGAATGGTCGATCTCACCAAGCAGTACGGGGCGGATCGCTTCATCGTCGACTCGTCATGCGACTGGGGCGTCAGTGATCCGCTGTCGGTGCCCAAGACGGCCAAGATGATGCTCGACCAGGGCGTTTCCGCGGACGCGGTGACGAAGACTACGTGGTTGAACGCCCTGACGGCCTATGGGCAGTCAGGACAGATTGACTTCGAGATGTTGGATGCCAAGCCCGTGATCGATCAGCGCCAGCTCTTCATGGACAACTCGGTGCTTCGCGGCCAGGCCGCGCAGGTCGACGAGGGAGTGCCGAACTGATGGGATCGGGGGCGCTGGCGAGCATCGCGCTGGCGGCGCTTGTGGCGCCTGCCAGTGCCTATCCACAGGAGTCGGGACTTTTCTTTGAGGAGACGTTCCAGGAAGCAACCGTCGGTTCCGACGGTTCGATCCTGTCGAAGGTTGGTCGCTTCCTTGTCGAAGGCGAGGGAGCGCTCGAGGTCATGCACCCCCGTGACTGGTCCTTGGGTGAGCTAGCGCTGCGCCTTCCGGGCGGGGTGGAGAACACCACGGTGCTGGAAGTCGCGCCCGGTGCGGTGACCGGTGGATCCGTGGGAGGCACGCTCGAATTTGCCTGCCAGCGGGACGGGCGCAAGCAGCCCTTCGCGTTGAACGTCACGTTGATCGATCGGGACGGCGTAGAGACGCTCCATCAGCTGAACGGCCAGGTGAACGGGAAGGCGCGCCGCGAGCTCACGCTGGCCGCGCCTCCTGCGCTGACGGCGGTGAGATTCAGCGTGACGGCCCCCGCAGCGCGTGGCGTATGGATCGACGACGTGCGACTGGTCCCGCCCACGCCGATGCAGGTGTCGTCCACGAAGTTCGACCGGGCGACGCGTCCGCTCATCCTCGGGGAAACCGTTGACGTCGGCTTCCTCGAGATCTTCACGACGGGCTCATTGGATCCGTTGGAACTGGCTGGGGCCGGTCTGACGGAGGTCCGCGGCCACGGGGCCAGTCCGGATGAGCTGGCAGGAGTGATGGCTCGCTTCGAGGTCGTGGCTCCGCGCACGAGCGAGGGGCGAATCCGCCTGGCGTCCGGTCGGAATCGTTTCCCTGTGAGGGTGAACGTGAAGGTGCCCATGGCCGTACCCAAAGACGGGGCAGCGGCGGCGGAGGGAGCGGCGTCGATGCCTCCATGGAGCCAGTCGACGGCCTTCATCCTGGGGTACGAATTGAGGGAGGAGGCCGTGATGCTGGCGCCAGATGAGCCCGGGCTCGCCCGAGCCTCGTGGCCTGCGGTACGAGTGACGGCGGCGGACTCAGACGCGAGAGCCGTCTCCCTCGTCGCGCTGCCTGCGCGCGGGGAAGTCGCCGAAGTGCTGCTCTGCGCGGTCACCCTGGCTCCCCAAGGGCTGACGCTCCAGCGAAGCGTGACCGGTGGAGCCACCTGGGCGCCAACAGCTCTTCCTGAAGGGGCGGAGGCGCTGGCGGGAGGCTCGCTCGTGCACGATCTCGAAACACGGGAGGTGCACCTCCTCGGAGAGCGAGACTCGCGGCTCCAGATGAGCAGCAGCAAGGACGGGGGCGCGACCTGGAGCGACTGGCGCGTGCTCGAGGACCTGGGTTCCAAGCGGATCGGAGCTGCGGGAAGCACGGGGATCACGATGTCCACCGGGGCCCTCGCCG
>JBLIHL010000332.1:0-6971 GCA_047635895.1 Paracoccaceae bacterium | reverse complement strand
GGTCAGGTTGGCGCATTTGGTGCATCCGGTGCCCAGTATCTGAATCTTGTGCATGGTGAGTCTCTCAGGTGCTGGCCACGAATCCGAAAACCCAGCCAGTCATGGTGGCCAGCAGTACCACTAGCAGGGCGAACGTAAGGGTCTTCTTCCAGCCGAGGATCGAGGACAGGACCAGCATGCTGGGGATGCTGAGCGAGGGGCCGGCGAGCAGCAGCGCCAGCGCGGGGCCTTCACCCATGCCGCTGCCGATCAGGCCCTGAAGGATGGGCACTTCCGTCAGGGTGGCGAAGTACATCAGCGAGCCCGACAGCGAGGCGAGGAGCGTAGAGAACAACGAATTGCCGCCGACGGCAGCGGCGATCCACTCGCCGGGAATCAACGCCTCATGATCCGGCCGGCCCAGCAGGAAGCCGGCGGCGAGCACGCCGCCGATCAGCAGCGGGAAGATCATCTTGGTGTAGGTCCAAGTCTGCTCGAACCACTCGCCTGCCTCGCCGTCCTGGCCCTGGGTGCTGACGGCGAGCCCGACGATCGCGACGAACATGGCGAGCTCCGGGTGTGTGGGCACGGCGAGGGCCGCGACCACCACGGCGATGATCGAAGGCACAAGGCGCTTGGCTGCCAGGCCGACCCAGCGCCACGCCATGAAGGCGAAGGCGAACCCGGTGCCCGCGGTCAGCGTCCACTTGGCGGCGAATACGGAGGCAAAGAAGCCGTCGGGCTGGCGAGGATTCGGCCAGTTCGCGAAGACGAGGATGGCCACCATCGACGTGAAGAAGAGGCCCGTTTGCCAGAGCGGACGGAGCGCCGGCGGGACCGGTACCTCGGCCATCTCAGCGGTTCGTTTTTGCTGCTCACCGCGGAAGAGCCGCGCCATCAGCACGCCGACCACGACGCTGAATAGGACGGCCGAGATCGCGCGGGCGAGGCCGAGCTCGAACCCCAGGATCTTGGCAGTCAAGACGATCGCAAGAACGTTGACGGCGGGCCCAGAGTACAGGAATGCGGTCGCCGGTCCCAGGCCAGCGCCCATGCGATAGATGCCCGCGAACAGCGGCAGCACGGTGCAGGAGCACACGGCCAGGATCGTGCCTGAAACGGAGGCCACGCCGTAGGCAACGGGCCGATTCGCGGTGGGGCCGAGGTAGCGGATGACCGAGCCCTGCGAGACGAACGCTGCGATGGCGCCAGCGATCCAGAACGCAGGCAGCAGGCACAGGATGACGTGTTCGCGCGCGTAGTCCTTGGCGAGGTGCAGGGACTCGGCGACGGCGCCGTCGAATCGCTCCGTACCTACTGGCAGGAAGTATAGCCCCGCGAAGACTCCTGCGTAGATCAGCAGCCGCTTCCACTCTTGCTTGCCCTCGGGACTCATCGGGCGGCGGCCTCGATCAGCGGCAGCTGGTGCGCGCTTCGACTCACCGACTCTGTCCTTCGGTCAGAAGGCCACCTGTGTACGTGGCTACGCACACCAGGGCTACGCGGTGGACGCGGGCAGCATCGACCGAAGGGCGTACGTGAGGCATGCATGCCATCTCGCCGTTTCGCCAGATGGCGGGGTAGTGGCTCTAGTTCGTAAACGGCTCACTCTGAGTCCCCAGCCTCTTCCGCTTCCGCCAGGATGGAGGAGGCTCTCGGCGCGGCAACCTGGATCACGTTGGCGCCGTAGCGGACGGAGACCGACGTTCCTAAGCGGCTTCCCTGGCCGGAGCCTCGTCTGCCGCTTTGGTTGCCATTTCGGCGCGGAGCTTATGTCCCACCAGGTTGACGGCGTCGCAGAGGCTCTGGAACTCGTCTCCGCTCCGTATAGCGCACTCCCCATGAGCTTCGTCTCTGGCCAGTTCGCGGAGGTACAGCTCCAATCGGTAGGCGGGGCCCGCGATTCGAAAGGTAACGAGCGCACCGATCAAGAGGAAACCCGGCACCAGCACGGCGGCGGTCACGAAGAGCGTGGGGATCACTAGCGAGGGGATGTCGGCTAGGAGCCGCGCCTCGTCGCTCGACGCGCGCCCGGCTAGCTTGGCCAGGGTCGACGACAGTAAGATCGTCTGAAGGAGAACGGCTAGGAGGGCGCAGCAGCCCAGCACGAGGATCACTCGAAGCTGGAGCCCCGGGAGGATCAGCTTCTGGATGCGAAAAATCTTCTTCATGGGGCGGTGGGGTCGAGCCTCGATCGGGGGACTGCCTCGACATCGGTCAAGTTGGGGCCGCGACTCCAGTCCTACTCAAGATCCTCGTGTGGATAAATCGAAGGAGCTCCTATGAAGCCTCCCCCCAGGCACCGTCCCCGTCGATCGACTCGCACTTCACGGCGCGGGGTCGGCCTGATCGAACTCCTGATCTCGCTCTCTATTCTGGTCATAGGGATGGGCGCTTTTCTGAAGTCGCTGCTCACATCTACCGAGGTCCAGCAGGACCGGCAGGAGCAAGCGGTGGCCATCGAGACGGCGCGTTCGGTCCTGGACGCGGTCCTCGACCTTCCGCCCGCGGTGGCCTTTGCCACCTACAATTCGGTCCCGGGAGACGACCCCCTCGGAGCTGGGACAGCTCCGGGAAGCGATTTCCTCGTGTGGCCACTCATGCCGCTTGAGGTGGATGGCGACGGCCAGCCGGGCCGCGTCCAGTTCCCGAGCATGAGAACGAACCCCGGTGTGCTCACCGAGCTGGCGGGCGAGACGGACTTTCGGTCACCTTCGCGTGACCTGAACGGCGACGGTGACGCGATCGATGCGGACGTGACAGCGGACGTTATCTTGCTGCCCGTTATCGTCGAAGTCGAGTGGACGACGATTTCGGGCAAGATTCAGCGTGTACGTCTGAAGAGCATTGGAGCCAGCCTTTGAAAGCACCCATCAAGGTCCGCCGCGCCCGCAAGGCCCTGGGCGGCTATTCAGCGCTCGAGACCGTCATGTCGCTGGCACTCCTGGCGATGAGCGGAGGCGCGCTCCTCTTGGCGACCACGACAGGAGAGCGTGCCATCACCTCGGGCAGCGCGCAGTTGGACCTGGAGGTGCGGGCACACCGTGCACTCTCGATCATTACAAAGGAGCTGAGCTATGCCTCGCGCTCCAGCCTGGTCGGCCTTCCGCCGGCGCCGGTGGCGGTCAGTCAGCTCGATCTCCAGACGGTGACCGCGGTGGACTTGACGGACGGAAGCGTCACCTGGGAGGTCATCCAGATCGTGCTGGAACCGTCACTGGGTGACCCCGAAGACGGCATCGACAACGATGGTGACGGGCTAATCGATGAGTGCCGCGTGGTGCTCGTTCAACGTCCAGGCCAGGCCGACGAGCGACGCAGGGTGCTGTGCAACGGCGTCCCCGAACTCCTCGAGGGCGAAACGATGGATGGAATCGATGAGAACGGGAACGGCCTGATCGACGAAAGTGGCCTGACGATCAGCCGCGACGGAAACCAGGTGACGGTTCACCTTTCCGTCCAGCGAGTCTCGCCTCGGGGCTTCACCAGCACGACGACCGCGTCCGCCACCGTGCGCATGAAGAACCCGTAGATGGAACCTCCCATGAAAAACATCGACCAAGTGACGGGTAGGAAACGCGGCAGTGCCCTAGTGATCGTGCTGATCGCGACGTTGACCCTCGGCATGCTGGGGACCGCGTTCATGGCCATGACTCACTCCGCGTCTTCGGAGGAGCGAAGCCTGCGAAGGCAGATGGTGGCTGGCTACGTGAACGAGGCCGCGCTACGAGAGGCAGCGGCGCTCATCGCCGCCGGCGGTCGACCGGGCTTTGAGGCAGCGGATCACCCCAGGGAGCTGGACGGTGTCCGCTACACCGTGACGGATCTGTGGGGCGAGGACGATCCCGCGCTCGACTCAAACCTTGTGCAGCTGCGCTCGACGACTGCCTTCTCGGGCCGCGAGTATTCGATGGAGCTAGTTCTTCGCCGGGGCGTCCTCCGGCTTCCCTCCTGGGATGCCGGTGTCTTCGGGCTCAATAAGGTCACGCTGGACTCCAACGCATGCGTCGACAGCTTCGACGCATCCGTGTCTGACTACGCCTCGCAGATCACCGGTAGCTTCGGGTCACAGACCATCGCGGGAGCCGACTCGGTCGTACAGTCCAACGGTCCGATCGTACTCAGTTCGAACTCGACGATTCAAGGTGATGGCACACCGGGCGCCTACTCGACCGTCACGACGCGTGGAACGGCGGTAGTCAGCGGCTCCACGGCTCCCCTTGTCGACGTGGTGGCACTGCCGTTGATCGCGACTCCGAGCTACCCGGGGTTGCCGGGAGTTGACGTGGCCACAGGAAACACGACCATTCCCAGCGGCAACTACTCGTTCGCTCACCTGCATGCGACCGGCGACGGAGTGGTGACGGTCGTGGGGCCAGCCAATGTTGTACTCGGCGACTTCCTGATGGACTCCAGTAGCGAATTGGTCCTGGACACCTCTGGCGGTCCGGTCAACTTCTACGTTGAGGGTCGCTTCGAGATCTCCAGCAATAACAACGTCGGCGCAACCACGGGGCTCCCGACTGACACGGCCTTCCACGTCACCGGGAGTGGAGACCCCGTGGTGATCAACTCGAACGTAGAGTTCACGGGGACGATCTTCGCGCCAGATCGAGTAGTCCATCTGGACAGCAACACGCAGGTGTACGGTGCGGTCGCAGGAATGGAAGTCGAGATCAACAGCAACGCCTCCGTCCACTACGACCTGAGTCTGCAATCGTCGACGACAGTCGCGGCGAGCCCCGGCGCACGAGCCCTGACCTGGCGACGCATGGCCAGGAACGCTCCCTGAGCACCTGGTACGGAGCCAGGCCGGAAGAAGATCGACTCTTGGTGTCCGGTGGTCCCATGCCATTCTTCAGGGGTTTGGCAACCTGGAGGTCATTGCGAGCGGCCTGCATTAGTCGCTGGACGCCCGCTCGAACGCGGCTCCGAGCCTTGCTAGCCACCTCCTCGTGGACGGCCAGTTGGTCGTGCGCGCCACGCTCTCGACGCTCCCGCGGAACATGGCCGAGGTCTGGCAGGGCGTGAGCAACTCGGTGAACCACAGCGGCCAAGTAGGTGTAACCTCGTCGGGCATCTCCGCCATCGACTAAGTGGTCCGCGGAGAGCAGGCGGGAACGGGCGCGTGGGCGGTCCTTGAGACTGACGGTGCAAGGGGGGGGAGTGGGTGACCGTTCCGACGGGGACAGTAAGCTGTGGGCCGATCCGCAGCCTACGGCAGACGCGCAAGACCTTTACCGTCAGCGCCGGCGGCCAGCGCCACGCGCTGCAATGCCAGAGTGTCAAGCGGCATCGCCTGAACCGTCGATGCCGCTGCGCGGGTGCAGACGAATCCGATTCTCCCCGGATCAGGCTATATGCGGCGAGTCTGAGATGTCACGGCGTTGAGGAGATCATCCGCTTCGGCGATCCAATCGACGTCGATAGCAACGGCCCGTTCGATGACCACGTACTCTTCGGCGGCTTCAAGGAGCTCGGCGGGTGGGGCACCAGTAGCTCCCTTCCGCAGCAGACGCAGACGCCACCGCTGCAGGCAGCTCTGAGTGCCCGGAGGAGCAGCCGACGGGCCGATGAACTAATCGTTGGGCAGATCTCTTGAAGAGGGTGTTCGCAGGAGACATCTTGCTCTGCCCGCGCTGACGTGGGCGCTGGCCCATGATCTCCGTGATCACCGATCTGGAGACAGTTCGCAACGCAGCTGACGGGGTCAAGTCGAGGTGCACGGGGACAACGGCATCTTCAGACGGAATTCCATTCACCCCTTTGGCCCGCAGTTTGACATCGGAGCCTTCGAGTTCGGCTATTCCTGGCAGCCCGCACGAACGCGAGCGTCGTGGGCGCGGGAGTTTCGAGCGACCGTGGGCACCGACGCAGTGGGTGTCGGCGCAGTGGGTGTCGGCGCAGTGGGTGTCGACTGGCGGACAGCCCAAAAGATCCCGTGGCCGGCGCAGCGCCGTAGCCGGCGCGCAGATACGCGCTCGCCACGTCGCCGCCGCCCTTGCCGAAAACTCCGCCCGCACCCCAGCGCAGCGCCCTGCGCCGCGATTTAGAGCGAGAAGGAGGCTGCCCAGGAACGTGCTACGCGGATTCGGCCATTTTCGGGCACGCTCCTGCCTGGCGCGGTGAGGATGCACCTTCATCACGGATCAGACGACGAGTCGAGCTACGCCACTCGCGAGTAGCGGTGATGCAGGCTGCTAAGCACGGGCGTCGGAACCGAGTCTCCGACGCCCACGATAGCCCGTGGGGTCACCCGGTGCCCGACGACGCCGACGGCAGTCCCATTGTTGGACCAGGGAGTCCCGGAATCGCGCACGGCGGCGTTTCTACCGCCGGCCTTCATCATGGGCGGGGTACGCTCAGATTGCTCGGGGCCTTTACCTGGCTTCAATCCGTCCTCATGACCGCGCATTCAACCCGCGCGGCGCTCCTCCTTCTAACCTGCGTCTCGTGAAACTCACGGGCACCTTACATGAACCTACGTGCTCACTTCCTTGTCGCGCCGCTTGCCGCGCTCATGCTCTGTGCCACTTCAGCTGCCGAGGTCGCCACCGGCGACTGTGACGGGTGGACCATCACAAGCACGGCGCCTCCTGGCGCTGGGTCTTACTACGCTTTCGCGACCGCGACCCTCTACCAGCAGGTCGGCGCGGAATGGGTAGTGTTCGACGCCGCCTTCGACGCGGGCTTCTTTACAGATTCGTTCACCGATTGGTCCGACCCCAATCAGCCTCCTTCCGTCCTCGTCCTCGGATCCCTCTGGTCCCTTGAGGTCCCGCAGGGCACCTATCGGATCGAGGTCAGCGCGACAGGCTGGGGCTCGGGAACCAACGGCGACTGGCAGGTCGAGGCGGACGCGGTTACAACCAGCGCGACCCTGCTCAAGGCATATGATCGAGAGGTGGACTCCTTCTTCTGCGAGGGGCCGCCGCCGCCGCCGATGGCCGAGGCCCGTACTCCCGGATTCTGGAAGAACCACGCAGAGGCGT
>JBLIHL010000331.1:0-6997 GCA_047635895.1 Paracoccaceae bacterium | reverse complement strand
ACTCGTTTGCCAACGCCCTCGAGACGCTTCAACCCGCGGGCTTCTGGTCGGTGAAAGCCGTCGAGCCGGCGGCCCCGACGCCATTGAGGCTCGTGGTCCTCGACTGCGGCGTGGCTAACTACTGCACAGGCAAGCTGAACTCGGCGGGCTGCGTTCCGTCGATCAACGGGGTGGGCAGCGCGTCCATCTCTGGAGGATCCTCGGTCACGCTCACGGCCCAGGACGTGATCAACGGCCAGACGGGTCTCTTCGTCTGGAGCCTCACGCCGGGCAATATGCCGCTCTACGGGGGCACGCTCTGCATCGGTCAGCCGCTCTTCAGGGTGCTTGAGCCGATCTCCTCGGGCGGAGCCGGCGCACCCGGCACAACCTGCGATGGTTCGTTCACCCGGACGATCGACGCGGCGTTCATTAGCAGCGCGGGCCTCGTGCTCGGCGATTCGCTTCACTGCCAGTGGATCTACCGCGACCCGGCGAACCCGGACGGGACGGGCGCGGGCCTGACCGACGGCGTCCGCGTCACGGTTTGCCCCTGATGTTCTTGCAAGGGCGACCGGCTCTCGGGCTTGTCGCCCTTCTCATTTCTCCACTCTGCGCCGCCCAGGCCCTTGGCCAAGCGGCGGCCCAGGTGAAGGTGCCTACGTCAAGCGCGCTCGACGGGGTCGAGGCGCTCGCGGACTCGGCCAAGCCCTGGCTGAAGAAGCTGGAGCGCTGGGTCGCCGGGAAGGGCGCCGCACCGTCGCTGGTGGAGGTGGATTCCGACCCCTCGCCAGGCTCTGCCAACATCGAGCTGGGAGGCTGGTTCCTCCCGGGGTCCCAGTCCATTGTTCCAGTGGAGGTTCGGGGGGCAAGGGTGTCTCGAATTCCGTACGAGTGGTCCTGCGAGCCAGGGGACGCCAAGGAATGGCGGGCAGCCGTGCTGGGTGAACGCGCGGGAAGCTCTTCGATCATCACCCACACCAAGATCCTGAGCGTGAGTCGAGACACTGTCGGGCCGGACCGGCGGCCGGTGGTTCGCATGGAGGTGCGCTTGGAGCTGGAGGACGGGGAGTCTCCCGCCCTCTGGCAGATCGTGTCGGACTTCACGGTCTCCTTCGTGGTGCAAGAGGATGGCGGTCTGACGGCCAGCGAAGTGGAGATCGACCGACTCGAGCGCATTGGGGTCGACGCGCCGCTCCTCGTTGAGCGAACCAAGGCGCTCTTCGCGAACGAGCCCGAGGTCGCCGAGCTTCTCGGCGTCGGGATGGATCGTTGGGCGCTGCGCCTGGACGACGCCGGCTTGACGTCCTGGTTCGGACACCAGGGCTTGGCGGTGGGGGACGCGAACGGCGACGGCCTGGATGACCTGTATGTCGCCATGCCGAGCGGCCTGCCCAACCTCCTTCTCGTTCAGCAGCCAGATGGCACCGTCCGCAACATGGCCGAGGCTATGGGCGTGGCCTGGCTCGATGACACCAAGGGCGTTCTGCTAATCGACGTCAACGGCGACGGTCGCGATGACGTGGTCAGCGCGCTGGGGCACGTCATCGTGGTGCAGTACAGCGACGGTCAAGGGGCGTTCCCCATTGGCGGCTGGTGCGTCGCGCCGGACGAGACGCCCTTCTACGGCATCTCTGCCACTGACTTCGATGGAGACGGCGACCTCGATCTCTTCGGCGCGAGGTACGTCACCTCGCAGTACGGCGAGTCCGTGCCGATTCCCTTTCACGAGGCGCGCAACGGGCCGACCAATCACTTCTTCCGCAACACCGAGCGGGGGTTCCAGGACGTCACGGGGCCGCTGGGTTTGGGCAGCGAAGGCGGCGAGCGTTTTAGCCTGGCTGGCCACTTCATTGACTTCGACCTCGACGGCGACGACGACCTCTACGTGGTCAACGACTTCGGCTCGAATCAGCTGTTCGAGTACGCAGGTGGCAAGTTCCGCGAGGTCAGCGCGTCCTTAGGCGCGGCCGATCCCGGTGCAGGGATGGGGGCCGCCTGGTCCGACTACGATGCCGACGGCGACCTGGATCTCTACGTGACGAACATGTTCTCGTCCGCGGGGCGCCGCGTGGCATTCCAGTCGGCGTTCGCCGAGGGACGACCGGAGTCGGAGCGGGAAGGCATCCAGCGGCTGAGTCTCGGCAACACGCTGCTGCGACGCGACGAGGACGGCTTCACCGACGTGGCGGAGGAGTCGAACACCCGCATGGGGCGCTGGGCCTGGGGTGCCACGTTCGTCGACCTTAACGGCGACGGGCACGATGACCTGGTGTCACCGTCGGGATTCCTGACGGGGCCGAAGCCAGGGGACTTGTGAAGCGAATTCTGGCGGCGCGTGGCGCCGCTCGATGCCAGGAGTGAATCAACAGGAGATGCGTACCTCGATCAGTGGGCGGAGATCAGCCGATCGATGGAGGAGGGCGTTTCCTGGAGCGGGCACGAGCGCAACGTTGCGTGGCTCAACGCGCGTGACGGTACGTTCGTCGAGGCCTCTTCGGTCGCCGGGTTCGATCAGGTCGAGGATGGCCGCGTGGTTTGCAAGACCGACTGGGACCGGGATGGCGACGTCGATCTATGGCTGCGCTCTCGCAACGGAGTGACGCTGCGCTATCTCGAGAACCAGGCCAACCCCGAAGCCTTCGTCGAGGTTTCAGGGCTGGATCGTGCTACGACGCTCGAGCTTGAGCTGGCCCTAGACGCTGATGACGGCGAGACGGGGCAGCGGCGCACGCGCGTCATGGCGCTACCTGCCACGGATGGCTACTTGTCCGCTCCGTCCCGTCGCGTGACGCTGGCCCTTCCGGTGGGGCAAACCCTCGTCGGGATCGGTGGGCAGCCGGTGCCTGAGTCCGGGCCTGATCCGGAGTCCCGCCAGCGGCGATTTGCCGTGCGCGAAGGAAGGTTCATCGAAATGGACGATGTGGGTGCGCTAGACGGTGCCCCTCGTCCTGTGATCTCACCAGCGGACCGCGGTGCGCTCGCGGAAAGCGCGCTCCCCACCCGTACGGTTCTTCGTTCTTCACTGCCGCTGCCGCCGGAGCGTCTCACGGCGCTTGGAGTCCCACATGAGCGGGAACCAAATGCACCCGCGGCACGTCTCTTGGTCGTGCGATCCAGCGAATGTCCTACCTGCGAATCGGTGCTTCCGAGTGCGCTGGCTGCTCTCTCAGAGGGCAGCACCCCCGTTGAGGTGGTGGAGTTCGGCGTTTCCTTGAATATTGAATCGACGGATCCCGCCGAGGCGAACTCCGCTGCGGCGCTGAGGACCATTGTTTCTTCCGTACTGAGCCCTCCGTCCGGACCAGGGTCGGACCTGGCTCTTCCGCTCTCCGTCCTCCTGGACGCGACGGGCGCCGCACACGTTATTTACCAGGGCGATCTCGACGCGGGCTCCGTGTCGCAGGATGCGATCCTTTTTGTATTGAACCCCGTCCAGGCGGCCTTCCGGTCCTCCTGGGGAGCCTCCGGGGGTGGAAGCCGCTGGTTCCATGGCTCGCCGCGCTCTTTTGCCTCACTTCGATCCTCCCTGGCGTCCCAGGGGCTCGAATCCGACGAACACTTCTACGCTGCGATCGCCAGGCGAAACCGCTAGCCTATTCGGCAGCGACCACCGGCCTCTCGGCGCGCCCCTCTCACTGTCTCCATCTCATTCATGAAACTGATACCTCTCACCCTTGGAGCGGCTTCGGCCACTCTGCTTGCTGCTTCCGCCAGTGCGCAGAGCGTCAACTGGGCCCAGTTCTCACTCGAGAACGCGCGCCTCAACGCAGCCTCCAACCTGGGCCTCAGCGACGTCGAAGAGAAGGACTACGCCTTCGGCGACTTCGATAAGGACGGGTACATCGACCTGCTTTCGGTTCGCAAGCAGCCGTACACGAGCCAGGGCCGCCGTGCGAACGTGCTCTTCATGAACGAAGGCGGCACGCTCGTCGATCGCTCGGCGCAGTACGCCGCCGCTTCCGACGTGCCGGGCGATCAAGGATTCCTGACGCCGACCAACGATCGCGATGTCGTCGTGGGTGACGTCAACAATGACGGCTGGCTCGACTTCGTCACGGCGACGACCTTCACGGTCGGCCAGCCCAAGGAGCTCAGCCACCCGCGTGTCTACATCAACCTCGGTGAGTCCGGCGGCGTCTGGCAGGGTTTCCTTTACGAATCTGCGCGCACCCCGGATTGGGGTACCTACCCGAACATGTGTGGTGTCGCCATCGGCGATGTGACGGGCGACGGGTTCGCGGACCTGTACTTCTCGCACTATGAGCAGATGGCACAGGTCGACCTCAACGACCGCCTGCTCATCAACGACGGTACCGGCTTCTTCACGGATGAGAGCTCGAGCCGCATGACGACCGCCATGCGCGGCTCCTCATTCGGCACCTCAGCGCATATCGAGGACATGAATGGTGACGGCGTCAACGACGTGATCTCCGTGTCGGGCTCCGGCCAGACGGGTGGACTCACGCGCTCGTCGATCGCCTACAACAACCCGAGCAACGAAGGCTTCTTCAACCTCCTCCAGGCCCCGTACACCGGTGCGCCGTATCACGTCGCGGTGGGCGACCTGAACGCGGATGGTCTGAAGGACATGATCATCTCCGACGACTCGAGCGATCGCTACCTGCTCAACCAAGGCAACGATCCCTTCGGGCGCGTCTCCTGGGGCCCCGCACAGACCTTCGGGACCGACGACGGCTTCGGTAGCAACAACTACATCACCGACATCGACGGGGACGGCTTTGATGATGCCGTGATCTGCGACGTGGACGTGGACCTCTCCGGCTGCAGCCGCCGGATGCACATCTTCCACAACCGCGGCACCGTGGCCGGTAGCAGCGTGGCGATCCGCGAGGAACGTTCGGGCTCGAACTACGGCGCGTTCGGTCTCCCGCAGCTCTCGGGCGTCCACGACGTGGCTATCTTCGACATCGACAACGATGGCGACAAGGACATGGTGGTAGGCCGTTGCAACGGCACGCGCGTCTACATGAACCAGCGTGACCTGGTCGGCGTGAGCTACTGCAGCGAAGTCGTACCGAACTCCACCGGAGCGACCGCTGACCTCCAGGTCGTCGGAAGCCCGGTGGCCGGCGAGAACGACCTGACGCTTCACTGCGTCGATCTTCCGCTCGGGACGTTTGGGTTCTTCCTGGTCAGCGAGACGCAGGCCTCGATTGCCCAGCCGAGTGGCAGCGTTGGCGTCCTTTGCATCGGCGGCGCCATCGGCCGCTACGTCGGTCCGGGTCAGATCCTGAACTCCGGCGCAGCCGGTGAGTTCATCCTGCCAATCGACACCCAGGCGATCCCTCAGCCGACGACTAACGTCCAAGCATTGCCCGGTGACACCTACCACTTTACCGCGTGGTTCCGCGACAGCATCCTCGGCATGCCGACCAGCAACTTTGCCTCGGCCGTCTCCGTGAGCTTCCGCTAAGAGCGTGTCGCGCATAGCTGAATCCGCGTAGCACGCTCCTAGGAGCGGACAGCTTCCAGCGAGGGGGCGCCGATGACCAGGTCATCGGCGCCCCGTTTTTGTATACCTTGACGCCATGGGCCAGGACCTCGAAGACCTCATCCAGACCGACGTCTATCTGATCGATCAGATCCTCAAGGGTCGCATCGGCCCCGGGGCCCGGATCCTGGACGTCGGCTGCGGTGGGGGCCGCAACCTCCCCTGGTTCCTGCGCGGCGGGTTCGACGTGACCGCGCTAGATCCGAACCCAGGGGCCTTTGCGGCGCTGGATGAGCGACTCGTTGTGCTTGGATTGGAGCTGCCGAAGGAGAAGCGAGTCCTCGCGTCTGTAGAAGATGCCGTGGCAAGCGCAGGCCTTCAGCCGGAGAGCTTCGACGTGGTGCTCTCCAACGCGGTTCTCCACTTCGCCACCGGCCACGAACACTTCCAGTCGATGCTGGACGAGACGTGGCGCCTTCTGGCGCCAGGCGGCCTCTTCTTTGCGCGCCTGACGTCCTCCGTGGGAATCGAGGGCGTCGTCCATCCCCTCGGCGACGGGCGCTACTGGCTACCGGACGAGAGCGAGCGCTATCTCGTGACGGAGAAAGAGCTACTCCAGGCGACCGAGCGCCTGGGCGGTGAGCTCTTGGACCCGATCAAGTCAACGGTCGTCCAGAGCCTGCGAACGATGACGACCTGGGTGATGCGGCGGCCAGCCGGGCCCGCCTGACCACCTGATGCGTTCACTCCTGTCGAGCCGTCGGATGGCCCGCCGGATGGGCAGCCAGTAGCTTCACTAGCACGTCCACGCAGAGTGACTCGATGTCTGCGGTCCCGTCCAGCCGCAGCAGGTGGCCCGCCTCGTCGGAGGTCGGGGCCTGGTACTGGGCATGCAGCGCTCGCGTGATCAGCGGGTCGGCGTCGCTGACGTTCGTCGCGTCCAGCTGTCGATGGTGCGCACGCTGGGCCGCGGTCTCAGCGTCGAGGCCGACGTGGAGAATGGCAAGCCGTGCGCCGGCAGAGTGCGCAGCCTTCGCTGCGCGCTCGCGATGGCCTGGGGTGGGGAAGTTGCCGTCGAGCAGCACGCCCAGATCGCCACCTGCCGTCGCCGCCGCAGCCAGCCGCAGGAGCTCTCCGTAGGTTCGCTCGGAGAAGGCGGCGCTGTAGGCTTCGGGCGCAGCGTGCTCCGTCGGGTCAGTGCCCGCCAGCTGCTTGCGGACCCTGTCCGTCGCGAGGTGCGGCCACTGAGCAGCGTCGTGGAGCTCCCGGGAGAGCGAGCTCTTCCCGCTTGCAGGTGGCCCGCAGACCAGCAGCCACCAGGGGCCCTGGCTCTCGATCGTAAAGGCGCTGGCCAGGAAGAGATGCCGGAGTGCGGAGCGGCGCGCGGCCTCGCGGCTGCCCTTGGGGAGCTCAGTCTCTGCTGCGGTCAGGGCCGCTACCTTCCCGCGCACCATGGCTCGATAGCTGCAGAGCGAAGGCAGCAGCGCCAGCAGACGCTCATCTCCGCTGCTCGACGCATAGGCGTCCGCGAAGGTGTTCGCCAGCTCCAGCGCGCCGCGATAG
>JBLIHL010000330.1:0-7007 GCA_047635895.1 Paracoccaceae bacterium | reverse complement strand
ATCAGGATCTCTTTGCCGAGCATGAATCCGGCGGCCGAGGCGGTCCAGCCGGAGTAGCTGTTCAGCATCGAAACGACGACCGGCATGTCTGCGCCGCCGATGGCTGCGACCAGGTGGGCGCCGAGGCCGAGGGCGATGATGGTGATGCCGATGAGGGCGAAGACGCTGCCCGTTCCCGGCTCGACCGCGTTCACGAACGGGATGGCCAGCAGCACGCAGCCGCCGACGAGCCCGAGGTTAAGCATGTGCCGCGACGGGAGGAGCAGCGGCTTACCACTGAGCGACCCCTTGAGCTTGAGATAGGCGACGACCGAGCCCGCCGCGGTGATCGCGCCGATGAAGACGTCGACGAAAATCTCGATCTCGAAGATTGTGCCGCTGTGGGAATAGTCCAGGTAGGTAGCGAAGCCAACGAGCACGGCCGCGACACCGACGAAGCTGTGGAGCAGAGCCACGAGCTCCGGCATGCCCGTCATCGCGACGGAGCCGGCCATGCGTTGGCCGATGACGGCGCCGATGACCAAGGCGATGATGATGAGCCAGTAGCTCTCCATGCCGCTTGCGGACAGGGTCGCGAAGACCGCGATCCCCATGCCGATCATGCCGTAGGCGTTGCCGCGCTGGGCAGATTCCTGGCTGGAGAGACCTCGCAGGCTCAGGATGAAGAGAACCGCCGAGGTCAGGTAGGCGGTGGAGATGAGTGCGTATTCCATGGGATGAGGGAGGCCGGGCCTACTTGTGGAACATTCGCAGCATGCGCCGCGTGACCTGGAAACCGCCCACGATGTTGATCGTGGCGAACAGAACGGCGAGCGCGCCGATGAACGTGGCGGTGCCGCTCTCTACGGATCCCATGCCCATCAGGATGCCACCGATGACGATGATGCCGCTGATGGCATTCGTCACGCTCATGAGCGGCGTGTGCAGCGCGGCCGTGACGCTCCAGATGACCTGCCAGCCGATGAAGCATGCCAGGACGAACACGGTAAGGTGCTGGACGAATTGCGACGCGGCGGTGGAGCCGGAGCCATCGGACGTGAAGCGCAGGACGACCCAGAGGAGCGCCAGGGCGGCGCCGAAGGCGATGGCCTTCTGGCTGAATATCGGCTTGGAGGCTCCTGGGCCAGCGGCCGCAGCGACGGGCTGATTCGCGGGCGCCGCGGGCTTCGGTGCAGCGGCCGCAGGCTTCGGGGCGGGGGCCGCTTTGGGCTCCACCTTCGGCGCGGGCCACATGACTTCGCCCTTCTCCGCCACGAGCGCGCCGCGCAGGACCTCGTTCTCGTGATCGACGTTCCAGCCCTCTGAGCCGCCAAGCTCCTTGAGCAGGTGCGCCAGGTTCGTGCCGTACAGGTCGCTGGCGACGTTCGCCATGCGGCTCGTGAGGTCGGTGTAGCCGATCACGGTCACGCCGTCGACGATGACCTTCTCGCCCGGAACGGTGACCTCGCAGTTGCCGCCGTTCTCGGCGGCCAGGTCGACCACGACCGAGCCGGGGCGCATGATCTCGATCATGCGCTTGGTCCAGAGCAGCGGAGCTTTCTTGCCGGGGATCAGCGCCGTCGTGATGACGATGTCGATGTCCTTGGCCTGCTCGCGGAAGAGGGCCATCTCGGCCTCGATGAACTCGGGGCTCATGGTCTTGGCGTAGCCGCCGCCACCGTCGCCGGACTCTTCGATCTCGACGGTGAGGAACTCGCCCCCGAGGCTCTTGATCTGGTCCCTGACGGACTCGCGCGTATCGAACGCGCGGATGATCGCGCCAAGTCCGCGGGCCGCGCCGATCGCGGCCAGGCCAGCTACGCCCGCGCCGATCACGAGGACCTTCGCCGGCGGCACCTTGCCCGCGGCCGTGAACTGCCCGGTGAAGAAGCTGCCGAAGGCGTTCGAGGCCTCGACGACCGCGCGGTACCCGGCGATGTTCGCCATCGAGCTGAGCGCATCCATGGACTGGGCCCGCGAGATCCGCGGTACCTGATCCATGGCGAGCACGGTCAGGTCCTGGGCGCAAAAAGCCTTCAGGAGCTCTTCGTTCTGAGCGGGTGCGACGAACGAGATGAGCGTGGCGCCCTTCCGGATCAGTTCGACCTCGCTGCCGCCTTCTGCGTCGAGCCGCGGCGCTCGCACCTTGAGGACCACGTCGACCTCGCCGAAGGCCTGGGCCTGGTCGACGATGGTGGCGCCGGCCGCCTCGTAGGCGCTGTCAGGAAAGCTCGCGTCAGCTCCGGCATTGCGGGCGACTGCGACCTCGAATCCAAGCTTGATGTAGCGCTCGACGGCCGCTGGCGACGCGGCGACGCGCTGCTCCAGCGGGTAGGTCTCGACGGGGATTCCGAGCCTCATGGGGGGTGCTCCAGGGCGATGGGGCGAGGAAAAACGCGTAGCACCCCGGGCTGGGGCGGCTCATATTTGAGGGGAGACTATCAGACCGCCCCGGTGCCATGAGCCTCCGTGGCCGTACACTTGGGAGAGATGGACGATGTAGTCGAAGATCCTAGCCTGAGGGCCGCTCTGGACCAGGCCAGGGCGGGTGATATGACCGCCGTTGGGCCGCTGCTGGAGTCGTATCGCGGCCGCCTGTCGCGGATGGTCTCGATCCGGATGGACGCGCGCCTCAACGGGCGCTTTGACACATCTGACGTCCTCCAGGAGACCTTCGTGGAGATCGCCCGGCGGCTTCCCCGCTATCTCGAAGAAGAGAAGATGCCGTTCTTTCTGTGGGTGCGCTTCCTGGTGGGGCAGAAGCTCATCCAGTTCCACCGGAGCCACCTCGGTGTCGAGGCGCGCGCCGCCGACCGAGAGGTGTCTCTGAACACGAGGTCGGCGCCCGGCGCTAGCTCGTTCTCGGTGGCCAGCGTATGGCTCGCGGAGTCCGGCGGATCGCCCTCTCGGGCCGCGGTGGCGGGCGAGGAGCATGCGCGTGTCCAGGAAGCGCTCGAGGCCATGTCAGGCACAGATCGTGAGGTCCTCGTTTTGCGTCACTTTGAGCAGCTCTCCAACGTCGAGGTGGCCACGCTGCTCGAGATCACTCCCCAGGCGGCGAGCGCCCGCTACGTCCGTGCGCTGACTCGCCTACAGAACGTCGTTTCGGACGACGAGTCGGCCTGAATCGTTCTCGGGCGCGTCCTGGACGGCCCCGGAGCTTTCAGGACGCGCGCCGCTGCTGATCGCCGCCCGTAAGGTGGTACTGACAGAGCTTCACGAGCTTCTCACGCTGGATCGGCTTGCTGGCATACCCGACGCACCCAGCGTCAAGGCAGCGCTGCTTGTCCTCGGACATGGCATTGGCCGTCAAGGCAATGACCGGCAGTGAGGGAAGTCGTTGCTGAAGCGTCCGAGCCAGGGTGTAGCCATCCATCACCGGCATCTGCATGTCGCTGAGCACCAGATCGATCGCCACCCCCTTCGCCGCCGTCGAGGCGAGCATATCGAGCGCGACTTGTCCGTTCTCGGCGATCAGCACCTCGGCGCCCGCGCGCTTGAGGATGGCCGCAATCAGCTTTTGGTTCACTGGGCCATCCTCGACGAGCAGGATGCGGCCCGAGAGCTGAACCTTCTGCGCCTCTTGGTCATTGGGTTCGTTCGGGGTGGCGATCGACGCGATCGTGTCGATCCAGGCGGTGTTGGGCGGAACCTCCACGGGAATGTGGAGGGAGAAGCACGATCCGGTTCCCGCCGTGCTCCAGTTGAGCCTCACTTCGCCTCCCATTAGCTTCGCGAGACGGTTCGAGATCGACAGCCCCAACCCGCTTCCTCCGAAGCGCCTTGTCACGGTGTTGTCAGCCTGGCTGAAGGGCTCGAAGAGTGCTCTCTGGGCCGCAGGCTCAATGCCAGGCCCTGAGTCCTCTACCTCGACGTGGAGATGGGTCTTGCCCGGGCAAGAGACGCGCAGCGTGATCTGGCCAAGCTCCGTGAACTTGGCGGCGTTGCCCAGAAGATTGACGAGGACCTGGCGGACCCGCGTTGGGTCGAGCAGGACGCTTTTCGGAATCTCCCCGGACGCAGCGATGATGAGGGCCACACCCTTGCCTTCGGCCTGGCTTCGTGCGAGTTCCGAGACCTCCTGAATGAGTTCAGGGAGGTTGGTCTCGATGGTCTCGATCGAGAGGCGATCCGCCTCGATCTTCGAAAGGTCGAGGATGTCATTGATGACCGTGAGGAGATGCGTACCGGCGGAGCGAATGGTGTGGAGCATCTCGAGGCGCCGTTCAGGGGCCTGGCTCAGATCACCTTCGTCGTGCAGCAGGTCGGTGTAGCCGAGTATGGCCGTGAGCGGAGTGCGGATCTCGTGGCTCATGTTGGCGAGGAATTCGCTCTTCGATCGGTTCGCCGTCTCTGCCTCGCAGCGCAGTCGCTCCAGCTCTTCCTCGCGCTCCACGTCCTCCGTTTGGTCCATCTGGACCCCTACCATCCGAACAGGGGCACCACTCGCGTCCTTTTCAACGGTCGTGCCGCGGGCGCGCGCCCAGATCCAGTGCCCGTCCTTGTGGCGGAGTCGGAACCTTGCCTCATAGATGTTCGTCTCGTCGGCGAAGTGCGCGTTCAGCGCTTGCTCCGTCGCTTGCTGATCCTCGGGATGGAGGAGGTCCGCCCAGTCCGACGTCGTACCGGAGAGCTCGTCGAGGCGATACCCGACCATCTCCGCCCAGCATGCGTTGACGACGAGTTGGTTGGTTCCGGGGTGCCAGTCCCAGCGGCCGAGACTCGCTCCTTCGAACGCAAGTTCGGAGCGCTCGGCTTCCACCCGCACGGCCTCCGAGAGCTTGGCGAGCTGGAGTTCGGATTCTTTCTGCTGCGTGATGTCGATCAGCACGCCGCGCAGGAGCGCGGACCCGTCTGGCTGAATCATGACTCGCACGAGGTCGCGCATCCAGAGAGCCTCACCGTCTGCGCATAGCAGTCGGTACTTCAGCTCGTGGTCCTCGTTTCGGAGGGTGGAGGCTTCGCAGGCGGCCATGGTCTCTTCGCGATCATCGGGGTGGAGCGTCTTCGCGAAGAAGCCAGGTTCGTACCAACGCTCCATCGGATAGCCGAATTGCTCGGCCTGTGGAGATACGTAAAGGAAGACATGCTCGTTGGGGTCGTATTCCCAGAGGACCATGCTCGTCTCCTCCACCAGGTCACGCATCCGCCCCTCGTTGACCGCGAGTTCGCGCTCGATGCGCCGTTGCTCGGTCACGTCCATCTCGAGGGAGACGAAGCCGACAACCTCACCGTGGGGGTCCTGGAGCGGACGGAGCTCGATGGAGGCGATATAGTCCCGTCCGCACTTGGCGCGCTTCCAGAGCTCACCGTTGAAGCCGCGGCCAGCCTTGACGGCTTCCCGGATGGCGCGGACCACTTCAGGGTCGCTCTTGCTGGACTTCAGCGTGGCGCCGTGCTTGGTTCCGATGAGTTCGTCGAGCGTGTATCCGGAGATCTGAGTGAAGCCCTCGTTCAGCCACTGAAAACGGCCTTCTCGATCCGTCATTACCACGCCGAGCGACGTGGACTCGGCGATGAGCGCCCGGCGTTGGGTGGCCAAGAACTTCGGGTCGAAGTACCAGCGGCGGAACGCGTAATGGGTCAGTGCACCGATCACCAGCGCGGAAGCCGCCACCAGGGGGGCAGGGAGCTCCATGGCAGCCGCAGCGCTCACAGCGAGGGCCGCAGGGGCCGCCGCGAGGAGCGAGACGTAGCGTGGGGTTTGATCGGCGTTGTGCGTAGCGGGTCGCATGGGGGCGGGTGACCGGAGGGGTTCAAGGCCTGGCGAACCTAGCAGGGCGGGGCGAGCCGAGCTCTCTGGCCTGGGACCGCTATCGACGCCCGATGGCCGTAGGGGGAAACCCGTCGCCCGATTCCCCTTTGGGGGTGGCCCAATCCGATGCACCTTGCCTCAGTTCAGGCCACTTCTGGCTGTCCGTGACCCCTTGGAGGTACGGTACCCCGCCCCCTCCTACTGAGCGAAGAGTCGCTGCCACGCCCACCCAGGAAGCGCCTTCGCCGCGACCTGTAGCGGCCACGCGAGACGCCTGGGGTAACGCAGTGTCCCCGGCGGCCTCTTGCGCAGAAGGGCTTTTACCGTCCGCGCAGCGGCATCATCCAGCTCTAGTAGGAAGGGCATGGAGAAGCGATTTCGATCGGTCATCGCGGTCTTCACGAAGCCCGGCTGAACGTCGGTGATGCGGAGGCCCGTTCCCCGGAGCTCGAACCGCAGTGCTTCCACGTAGGTCGAAAGCGCCGCCTTGCTGGCGCAGTAAGCCGGCGCGCCGGGGAGCCCACGGATCCCTGCCAGGCTAGAGATGGCGCAGAGCTGCCCTTTGCCGCGCGGCAGCATCAGCGCCTTGCCGAACTCCAGCGTGGCCGCAGCGGCCACGGCGTTGACCGCCAGGACCTGGCGAGCCGCATCCGCCGCGTCCTTTGCCTCGATGCCGTTCTCTGCGATGCCCGCGTTGGCGATGACCAGGTCGAGCGGACCGCCTTCGCCGCCGTCCGCACGCAGTATGGCCGTCCGCAGGGCCTCGGGATCGGTCACGTCAACGACGTGGTGCATGCCGCCATTCTGGTCTCCACGCTGGAGCTCGGCTATCAGATCCAGAAGACGGTCCTCGCGGCGACCGAGGGCGTGGATGAATGTGCCGCGACGTCCAAGCTCGAGCGCAATGGCACGACCGAGGCCCGAGGTCGCCCCGGTGATAAAGGCTGATCGGTACCTCAAGCGCCGATCCAGCGAGCGATCTCGGCGCCGACATCCGGATGGTTCAGGTAGGCGTAGAGCTTGTGTGGATTCGCCCCGCCCGACCCCTCCCAGAACGTGTAGATCTTGTCCCTGTCGATGATCCGTCGGACGTGGTCACGTCGCCTCATTTCGCGGAAGTCATCGGCGATGTCCGAGTCGTGACAGATGAAGTCATCATGGGCTGAGATGTTGACCCAGGTATCGATGATCCCCTCCGGGAACTTCGACTCGTCGGGCTCGTGGGCGTCGTAGAGGTTGTGCCGCACGCCCGGGTCGCCGAGGGGGTTTCCGA
>JBLIHL010000329.1:0-7010 GCA_047635895.1 Paracoccaceae bacterium | reverse complement strand
GGATGCACTTGGATGTTTCCAATTCATTCCCGCAGCTTTGGTTCCGGAACGGTACTGCGGGAACTACTACTACTACTCGCCGTCGAAGTGTCCGGCCCAGCCCAGCCTATCCCGAAGGCGCTGCCATGGATCGAACGAGCGCGTCGTCAGCAGCGGGTATGGATCATCGCACGCCTCCAGGCGCACCGTACCCCCCTCCTGAAGCTCGCAGACCAGTCGGCCGTCGATGTCCAGCGTCACGGACCCCGCCGTGTCCACCACCCGGGCCTCGAGGCGGGCACGGGATCCCAGGACTAGTGGTCGGTGCGAGAGCGCATGGGCCGAGATCGGTGTTAGCACGATCGCGCGCAGCGCCGGGTCCAGGATCGGCCCTCCCGCGGCCAGTGAATAGGCCGTCGAGCCGCTGGGCGTGGCAAAGATAAGACCATCCGCGCGGTAGCTCGTGACGGTCCGGCCCGCCGAGACAAGCTCGAACTTCGCCATCGACGGCGTCCCCCCGCGGGAGATCACGACGTCGTTCATCGCAATGGCTGACGCGCCCTTGCTGCCGTCCGCAAAGATCACGGTCGCCTTGAGCCGCATCCGAGACTCCACAAGCGCCCGACCTTCCAGGACCTCGGTCAGCCCCTCGCGCCACGACGAACTCTCCAGCGAGGCGAGGAAGCCCACGCGGCCGTAGTTGATGCCGATGGTCGCCACGGGCTTGTTCTGAAAGAGCCTGCACGCGGTCAACACGCTGCCGTCGCCGCCGAGCACCACCACCAGGTCGGGATTCCGGTCCAGCTCGAAAGAGCCATCGAACTGAATCTCGCGCACGTTCGGCCGAACCTCGACGTGGTCGCAGGATGCGGCCAGCAGTTCCTTCACGGCGCCCAGGTTCTCCGCCACCAACGGCTTGTCCCCATCGGCGAGCAGCAGGACGTTTCCCACCCGCCCGCTCTCCGGAGACCAAAGATACGTACCGGGCGGCGTCGCGTCGCCCGGAGCACCGGAGGCGTCGGGCTCTAGCCCCAGATTGTCCCTCAACGAAGCTCCGCTGCGGACTGGCCGCTCTGGAACTGCCGAACCGTGCGCTCGACGCCCGAAGGGTCAAGACCCACCGAGGCCAGCTGCTCCTCACGCGTCGTCATGTGATCGACGAAGCGGTCCGGGATGCCCAGCAGCTTGACGGACGCGTGACGCACGTCTCCTTGCTGGGGGGCGCGGGAAGCCGCCTCTAGCACCGCCGAGCCGAAGCCGCCAGCGCGCTGGTGATCCTCGAGCGTAATGATGGCTTTGAAGCGCCGGAGATGCTTCGCGAGGAGCTCTTCGTCGAGCGGCTTGCAGAACCGAGCATCGACCACGCCCACCGCCTGGGCGCCCTCTTGCTGGAGCGTCGCCGCGACGCGCAGGGCCGTCTCGGTCATCGATCCATAGGCCCAGATGCAGACGCCGCCCAGGGTGCCATCGCGCAGGACCTCGGCCTTGCCGATGCGCATCTCTTCGCGCTCCGAGGCGTGCACCTCTTCGCGGAGGGGAGCGTTCCCCCTCGGGAAACGCAGCGCACACGGATGGTCGAGCTTGAGCGCCAGCTGGAGCATGCGCTCGACGTCCGTCGCGTCGCGCGGTGCCGCCAATATGAAGTTGGGGAGCGTGCGCAGGAAGGCGATATCGAAAACGCCGTTGTGCGTGGGGCCGTCCTGGCCCACCGGGCCGGCGCGGTCGAGAGCCAGGACCACGGGGAGATCCTGAAGCGCGATCTCCTGGAACACCTGGTCGTAGCCCCGCTGGAGGAACGTCGAGTAGATGGCGCAAACCGGGCGCATGCCCACTTTGGCCATGCCGGCCGCCATCGCGAGACCGTGCTGCTCACAGATCCCCACGTCGTGGAAACGCGAAGGGTGCTGCGCAGCGAAGAGGTCCATGCCCGTACCAGAGGGCATCCCTGCCGTGATGGCGTGGACCCGCACGTCGCGTGAGGCCGCGTCGATCAGTGCGTTAGAGAACGCGCGGGTGAACGCCACGGGCTTCGGCTCATCCGTAGCCGCGGGGGATGGCGGCTCCAGCTTGCCCACGGAGCTCTTCTTGGGCGCCGCCTTGACCGCGTGAACGCGCTCGGGGTGGTTGGGGCCATCGGGGTGGCCCTTGCCCTTCTCCGTCAGCACGTGAAGCATGACGACGCCGTCCAGCTCGCGAATCCGCTCAAGCGTCTTCACCATGCCTTCGACGTCGTGCCCATCCACCGGCCCCACGTAGCGGACGCCGAGCTCCTCGAAGACGTGTCCCGGCACGAAGACGTGGCGCAGGACCTCCCCGACGTCGTCCAATGCACGGTCGACCCGGGGTCCGATCAGAGGAATCGCCTGGACGAGACTCTTCGTCTCCTGGCCCGCACGCTGCACGAGGCGGCTGCCGCGGATTTTGGTCAGATACTTGGAGAGCGAGCCCACCGACTTGGAGATCGACCACTCGTTGTCGTTCAGGATCACCAGGAGCTTCTGGCGCGTAGCTCCCGCGTGATTGAGCGCCTCGAAAGCGACACCCGCGCCGAGGGACGCATCGCCAATGACGCTGACCGCGTGCGGCGGATTCTCCTCGTGGGCCATGCCCATGGCGAGGCCGAGCCCAAGGCTGACGCTGGTTCCGGCGTGCCCTGTGTGAAAGAGGTCGTAGGGCGACTCGTCTGGATGCGTAAAGCCGCAGAGACCGTCCGTGCGGCGCAGGGTGTCGAAGCGATCCTTGCGGCCGGTGAGGACCTTGTGCGGGTAGGCTTGGTGCGACACGTCCCACACGAGGCGGTCGCGCCGGAAGTCGAACACACGGTGCAGTGCCACGGTCATCTCCACGACGCCGAGGTTCGAGCCGAGGTGCCCTCCTGTCCGCTGAACGGTGTCCAGCAGGAAGTCCCGGACGTCGCGACAGAGCAGCGGCAGCTCGGCCGAAGACAGCTCCTTGACGTCGGCCGGACTGTTCACCCTGGCGAGAACGGAGCCCTTCGCCGCGATGCCGTGGGCCTCGGTGCTTGCTGTCCCTGATGAAGCCGCTTCACCCAGGTCAGGGGTCTGGGGAGCGCTCGAGTCTGATTCGTTCTGGTTCGCCATGAGTCGTTCACTGGTGCCGCACGGGCATACCCTTCAGGTTAGGCCTATCGCCACCCCCTAAGCACCCCTATCCGCCTCTATATCCGGTCGGTCGCCCTCGAGTGGGTCACGCGAGTGTGCAGGTGAGGCGAGAAGTCACGCTGTCCGAGCAGCCAAAAGGTCAACAAGTCCCTGTCCCACGGTGCCGAAACCGGCCGCCGCAGCGAGCTCCCGGCCCGCCGTCGCATGCCGCGCGGCCTCCTGGCGAGCCCCCTCGAGGCCCAGCGCAGCCACCAACGTGCCTTTCTGCGCCTCCTGATCCTTCCCCGGCGTCTTCCCCAGGGTCGCCGCGTCACCCGTGACGTCGAGCACGTCGTCCACCGCTTGAAAAGTAAGCCCGACCGCCTCTCCGTACCGGGCCGCCAAAGCACAGTGCGCGGCATCGGCCCCTGCGGCCAAGGCCCCAAGCTCAGCGGCCGCCGCGAGTAGCCGGGCCGTCTTGAGCTGGTGAATGACGCGGATAGCTGCGGCGCCCAGATTGGACCCCTCACTGGCGAGATCGAGCGCCTGCCCACCCACCATTCCAGCGGGACCGGCGGCCCTCGCCAGCACGAGCGTGGCCTTCGCCGCCGCCGACGCGGGCATGCCGCTCGCGAGCGTCTCGAAGGCCAGCGTGAGGAGCGCGTCGCCAGCGAGGACCGCGGTGGCCTCGCCGTGGACCTTGTGAACGGTCGGCCGACCGCGCCGAAGGTCATCGTCGTCCATGCAAGGCAGGTCGTCGTGAACGAGGCTGTACGTGTGTACGCACTCGATGGCAATGGCCGCGGCCTCGATGGCACGAACGGTTGCAGGGTCCGCAGGCTCCGCGCCCAGCGATCCATGCTGCGAGCTAGCCGGGGAGCGACTCAGCGAGTCACCTGCCAGCTTGGCCAGCGCCGGCCGGATGCGTTTGCCGCCGCCGAGAAGCGCATAGCGCACCGCCTCGGCGATCTCCGGAGGACCGAGGTCCGCCTCCCGAGTGAACCGCTCGAGAACGGATTCGCTCCACAGGCGTGACGACTCAAGCCACGCGCGGGCCTCTTCCAGCGATGTGCACACCACCACGGAAATCAGAACGGCGCGTCTGGATCGGAAGCCACGCCGGCAGCGCCGGGCCTGGCCGCGGACGCATCGGGGTCCCCTGCGTAGGGCCGCGAACCATCGGCGGTCAGCTCCTCAACCTGGGCACGGAAGCCCGAAAGCTGCTCGCGGCAGCCCTTCAGCAGAGCCACGCCCTCCTTGTACTGCTCCAGCGAGTCTTCGAGGCCGAGACCGCCCTGCTCCAGCTCTCCGACGATCTCTTCGAGACGGCCCAGGCTCTGGTCGAACCGGGGCGGGTCTGCTTTGCCAGCGCGCTTCTTCGGCGCCTTGGGTGCGGTGTCGCTCATGGCACTAGCTTAACCGCGATGGCTTCAGGGAATCCATAGTCCCGGGCCGCAGACTGAATCCCCTCCATGAGGGCCGCGACCTCTGACGCCTCAGCGCCGAATGCACCCGCTCCGTCGAGGATCCGATCCCGGAGCGCCAGCGGATCCAGCTTGGTCCCGGGGCCCCAATAAAGCTGCATGACCGAGCAGCGAAAAATCCGGTACCCAAGGCCGCGGAGGAATGGGGTCTCCCCTGGTGTCCCGCGCGCCGACTCGATTTCGCCCGCCACGTAGGGCTCTTGGCTCAGGAAGCCTGTGCCGTAGCGGCCGAGCGCCTCAGCGGCCGCGGGCGTCAGTTCAGCGTCCGACAATGCCCCACGGACGTTGCTGCGGGCCGCACGGAAGACGGCCGCCCCAAGGCCTAGTTCGACCCCGTCCGCTCCCATCCCTGCACGTTCGCGCAGCGCCTGGCCCAGCGCGTCGCCGCTGAAACCCGGCGCCGCGTGGGCCACTGCCGCGCTGATCTCCGCCGCAAGGAACGATGCTGACGCTCCCTCCAGCTCAAACAGCGGCGCCGCGGCCGCCGCGAAGCCCTCCGCCGAGTCATTCGGGCGCTCGAGCCGCGGGAGAATCTTGGCGAAGGCTCCGCGCAGCTCGTAGCCGTGAACCGTTGTCAGCGCCGTGAGGTTACCGCGCGCACGGCCCAGGCTCCCGTTGTCGATGATCTGAGCGGCGTGCACGGCCCCCAGCGCCACGAGTAGCGTGACGCCGATCCGTGCGATTTTCGCAGGGGGCGTGCCGCGCTCGTCGCCGCGGGCCGAGATCGCTGGCCCGGCGCAGAGCGCCACCAGCATGAGGAGGGACCACACGAGCGGCGCGAAGCGAATGAAGCGCACCCAGTGTGCTCCCTCCGTCACGCCCTGGATCATGCCGCTAGCGCCAGCGAACGTGACCCAGAGGACGGCGAACCCGCCAAAAAGTGCGAGTGCTAGCGCCCGATCACCTCGCGGCCGCGCAAAAAGGAGGCCGCTCGCCGCAGCGAGCGAGGCGCTAAAAATGGTGAACAGCGGCAGGAGTTGGTCATCGGTAAGCCCCACTCGAAGCGCGCCAAACAGTCGCGCCCAACCACCCTCACCACCGACCTCGGATCCGTGAATATCAACGACTTCGCTACCTACCGCCGCGTACATCAGCGCTAGTGGCACTAGACCTATGAGGGTGCCGAGGATCAGCGCCGGAGCGAAGATTCGACGCCAGTTTGTCGCCGCCAGCAGGACGATGACGCTCAGGACCGCGATCGGCACCTGGTAGCTGAAGTACGTCCCGAACCCAGACGCGAGCCCCAGGCCGAAGAGCGTCAGCTTCGCGGGGGCTTCGCCGCGGGGCACGCGCGCCACCGCTAGCCCCAGCCAGAACACGAACCCCATGAACAGAAGGGCCTCATAGTGGATTCCAAGGTGCAGCAGCGACTGCTTTTGGAAGTGCGCCGGCCCGAGCGCCATCAGGAACCCCGCGAGCATGGCGGCCCCCCCTCCGGCGAAGCGCCAGGCGATCCCTACGGACGCGAAGACGATTCCGAGGCCCCAGGTGATCGCCGCCAGCTTGTGCGCGAGCACGTTGGGGCCCACCAAAAGAAAGAAGAGCGCCTTGAGGTGACTCGCCACGAACCCGCCTCCCTCGTAGGGATGGAACGGCATCCGGGCATAGGGCACATCGACGCCGTCGAGCAGCATCAGGGCCACCGTTCCCTTCTCAAGCTCCTCTCCGTAGAAGAAAACGTCGCCCAGCGCGAGGACGTACACAAGACGCGCCAGGGCGTACACCAGGGCGGCGATGAGAAAGATCCGTATCACAATGGCTAGCGTACGGCTGCGGCACCGATGATCGTGCCCCCATGCCCGGAGAGATTTCGTCCGTACCGAAGAGAGCCGCCGCGCTCGTCGCGATCCTCTGGTTCGCAGGCATCACGTGGTGGCTCGCAATCCCCGCCAGCCCCGGGTACTCCTTCGACGACCGCGAGGCGATCGTGGGGAATCCCGTGGTCGAAGGCTCCCTACCCCTTGGGGCCGCCTTCGACCGGGACTACTGGCACCACCTCGGCGACGCGGGGCACTATCGGCCCCTTGCGACCGTCGCGCTCCGCCTCGATGCCAGCCGCGTGGACGTGCGAGCCAAAGAGGCCCCGCTCGCCTTCCGCTGGACCAACCTCGCGCTGCACCTCAGCGTCGTGCTCCTCCTTGGGCTGGCGCTGATTCGGCTGGAGCGCGCGGGCGGCCCTCTATTCCCGTGGTTCGGCCTGGCCCTGTTCGCCGTTCACCCGGCCAGCGCCGACGCCGTTGCGTGGATTTCGGGTCGCACATCACTCATCTCCGCCCTCGGGGCCGCGCTCGGACTGGCTCTGCTCTCGGTTTCGCACGGCGCGGGCGCAAGGCCTTGGCTCGCGAGGGGTCTCGGCGTGGCAGCCGGACTTCTCGGCGTCCTGGTCGCGCTCCTGGCCAAGGAAGACGGACTGGTCATCGCAGCCGCTCTGCCCGTCGTCGCAGCC
>JBLIHL010000328.1:0-7017 GCA_047635895.1 Paracoccaceae bacterium | reverse complement strand
GATGCTGACGGCGCTGGCGAGGAGGACGCGGACGGGACGGGCGACGGCAAGTAGCCGCCCCTGATGGTCTTCATTCGAGAATGAGCCAAGAACACGAGGGCTCCTACCGATATCGGTAGGAGCCCTCTCTCGTACCCTTGTGACCGCGTGCGCATGTCGCAATGTTCATGGAGCGTCCCGCGGAATCAGGTTTACCACTCCTCGGTTCGTTGGCTGCGGACTAGAAAGCCCCTGTAAAGCCCGGTGTCGCATCATCTCCGCCCATCGCGGGGTAAACTCACTTAGCCATCGCCACGCACGCGCCATCCGGCACAGCTTCGTCTCCATGAGTTTCACCCACCGCCTAAAGGACTTCATCCGCAAGTCCCTCTACGCGACGCTTCCCGGCCCGCTGCTGGTGGGTTACGTGCGCTGGCGCCTTCCGCGGGTTTTGAACCTCGAATCGACCACGGCCTGCAACCTGGCGTGCGCCCTTTGCCCGACTCACATGCTCGGGCGTTCGACGCGCTTCCTCAAGGACGAGCATGTCCAGCAGATCCTCAAGGGGAACCACGCGCTTCGGTCGGTCTGCTTCCACGTCATGGGGGATCCGCTGATTCACCCGGACCTGTTTGATCACGTCCGTGAGTTCTCCTCCCGTGGCGTTGAGACGCACTTTGGTACGAACGGAATGCGGATGGTCGGCAAGAGCCTCGACGAGATGATCGATTCCGGGCTGACTTCGGTTTCCATCGCTCTGGACGGGGCGAACGCTGAGGATTACGTCCGCTACCGCCGCCGCGGAGACTTCGACACCGTCGTGGCGAACACCCGGGCACTGATCGAGCGCAAGAAGGAGCGGGGTGCTAGGGAGCCCCGGGTCCAGCTGCAGACGATCATGTTCAGCTACAACGAGGACAACGAGGATAACGTCAAGGAGTTCTTGGCGAGCTTCGACGCTGACGAGGTGACCCTCAAGCGGCCCTCTTACTTCAACGATTACGATGCCTGGAAGTCCGCTGAAACGGACGTCGAGCCCATCAAGATCAGTCGCACGGTGGAATACGGCGAGGAGTTCCTGGAAACGGTCGACCACGAGGACGATAGCCGCCGCTACGTCCGTCCCCGTGAGGACTCTGATCAGTCGCTCCTCCGGAACCAGCGGATGTGCCCCCAGCTTGAGAAGGCGACGATCCTGTGCGACGGTCGCGTGACGGCCTGCTGCATGGACGTAGACGGCCGCGTGGTCCTGGGGAGTCTCGAGGACGAGACCCTCGCCGAGATCTGGCGTGGTAAGAAGCGTGCCAAGGCGATCCAGGACTTCCGGGAACGCAAGATGGAACTCTGCAAGGTCTGCGATCAGCGTCTCGAGTAGTCGACCGGAAGTCTCCATCCGCTCGACGCTACATTTCGAAGGCCTGACGGTTACACTCCGCCGTATCTATGGTGCTACGCCGTCTCATGCGCTCCCTCGCGGCGGATCCCAAGCGGGTCCGCAACCTCAGTCGAGAGGAAGCCTCCCACGCATTTACCGCCATCCTGAATGGCTCGGAAAGTGCGGCGCTGGTGGCTTCGTTCTTCGTGACCTTGCGCTGGAAGGGGGTGACCACCGAGGAGCTGATGGGCATGGCCATGGCTGCCCGGGCTCAAGCGCGGATTCCGTGCGCAGGCATGAACGGTCTTGTGGCCGTCACGCCCTCCCAGGACGGGCATGAGATGACGCCGCCGCTTGAGGTGGCTGCGGGCCTTGTGGCCGCCGCCGCCGGCGCGCGCATCCTGATCATCTCCGATCGCGCGGTACCACCGCGCCGGGGCCTGACCGCGGCGAACGTTCTGGAGGCTCTCGGGCTTTCCATGACCTGGGATCCCGGCGAGGCCGAGGACTGGGTGGCGAAGGCCGGCTTCGCAACGGTGTCCGTGGCGGGGCTGTGCCCGCCGATGCTGGCCCTTCGCAAGGTGCGCGGGGACATGGTGATCCGGACGCCGCTTTCGACCCTTGAGAAACTGATTGCTCCTTCGGGCGCCGCGATTCTGATCGGCGCCCAGAGTGGACCCGTGCTCGGGACCGCTGTGGAGGTTCTCAAGGGCCTCGGGCATCGTCGTGGCGTCGCCCTTCAGGGCGTCGATGGGGGGGTGGTTCCGAGCATCGTGAAGCGCACCCGTGGCATCGAGATCGACGGCGACCATCTGCTTTCCGTCACTGTCGAGCCGGCCGACTTCGGCCTCGAATGCTCTGAAAACCCAGAGCTGCCGCTCTTTGGCCCCCACGAGGATGGCCAGGGCGCTTCCGACAACCCCGTGCTGTGCGAGGCAGCGGGCGACGTGACGAAGGCCGTTTTGGCTGGAGAGACCGGCCCTGCGCGGAACGCAACTCTGCTGTGCGCAGCGCTCATGCTCAAGGCATCCGGGCGATGTCTCACGATCGCCGAGGGCGTCGACGCAGCCACCAGCGCGCTAGACTCCGGCGCTGCCCTTGAGCGCGTTGACCGACTCCGCTCGCTCCTGTCCTAGCGGCTTACCTTGAGCACTCCAGATTTCGACCAACAGGGCCTCGCCGCGGTCGATCTCGGGTCGAACTCGTTTCATCTTGTGGTGGCCCGGGAGATAGACGGACGCCCCCACATTATCGATAAGCTGCGCGAACGCGTGGCGCTGGCCGAGGGTCTCCAGGTCGGCCGTGGGCTCGACGCGGTGGTCCAGGCCCGCGCCCTTGACACCCTCGAGCGCTTCGGTGAGCGACTCAAGTTTGTGCCCCAGCATCGAATCCGCGCGGTTGGTACCGCCACGTTCCGTCGCATACGCGACGGTGGCGTCTTCCTGCGGCTCGCGTCTGAGGCGCTCGGTGCCCAGATCGAGGTCCTGCCCGGCCGCGAAGAGGCTCGACTGGTCTACCTCGGCGTCGCACAGAACCTGGGAGATGGCGACGAGCGTCGCCTCGTGGTCGACATTGGCGGCGGCAGCACCGAGTGCATGATCGGTACGCGCTTTCAGTGCCACAGCGGCGACAGCCTGACGATGGGCTGCGTGACCTGGAGCAAGCGCTTCTTCCCGGGTGGGCGTATGACGTCCGAGGCGTTTTCCCAAGCCGAGTTGGCCGCGCGGATGGAGCTCGAGCCGATTGCGCAGATCTATAGCTCGGACCATTGGGAGCACGCCGTCGGCTCCAGCGGAACGATTCGTGCCGTCGGAGCGATCCTTGAAGGCCTGGGCCTCACGGGCGGCGAGATCACGAGGAGCAGCCTGAAGAAGCTGAAGGCCCGTCTCATCGAGACGGAGCTGTGCGACGGCCTTGAACTCATCGGGATGCGCCCTGACCGCCGCCACGTGCTGGCGGGTGGGGTCGCGGTCCTTCGCGCTGTCTTCAAGAGCCTCCGCATCGAGACCATGACGCCGTCGTCCGGGGCGCTGCGTGAGGGGGTCCTTCACGATCACCTCGGGCGAATTCACCACGAAGACGTTCGCGAGACGAGTGCGCGCGCCTTCATGGAGCGGATGGGCCTCGATACTGGGCACGGAGTGCGCTGCCGCGAGACAGCGGAGGAACTCTTCGACCAGGTGGCGGTTTCGCTCGGGCTTCAGCCCCACGATCGCAAGCTGCTGGGCCTCGCCGCCTTCATGCACACCATGGGGCTCGTCGTGAGTCACGCGGGGTACCACAAGCACGGCGCTTACCTGGCGGAGAACGCCGACCTCGCCGGCTTCTCGCGCCAGGATCGCCAGCAGCTGGCCGTCCTAATTCGCGGCCAGCGGAGGCGGCTCCGGCCTGAACTCCTGGCGGGTCAGCCGCGGGACCGGCTGCACGCGCTTCGCTGTTTGCTGCCGCTTCTGCGCATAGCGCTTCGGCTCCGACGCGATCGGACCAACCGCTCGCTCCCACCGCTCCTGCTCCGCGCGTCCGGTTCACGGTTTCACCTTTCGTTTCCAGATGAGTGGATGACGCAGCACCCGTTGACGTCCGCGGATCTGACGAGAGAAGCGCAGCAGCTCGATGCATTCGGCATCGTGCTGGCCATCAAGTAGCGTCCAAAGGCTTGTCCCCGGCGAAGGTGCCAGCATGCGGATTCTGACCGATTTCGACGGCGTCTGGACGGATCAGGCGGGAGAGGCACGCTTCATCCAGTCCTGGCTGGCGCGCGTGACGGCGCCGCTGATTGGCGCCACGCCCGAAGAGGCGCTGCGGGACTTTGACGCCTTCTTTGCGGCGGCTCTCGCCCAGCCGGCATCGAACGGCTGGGCCCCGGACGGTCGGATCACGGGGTTTGCGGATGAGGACCTCCTGATGTCCACCGGCTCGGTGTTTCACTGGTTGGAGAACGGCGGCAGCCACCCGCGCGCGGATCTCTGGCGGTCGCGAATCCGTGGAGCTGGGCACGACAGCATCGAAGCGTATGCGTCGGATCAGTTCCAACCTGCGATGACCGAGTACCTGGACGCGCACGACCATCGCCTCGTGGACGGGGCGGCCGACGTCGTGCGGGAGCTGCTCCTGCGCGGCCACGAGATCGCCTTCGTTTCGAACTCGAGCCAGAACAAACTCGCGACCATGCTCGGCGACGCCGGGATTCTCGAGGGCGCCGGTGTGCGGGTGATTGGCAACGCTCGCAAGTGGTGGATTCGCGACGACGAGCCGCTGGTATCCGTGGCCGGGCGAAGGGTGCATATGGACCGGCCGCACTACAGGGCCATTCTGGAGGACGTTCGACCTGATCTCGTGATCGGTGACGTGGCGTCGTTCGATCTCGCGCTGCCGGCATACATGCGGTCGCGCGGCGAGCTCTCGGAGGGCTTGCGGCTCGTGCTTCGGCGCAGCGCGAACACGTCGGCTTGGGCCCTTGCCCAGCCAGGGGAGTCCGGTCCCGTGCGACTCGTGGACGAAGTGGTCGACTCGGTCCGTGAGCTTCTGTGACGCTTCCAGGCCGATCCAACTTTCTACCGCGGGCCGCGGTAGGGCTTGCCGAGCACCCTTGGTGGGGCGGCGGCATCCTGGCCGTGCTGTTTGGGCTCGCCATCCTCGGGCTCGTACGAGAGCCGCCGGGGGACCGACTCCAGGACGACAGGAGCTGGACCCAGGCCCAAGCGACGCGCGAGGAATTTGATCTCGACTGGGACGCAGGGTTCCTGGCGATCTTCGGGGACGTTACGGGAGCCGCTGAGGAAGCAGCGGTTCGCGCGGCAGTCGAGCGGGTGGAGGCGCTTCCGTGGATCGCCGACGTGTCGGCGCCGTGGGACCTCCCGGGGCTGGGTCGCGCATCACTGGCGGAGGCGGCACGGGATGAGCTCGTGGGCGGTACGCTCGTGGGCCCGGCGGGCCTGCTACTTCCGTTGTCGCTCGAGGAAGATGAGTCCACTTGGGCCAATGCGCTCACAACGCCTGATTGGGACTGGCGAGCAGACACCAAGGCGGCCGCGGTCGCGGCGCTTGAGGGCACGGCCCTGGAAGTCGGTATCAGTGGTCAGGGAGCCATCGTCGAGGCCCAGGGGACGGCGTTCGAGAGCGAACGCTGGCGCTTCATGGGCATTGGGGCACTCCTTGGGTTCCTCATCGCCTCGGCCGCGTTCCGCAACGTGCGCGCGACGTTCCTGGCCGGACTGCCGCCCATCTTCGGCGTGGTCCTATCGGTGGGGCTGGCGCGCTTGGTGGGCCTCGGAGCCGACGGGTTCACGACGATCGTCCTGCCGTTGCTCGTGCTCACGATAGGGTTCGCCGATTCGCTACATCTCGTGGTCGCGATGGTGAAAGCGCGCCGTGACGGTGTCGCCATCGACGGGGCGACCGCGGCTTCTTTTGCGATAGGGGAGCTCGTCTGGCCGTGTGCCTTGACGTCCCTCACGACGGCGATTGGGTTTGCGTCGCTCAGTCTTGCGGGTCACTCGCTCGTGGTGGAGTTTGGCCTGTCGTGTGCCCTGGCGACGGCGATCACCTTCGTCGCGGTCATCCTCATCACGCCGCTGCTGGCGCGAACGCCACTCGGGTCCAAGCTGGAGGTCGTCAGGCCTCCGAGGTTCGACGGTGAGGCTGGATCGAGCGGCGTACGGACGCTGGTGGACCTGTCGCTGCGCAAGCCGCGCGTCGTGGCGGTCGCGGGTCTTGTGGCCACGGTGGCGGCGGTGCTGGTGGCATCGGGGCTGAAGGCGGATCGACGGGTGATGAGCGATCTCGCGGAGGGGAGCGAGGCGGCTCGAACGCTGGAGCGCGTCGATGCGGAGATGGGCGGTGTGTTTCCGCTCCAGGTGAGGCTCGACTGGGACGAATCCGTCGGCGGTGACGAGGTGGCGGCGATCGTCTTTCAGGTGGAGCAGGCACTCAGTGCGGAGCCGCTGTTCTCCGGCGTTGTGGGGCCCGCAGGGATCCTGCGCGCCATGGGTCCGGCAGTTCGCTGGGACGCTCTGCGGCTGGTGCCCGAGCGTTGGCGCACGCCGTTCATTGACCTGGAGGCAAGGCGGGCCCTGGTGCATGCACGGGTGCCGGACTCTGGCAGCGCAGTGCTCATTCCGGCGTTCGAACGCACGCGAGAGCAGCTCGCCCGGATCGCCGGCCCGAACGTTGAGATCGAGCTGGTCGGTGACCACATTGCCTACCTCGAGACGGTCGATGACGTAACGCGCGACCTGGCCTGGAGCCTCGCGCTGGCCGCGGTCTTGATTCTCATCACGCTCGCCGTTTCGTTCCGGTCCTGGCGGCTCGGTCTCGCGAGCGTCGTGCCTAACCTGCTCCCTTTGGCGGTCTCGGCTTCAGGCCTTGCGCTCACCGGTGGTCACGTCGATGTGTCCACGCTGACCGCGTTGACGCTGTCGCTCGGGATCGCAACGGACGACACGATTCACGTGCTGGCCCGATGGGAGCGAACGCGCGAGTCCTGCGCCACCGCGGTCTCGGCCGCGCGCGCCGCCATCCTTGGGGCGCTGCCCGCGCTCACGATGACCACGCTGACGCTGACGGCGGCGTTCGGTCAGCTTCTGACGTCCGCGATCCCCACCATTAGAGACTTCGGGCTCCTCGCGGGGATCACGCTCGTCGTTGCGTTTGTCGCGGATGCG
>JBLIHL010000327.1:0-7029 GCA_047635895.1 Paracoccaceae bacterium | reverse complement strand
AACGGATGAGGGCGAGGGCTACTCGGAAGGTGACCTCTACTACGGTGGCATCGGCTACGGCAGCGACGAGCGCCCCGACCTCTCCAACCTCCAGATGGCACTCGAGGCCCTCGTCGCCGCCGGTGAAACGAGCGATTCGAAGTCCATCCAGAACGCGCTCAAGTACTTGGAGCGCTGCCAGAACCGCTCTGAGTCCAACGACGTCTCGGTGACACGCGACGGCATCGTCATCAAGGCGGGTGACGACGGCGGCGGCTACTACCAGCCCGACGAGTCCAAGGCGGGCTACATCGAGCTCGGCGACGGCTCCAAGATCCCGCGCTCCTACGG
The DNA here is from genome assembly GCA_047635895.1 of Paracoccaceae bacterium. Lineage (GTDB taxonomy): Bacteria > Planctomycetota > UBA1135 > UBA1135 > Saltatorellus. The sequence continues at coordinate 6,699 of JBLIHL010000327.1, read as the reverse complement.
CTCGATGAGCTACGCGCTCCTCAAGGGCTTCGTGTTCGCTGGTCTGACCAAGGACGACCCGCGCGTCGCGGCCTGCTGGAAGTGGCTCTCCGACAACTACACCCTGGACGTGAACCCAGGCTTCCCGGCGTCCGCCGGCCCAGTCGCCCCCTACCAGGGCCTCTTCTATTACTTCCACACGATGGGCAAGGCCCTCGACATCTTCGGCGTCGACACCATCACGGATGGCGAAGGCGTCGAGCACGACTGGCGAGCGGAACTGGCCGGTCGAATCACGTCGATGCAGGCGAAGGACGGAAGCTGGGTGAACCAGAACGCGCCGCGCTGGTGGGAAGGCAATCCGCTGCTCGCGACGTCGTATGCGCTACGGACGCTCGCAGCGACGCGCAAAAAGGACTGAGGCTTTCTCAGTCGTCCGCAGGCTGCACCAATAGCGGTGTGGCCTTGACGAGCTCCCGGGCGCGACGGAGTGCGGCGCTGTGGGCCTCGTCTGCTATGAGGTTGTTCATTTCGAGTGGATCGACCGAGAGGTCGAACAGCTCTTCGGTAGGACGCAGGACGAAGCGCGTCATGCGCTCCACCAGCTCGGTGTCGCCAGCATCCGCAGCCGCAGTCATGGCCCGCCAGGCGTCGGACGTCCGCATCACGAAGTTCTCGAAGCGGAGCCCCTCTGACCAGGTACGGATGTACTTCCAGTCCCCAAAGCGCACGGAGCGCGAGGGGATGTCCGGCTCGACGCGGTGGCCGTCATGGGTCGCGTAGAGCGCCGTGCGCCAGGCTTCTGCAGGGGCGGCGCCCAGCCCGAAGAGGTGAGCGAATGAGCGGCCGTCCAACGCGGCGCCCGCGGGGGCCGCGCCGCCCATGGTCAGGCAGGTCGGCAGGAGATCGACCAGCGAGATGAACTCGTCACGCGTGGATCCAGCGGTCACGCCGGGCCCCCAGGCGATCAGCGGCATATGAATGCCGGCCTCGTAGAGCGTGGTCTTGGCGAAGGGGAACGGCGGGCCGTTGTCGCTGGTGAAGAGGCCGATCGTCGAGTCGCGGAGGCCGCGGCTCTCCAGACGGTCAACGAGTCCCCCGACGGTCGCGTCCATGCGGCGGAGCCCGTCGTAAAACCGGGCGATCTCAGCGCGCACGGCCGGAGCGTCGATGAGCGTGGCCGGCACGCGCACCGAGGCCGGGTCATGGGGCTCGACCGCTTCACCGTCGAGCGGCGCACCGTCCGTGGGAAAGGGCCAGTGGCTGTCACGGAAGTTGACGACAAGCACCCAGGGTCGCCCGTCGTCCGCTGCGAGGAAGGCGTCCAGCTCCTGCACGTGCCACTGCAGGCTCCGCGCGCCCTCGTCGTTCTTGTCCGAGCGCGAGATAAAGTCAAAGGGGAAGCCCTTGACCGGCTTGGCCCCCAGCTTGCCGATCACGCCGGTTCGGTAGCCGGCCTCGGCGAAGTAGGTCCCCCACACCTTCACGTCGGGCTGGATCGCCTGAAACCCGGTCGCCCCGTGGTGAGCGGGCATGAGGCCCGTGTAAATCGACGACCGCGAGGGCGTACAGACGGCCGAAGGAGCGTAGGCCCGCGTGAATCGCGTCCCCTCCGCGGCCAGCGCGTCGAGCCGCGGCGTCTGGACGCTGCCCTCACCCCAGCCTGCCGGATAGCAGCCGAGCGCCGTCCCCTGGTCATCCGAAACGAGCAGCAGGAGGTTGGGCCGCTTCGCGCCGTTCGACGTTACCGCCTGTTCCCCTTTGCATCCGACGCCAACCCCGACGAAAATCAGGACGAGGAGAACGGATCCGATTGCTGGGTGGCTGCGCATGCCCCCAGTGTGCCTCCTCCGAAACCAGAGCCAACCTATGCAGGACGAGTTCCAGACCTTTTCGACCACTCGTGGCTTCCTCGTAGAGGGAGGCCAACGCCGTGAGGTCACGATTCACCTCGGGGCCGAGGGCCTCCAAGTCGAGGGCGGCCCCCGGATCCTCTGGCACAAGTCGAAGGTCAAGCGCGACGACGCGGACCAGGCGCTCCTCATCATCGGCAAGGGGGCGACGGTCGGCTCCGCCGACCCCGGCTTCCTGCGCGAGGTCGAAGGCGCGGCTGGCAACGACCTGGACCAGCAGCTTGCCAAGCTTGACGGCCTTCCGACAAGCTGGCGAGGCTCGCAGTTCGTGGGCTGTTTCGCCTTTTTCGGTCTCCTCAGCTGGGGCCTCTTCAGCGTCCCTGGCTGCTACCGCAACACGGTGGACCAGACCGTCGCGAGCCTCCCCTACAGCGTCGACGAGAGCCTGGGCGAACAGGCACAGGACACGATGGAGGTGGGCGAAATCCTCGAGGATGAGGTCCTTGTGGATGCCATCCAAGCCATGGTCGACCGCCTCTCTGAACACTTCAAGGGCACGGATGTCCCCTCCGACAAGGTGGAGTGGCAGGTCCGCATCGTGAAGAGCGAGCAGGTCAATGCCTTCGCCCTCCCGGGCGGCTACATCACCGTCTTCACCGGCCTGATCGAGGACGCAGACTCCCCTGACATGGTCGCAGGCGTCATCGGCCACGAGATGGCCCACGTCCTCCAGCGCCACGGCCTGAAGCGAGTCGCGAACGAGATCGGCCTCTTCGCGGGCCTGCGCCTGATCCTCGGCGACAGCGGCGGCATCATCGGCCTCGCGGGCGACGTGATGAAGCAGGCAACGGCCAATCAGTACGGCCAGTCCAATGAGACCGAGGCCGACGTCCTCGGCACGAAGGCGATGCTGCGGGCGGGCCTGGACCCGGAGGCCCTGGCCGACTTCTTCCTGCTGCTCCAAAGGGAATACGGCGACATCCCCCCTGGCCTGGCCTGGATGTCGACCCACCCGGATCACGAAACCCGGGTTGAAGCCATCCGAGCCATCGTCGAGAACATGGAGCGCCCGGAACCCCGCCCGCTGGACATCGACTGGGCCGAGGTCAAGTCCCGGCTCTAGCAGGCCGCCCCAGGTCCTTCGGGCTCAACGCATTCCGCGGGGAACGGACCCAGGCACCGTGGGGCCCTTCTTTCCGCGCGCCTCGTCGAGATCAGCATAGGGGTCATCGCCCCCGAAGCGGTCAGCCGAGCGATCCTCGTAGAAGAAGTCCTTGTCGCGATAGGCCGGCGTGAGGCACGACGTGAAGAGGCAGGCGATCACGGGGATCACGAGGACGGTGGAGGCTTTCATGGAGGTACGGTACCAGGTACGAATCCACCAGTCCCTTGTCGTAAAGTGGCGGATTCGTACCAGGCGCCGCGCTGATCCCATGAAACAAATTCTGTTGCCACTCGTAGCCTCGCTTTTCTGGGGTCAGTCGCTCCACGCTCAAGGGCTCGCCAACGGCGTCAAGATCGGAGAGGTCACCCACGAGTCCGCGGTCCTTTGGACGCGCACGACCGCGGCTACGGAAGCCTCTAATCGGACTCCTGCGTGGGAGGCTTCGGACCCCCACTGGACCGTTCCCGGCGTGGCCGCCCAGGTGAGGTTCCAACTCTTCGGCGAACCTCCCAGCGAACTCACGCTCGCCTCCCCATGGGTGACGACGAGCGCAGACGACGACTTCTGTCACCAGCACCGCTTCGAAGGACTTCCACCGGCCACAAGCTTCCGGGTCATGGTCGAAGCGCGTGAGAAGCCCGGCGCAGAGGCGTACTCCATGGACGCGGCTGTCACCACGGCTCCCGCCGCCGAGGTCTCGACGCCCCTCACGTTCACGGTGTCCACGTGCCAGGACTTCCCCCGTCGGGATGACCAAGCCAACGGCCATCGCATTTACTCGTCGATGCTCAAGGTGCGGCCCGCCTTCTTCGTCCAGACCGGCGACACGCTCTACTACGACCGCCCCCGTCCCTTCGCGAAGGACATCGCCACCGCCCGCTACAAGTGGAATCGTATGTACGCGCTCCCCTATCTCCGGGCGTTCCACCGTCAGGTCCCGAGCTACTGGATGCATGACGACCACGACATGCTGAAGGATGACTGTTATCCAGGTCAGACCAGCGGTGACCTCACCTGGGCGCAGGGCATCAAGATCTGGAAAGAGCAGATCCCGCAGTCAGACAAACCCTATCGGACCTTCCGCTGGGGCAAGGACCTGCAGATCTGGCTCCCCGAGGTGCGCTACTTTCGCTCCCCGAACACCATGAAGGACGGCCCTGAAAAGACCATCCTCGGGGGCGAGCAATGGGCCTGGCTGGAGCAAACCCTCAAGGATTCCGACGCCACGTTCAAGCTCTACATCTCACCCACGCCCGTGGTGGGACCCGATCGCAAGACGAAGAACGACAACCACAGCAATGCCACGTACGCCCATGAGGGAAGACGCCTGAGAGAGCTTCTCTCGTCCACTCGTGGAGCCTTCGTGATCAATGGAGATCGGCACTGGCAGTACCACTCCATCGACGCAACTACCGGGCTGAATGAGTTTGGATGCGGCCCAGCCTCCGACGCCCATGCTGGCGGCTGGAAGCCCGGGAACCGCCTCCCGGAGCATCAGTTTCTCCGGGTCGCGGGCGGGTTCATGAGCGTGCAAATCAGCGCGACCAAGATGACTCTCCAAACCCACGACGTGTCCGGTCAAGTCGTGTATGAGCACCTGATTGAAGCGGCCGCTGACGGCGAATAGCGGTACGGTCCCTCTACTCGCCGCGCCGCACGCGCGCCTTCTTGAACAGCCGCTCGCGCGGGATCTGGTCCCCGCCCGCTTCGGCGACTGCAGGCCCTAGCTTCGAGTAGGGCGCCCCCCCCACGACATCGAGGCTCGCCCGGGCGGCTTCGCGGAGCGCCTCGGGCTCATCTGCGTCGTCGATGAGCTCCTGCAGAAGCTCGCGCCAGCGCTCGCCGCGCGTGAGGCCCATGGCCACCACCGCGCCGAGGCGCTCTTGGCCCGTGACTTCCTCGGCGTCGACTTTGGCACCCTTGCCATACACGCCGGGCAGCGCGCCGGCACGGATGCGCTCATCGACCTCTTCTGCCTGGTCAAGCCAGCCGAGCGCCAGCAGCGCATTCGCGCGCAGCGTGGGTGACTTCCCGTCGTTCGAAGCGCGAAGGACGGCGGTCCGCGCCTTCTTGTCGTCCTGGCCGCAGGCGCCGATCGCGCGCACGATGTTCTTCTCCTGCATCTCGTCGGAGGCGCGCCGCAGCGCTTTGGTCAGCATCGGGAGCGACTCGCGCGCGGCGAGCTGCTCGAGCGCGACGATCGCCTCAAGCTGGACGGCCTCGGTGCCGCTATCCGCGAACTCGGCGCAAATCTCCCAGTAGGCCTTCGGCGACACGACGCCGATCCATTGGATCAATTCGATTCGCTGCTTGTCGGCGTTGCCGCCTCCGCGTCCTCCGCCTCCGCCGCCTCCGCCGCGTCCACCGCCGCCGCCGCCACCGCCGCCGCCGCCACCGCCGCCGCCACCAGCCCGCAGGATCGTCAGGACATACTCGCGAACCTCGGGTTCGTCGACCGTCACAAGCCGGCGAATCACCGCCTGGGCGCCGCCTCTGCTGGCACCCTTCTTGTGCTCCCGGATCATCTCGAGCGCCTCGTCGCGGGTAAGAGGTGCCAGCCCGCCCCCCAGGTCAAGTACGCCCCCCATGATCAGACGCCGCGGGCGCCGCCCCTTATCGATTCGCTTCGCGGGAGCCTCCTTGTCGAGACTGGCGAACGCCGTGAGAAAGCACCACTCAAGCTCGTCGGCGCTGATTTCGTAGGGGACGGACAGGATCACAGACCCGTCGGGCCCCAGGAAGACGTGCTGCGGCGCGACGACCGCCCCGGACACGTCGGGCTTCAGGACCTGCTCCCGCACCGAGACATCCACGAGCTGGTGCTGCTTGCAGGTCGAGCAGCCAAAACGCTTGCAGGTCCCCGAGCCCTTGTGCTCGGACGCCGACGCGATCAGGTTCACCGAGCGCTCGCTGAGCGCGACGATGCGCTTGTCGCCATACACATTCTTGACCATCCGCTCGTTCGCCCGCTCGCCGTCCATGTTGACGGCGATGAAGACGACGCGCCCCTCGGTGACCGCCGTCATCAGCGCTCCATCGAAGGTGTCCGCCCATTCGATCCCCTTCGCGGCGGGATTCACCGCGGCGAGCCCAGGGGCAGTGAAGCCGGTGGAGATCAAAACTGTGGAGATCGAAACTGTGGAGATAGCACAGGTCGCAGGGGCGGGGGCGGTCCCTCCAAGGCCCACGGTGGTCGTGAGGGTCAGGAGGAGCGTGGAGAGTGCGTTCATGGGGCGAGACTTGGAGAGGGAGAGTCGGCTACGCGGTCGAACCGGGTACGAACCCATTAGTAGCGCCTGAATCGGCATTTTTCCCGCCCCGCTCAAGGATCTGTTGTCACCGGCGGCATCGGTGGCGGCAGCTGCGCGGCTTCGTCCCCCACAGGCGCTAGAGTTAGGTAATGCAGAATCGATTGCTGAAGGAGTGCGGCGGGCGGGCAGTGGGCGCCCGGACCGGCCGAGCCACCTGGGTCCTGATCGCCGTAGCGGGACTGATTGGCGCAGTCCTCTGGTGGGCGATTTCATGAACGAGAACGGGTGCCTCCGACCGATCGCCGGCGGCGACCAGCGCGGCGGCCCCCTACGGACTCGAAGAAGTATCAGCGGGCAGCGGCGAGCCTGACGGCCTGGTCCAGGACCTCGCTCCCGTCGGCACCGCCAGGACCCGCGCTTCGGGCGCGGACTCCCCGTCGACCGTCACCGA
>JBLIHL010000326.1:0-7044 GCA_047635895.1 Paracoccaceae bacterium | reverse complement strand
TTGGCGGGCTAGGGCGGCCGAGGGCGCCGTGTGCTGCGCGGGGCGCAGTTCGTTGTAGGGGGGGTATTGCTGACGCCTGGAGGGCGCCCTTGATGCGGATCACCCTAGATCTCCCTGCACGGGGAAAGGGGCGGCCTGCACAGCGGTGATCGGACGGTCCAGCGAGTGCTTGAGTCGGGAAATACGGAATGTGGGCGGGAATCTGATGGGGCCTTCCTGGTGGACCGTAAATGAGGGTGCTGAGCCGTCTCTTCATGGGGCGGATCTCCGGGATAATCAGGGTCTTCGTTCATTTTGGGCCCGTCAGCGGCCGATTTCCCCGGTCAGCGCTTGGGGTCTCATCGATCCCTCCACGCGCCCAACCACATGGAATCCGCCACTCAAAACGAATCAGAGGCTCCCCTCGACCGCCCTTTCATGGGGGATATGGATCCGACGGAGCTCCTGGATTTGCTCGTTGACGAGGCTGCTGCTTCGCTTTCGCTCCTGTCCGGGTTCCAACTCGGGGAGCCCGCGGACGAGGATGTGATCGAGCATGACCCACCCGCCTGGGAGAATGTTCAGATCGTGTTTCGAATCGGTTTCTCGATCAAGGGGCGCGCTCGCATGGGAGTCATCTCTATCCCGCTTGCGGAGGCCCTCGCGCTCTCTGGATCGCTCCTGATGCTGCCGGCGGATGCGATTCAGCAGAACCGGGCGAAGCTCGCGCCCGATGAAGGGGACAAGGAGGCCATCATGGAGGCCGGCAACCTGATTGCGGGCGCGTTTGACGCGGTCCTTTCCAAGCGCATCAACGGCAGCGTGGAGGTCAAGTTCTTCGGGTGTCAGGGCCTGGACGCCGGGCATCAGCCCTACATCGTCGATTTTGACGCCCAGCCGCTCGCCGTCAGGCGCCATTCAGCCTCGTTCGACAACTTCGACAGCTTCCAGGTCGCGCTCGCTATCCCGGTTTGAGGGCTCCGCGTCCTTGAGATTGGCGACTGCAATTGCCGTGAGAGCGCCGGATGGACACACTGGCGCTCATGCGTGTCCGCCTACGAACCCTGACCCTGTCCCTGGTCGCGCCGCTGGCGCTGGCCATCGCTCCCAACGGATTCACCCAGGAGCCGCCGGCCAGCAGTGTCTCCGGGGTACCCGAGGTCTCTGGTGCCACCGAGTTCCAGGCCCTCGGGCTCGACGACGGGCGCTCGTCCGAGGCTGACTACGTCATCCGGGCCCGGATCGAGGAGGCGGAGGCTTCCGAGGTCGACGACGGCCCGGCGAAGCACCTTACTGGGTCGCTCACGCTGACCTGGAAGAACCGCTCAGGCGAGGCGGTGTCGGACCTCTGGTTCCACCTGTACCTCAACGCATACGCGAACAACCGCAGTCTCCACCTGACCGAGTCCAAGGGGACGCTGCGCGGGGTCCAGATTGATCGGGGTTATGGCTGGCAGAAGGTCACCTCGATCAAGGTGGGCGGAGAGGACCTGACGGGGTCCATCCGCTTCCGCGTACCCGAGGCGTCTGCGCCTTTGGATCGGACGCTGATGAGCGTGGACCTGTCAACGCCCGTCGCCTCCGGCGAGGACGTGACGGTCGAGATCGAGTGGGAGTCGCGTCTCCCGCGCGTTCGCCGACGGACGGGGACCAAGGGCGACTTCATGCTCCTGAGCCACTGGTTCCCGAAGCTCGCGGTCTACGAACGCGGGCGGGGCTGGCGCGCGCACCCGTTCCACATGAACACCGAGTTCTACGCGGACTACGGGACCTACGACGTCTCCATTGACTTGCCCCAGGAATACGAGGGCAAGATCGCAGCCACCGGCGGCCAGGTCGGCGATCCGGTCGTCAAGGCCGGGCGCGTGACCACCCGCTTTATCGCACCGGCTGAGGGTGACCGCGACGTGATGGATCCCGTCGCCGCCCGGGGGTCGAAGCGCGACACGCTTGTGCACGGCTTTGCGTTCACGGCGGACCCGGACTACATCGTTCACGAGAAGATGTTCCGGTGGGACGAGTGGGCCCAGAAGTACGCCGACGAGGTGGCGGAAGTCAGCCGCGCGCTTGGGCGCACGGCGGCGGAGCTCAAAGGCCGCGACGTGCTCGTTCGCGTGATGATTCACCCTGAGCACGAGGGGCAGAAAGAGCGGCACTGGCGCGCCACGGCTGCGACGCTGTTCTTCTATGGCCTCTGGTACGGCGCCTACCCGTACAGCGAACTGACGGCGGTCGACCCAGCCTGGGGCGCGAGCGCGGCCCGTGGCATGGAATACCCGACGATCTTCACGGCGGGCACGGCGATGTTCAACGCGCTGGGAAGCGGCAGTCCAGAGGGCGTCACGGTCCACGAAGCCGGCCACCAGTTTTGGTACGGCCTCGTCGGCAACAACGAGCCGGAGGCCGCCTGGCTCGACGAAGGGTTCAACTCCTTTAGCGACAGCGAGACGATGTACCGTGAGTACGGACGTTCCCGCGCCACGACGAGCTACCTGCGCATGCCCATGTTCGGCAAGCTGCCGACGCCCGCGCCGTCCTCCACCGGGATCGCGGGGCTGCTGTCCTTGCAGAACGTGACCGTTCCGAACCCCGTGAACTTCGCGCTGAAGAAGGCTGGGGTCAAGGTCAACGAGAAGTACAGCTGGCTCGTACCGAGCCAGCTGCACATGCGTCCGCTCGTGCCGCCCTCTCCGATCCAATTCTGGCGGGACCAGCCGCAGTTCTCGCTCGTGGAGCAAACGACGGATCCGCGCTGGGGCGATCGCAGTGGCTACCTGCGGGACCCTGACTCCGACCCGATCGAGACCAAGGTGTGGGACTACGTCGATAAGACTAGCTACGGCACCAATAGCTACTCGAGGACCGCGGTGGCGCTGCGTTCGCTGCAGGGGCTCGTGGGCCGTGAGGCGTTCCTGCGCGGCATGCGCAAGTTCGCCGAGGATTGGCGCTATCGTCACCCGTATCCAGAGGACTTCTACCTCTCGTTCCAGGAAGGCGCGGACGTCGAGCTGCAGTGGTACTTCGACGAGGTCTTCCGCGGCACGGACACCGTCGATTGGGAGGTGCAAGTCGCTCAAACGCAGGAGCCGAAGTCCGAGGGCTGGTTCCTGTGCGAGGACGGCTCGTGGACGGAGGAGTGCTCGCCCGAGTCCCTTGCGGACGCGGCGGCAGAGGCCGCAGATGCCGCAGCGGAGTCTGATGCCGAAGACGGTCCAGACGGCGCATCGGAAGACGACCCAGATAAGCCGTACCTCTACGACGTGGTGCTGCGCCGGGGTGGTGGATTGATCCTCCCAGTTACGGTCCGCGTACACTTCGCGACCGGAGAACAGGAGACGTTCGAGTGGACGCGCGAGATGCAGGGAGAGAAGCGCTGGTGGCGCCTTCCGATCATCCCGAGCCCGCGGAAGATCGAGTCGGTCATCATCGACCCAGATCGCCTGTGGTTCATGGACCGAAACATGTCAGACAACCAGTGGTTCGATAAGCCAGATCAGCTGGCGGCCAAACGATGGGGGGAGCGCGCGCTAACGCGGACTTCCGGACTGCTCCAATGGTTCATGTCGATCGGAGGCTAATTTCATGGCTACCTACGAAAACAACGTCGATCACGACAACTTGAAGCGTCCTGACGCGATGCTCTTCCTCCGCTCCATCCGCGCGGCGATCTATCGGCACAAGCTGTGGGGGGCGAGCTGGCTCTTTCTCTTGCTGCTCAGCGCCATCCCCGCCATGGAAGTGATGGGGACGGTGAACCGGATCGTGGGCAACCGCTACGCCAGTTCGGATGCGGCGCGGGAGCTTCACTCGACGCTCTCGAGCCCGACGGTCGGCATGTCGGAGATCTTCCGCCAGGACCACGGCAGCGCTCTGTCCCAGATGCAGTCGAGCCTCTCCTATGGCGGGGCCGCGCTCGCCCTGGTGGCGCTGCTGTTCGGCTGCTTCGCGGCCGGCGGCTGGCTGCAGATCACGTTCGAGCAGCCCGATCGCCAGACGCTCCGCCGTTTCGCGTTCGGTGGCGGCCGCTACTTCGGGCGCTTCGTACGCGTGGCCGTGATGACCGTGCTTTTGCTCGCGCTGGTCCGCTGGTTGCTCTACGGCGAGCCGTGGAAGCGCGTCGTTTACGGGTGGTTCCTCGACGTTCCGAAGTACGACTGGGGCAGCCTTGAGACCCTGCCTTCGGAGCAAAAATACACCTACCTCATGTGGACGCGTGACGGGCTCGCTGCGATCGGGTTCGCCAAGGTTCTCGCCTGGGGGATCTACACGCGGACGCGTCTCGTGCTGCGGGACAGTCGCTCGGTGATCGGCGCCGGTATCGCGACTTGGTACACGATGGTGCGCCATCCGATCCAGACGATGCGGCCGCTGATCCTTCTGCTCCTGGTGGAGGTGCTGATCGTGGTCGGCATCCTCGGCTGGTGGAACGGAACGGTGGAAACGCGCTTCTACGCGGACGCCAACGGTTGGCACGTGCTGGCGTTCTTCGGGATTGCCCAGCTCGGCGTGATCTGGCGTCAGGTCACTCGCGGCGCTTACTACCACTCGGCGGGTCGGGTGAGTCAGGCGTTGATTCTGCCGACGGACAGCAAGCCAGACCCGTGGGCGAAGACGATTGGTGGCCCGGGTGGCCCGCAGTACCCGATCGACGATGACGGGTACCACGTGACGGTCTGACCGCCGCCTCGAGCACTTAGGGGCCTCCTTCGAGGCGGCCCCTGGCCCGGACGATCAGCCCTTCTTCGTAGGGGACTGCGCGCCGACGGACTTGCGCCAGATCACGAGCTTGCGGGCGAGTGATCTGACGATGTCCGGGTACTTCTTGGCGCGGTCGAACTCCTCTTTCGGATCATTCGCCAGGTCGTAGAGCTCGAACCTGGCCGTTCCGTCTGCGCGCTCGTCAAAGTAGTGAACGAGCTTCCAGCGCCCCTCTTCGATGAGCGAACCGCCGGGTGTTGTCCGCCACTCAGGAAAACGATCGCTCTTACCCTCGAGGTAGCACGGGAAGTGCCACGCCATGGTGCGCTTCGCGAGCGGTGCTTTCTTGGACCAGTGGGGCGCCAGGCTGACGCCGTCGACGGTCGCCTCCGGAGCGCCAGCCCCTGCCAGCTCACTCAGAGTAGGCATGAAGTCGACGTGGTGCATGGGCTCCGCACTGACTCCCGGTCGCACTCGGCCCGGCCAGCGCACGAGAAGCGGAACGCGCACTCCACCCTCGTCTAGCGTGCCCTTGAAGCCGCGCAGGTGCTCGGTGTTGGTCACCGGTCCGTAGCCGCCGTTGTCCGAGGTGAAGATCACCACGGTGTCGCGCGCGAGGCCACGCTCGTCCACGGCGCCCAGAAGGCGCCCAAACTCGTGGTCCAGGGCCTCGACCATGGCGGCGTACTTCGGATGCGGCGCGCCGGCGGCCTTGCGCTCCTCGACTCGCGCCTTGGGCGCCTGCAGGGGCGTGTGCACCGTGTAGTACGCGAGGTGCATGAGGAAAGGCGGCTCGAGTTGATCCAGCAGACCGATCGCTTCGTCGGTGAGGCGCGTCGTCAGGTACTCACCCTCGGGTCCGTCCTTAAGGTCAGGGTTCTTGTAAGGAGCGAAGTAGGACTTGGGGTGTCCCCGCTGGTTCCCGCCGATGTTCACGTCGTAGCCCTGGGACGTCGGGTCGTCCCCGAGGTGCCATTTGCCGAGGTGGGCGGTCGAGTAGCCGGCCGCCTTGAGCTGTTCCGCGAGCGTGACCTCTTCGGGCAGGAGCTCGACGCGGCTCGGCGGCGGCGTCAACGTGCGATTCTCAGCCTTGCCGCGCTCGGGGGAGCCGACGGTGAGGATGCCGTGGCGCGGCGTATAGCGCCCGGTCTGGAGGCTCGCGCGGCTAGGCGCGCAGTTCGGTGCCGCGGAGTACGCGCGAATGCACGAGAGCGATTCCTGTGCGAACGCAGCGATATGCGGCGTCCGGTTCTGGGGTGTCCCAGGAATCCCGGGGATGCCGCGGCCGAGGTCCGCCCACCCGAGGTCATCGACGAGGACAATGATGACGTTCGGCGTTGCCTGGGCGGCCTTGGCGCCGGCCGAGGCCTCCTGGCTGCTTGCGTGACTGAGGGAGAGGGTGCAGGCGAGCAGGCAGGGGAGAAAGGTCATGCTGCCCAGTTTCGTCTGGGGCGGCTCCATGCGCAAGGCTGCGGGTCCGTGGGCCCGAACGGTGCTGCAGGAACGGTACTGCGGGAACGGTGCTGCGGCCACTGGGCTGCGGCAACTGGGCTCGCGTCTTCGCCGGTAGACTTGCTCCATGGCTAGACGAGGTGAAGCGTGGTTGAGGGGCGGCTTGGGCTGCATCGCGGTGTTCGTCATCGGAGGCATACTGACGGCGCTCGCGGGAGGGTATTTCTACCTCGATCTCGGTGGAGTCGCGATCCTGTTCGTCCTCGGTGGCCTTGCCGGATTGTCCGTCAACTGGCTCTACGAGAAGGGGCGAGTAGAGGGGCTCGCGGAGGCGAAACGAGGGCTGGCCGATGGGAATCGGGATGGGGCGGATGGAATCGAGAAGCCCGGCGGCCGCCGCCGTGTACCGACGTTCGAGGCACCGTGGGGCGAAGAAACACCGGCCACGGTGGCGGATGCGATCGCCAGGATCACGGAGGTCTACTGGCTCAGGGACTACCCGGAGATGAGGTTCCACGAGAGGGGCCTCACGGTGACGTTCCGTTCGCGGGGCGTTGAGGACGACCGCGTGCTCGAAATCGAAGCGTCGGAGGAGACTGATTCAGTCAAGATCTGGCTGCGTGATGACCTTGGGGAGGTCTTCGCCGCTGCCGGCTCATGGCGGTTCTCCGGAAGCCCCAACGCGGATCAGAAGCAGGCCTTTGAGTTCGTAGAGTCGATCCTCATGGAGGACGTCGTCCATACTCTCACTTCTGACGGCAAGCACCTCACCCTTCCGGCCGCCGAGCTGGAGGCACGAACCGCGGACGATCCGGGCTTGAGGGTGCGTTCATGGAACGGTCACCTCGACCGAAACGGCGCCGGATAGGGGTTCCCGCAGTACCGTACCGCCCTTCATTCCCGCAGCTTTGGTTG
>JBLIHL010000325.1:0-7062 GCA_047635895.1 Paracoccaceae bacterium | reverse complement strand
CCGTTCAGGAAGCGCGTGAGCTGCGGAATGCTGAGGAGCGACGGCGTTCCCCCACCGATGAAGACGGTGCGCGGCTTTTTGGGTGCGCGCAGGCGCGCCTCCTCCAGGATCGCACCGATCATCCCGTCGATGTCCTGGCCCTCGTCCGGGACGGAGAAGAAGTCACAGTAGTGACACTTGGCCGCGCAAAAAGGCAGGTGGACGTATAGGGCGACGCCGTCATCGGCCTGCCCGAGCGCCGGAGCCTTAGGCTCCGCCTGACGCGTGGCGAAGTCCTTCTCGGTGGAGGTCATGTGCAGGGTGTGGGGCGGCAGTGATTCGGACTCGAACGGGGGGCGTAGCTCACCCGAGCGGCCCATTCAAGCGGCTTCGGCGGCGGCGCTGCGGCGAATTCGAGGCGAATCACGCGTCGGCACGCCGGAGTCTCCGCAGCGGTCACTCTGTCTTGACTCGCAGCTCGACGGTCTTGGTTTCGCTCGGCCCGAGTTCGACCGCAGCCGTGCCGATCAGCGATTCGCGGCCGCGCTCATCCAAGCCACGGGCCTCCAGGCGCAGCGGGAGGGCTGGGAGGCCCACCAGCGTGAAGATGATCGCGTCCGGATCGGTGGTCATGCCGGGCGTTCTCATGCCAAAGGTGGCGAAGTGGCGCTTCGAGGGCTCCTTGCCGTCCAGGGCGGGCTCCATGCGGTGCAGGATGAGGGCCTTCAGCTTCTTTCGGCCGGGGCCGGTTACGCGGACCGTGAGCTGGGCAGAAGGCCACAGCGTGACGTCCTTGGTGGCAGGCTCAGTCGGGTTGACGAGCACGGCCGTGGCCGCGTAGCCCTCGGCGCTGACGTGGAGCCAGATAGGGTGGTCCGAGTCGATGAATGGCAGCTCAATGGGTGAAGCTACGTCTTCCAGAAGGAGCTGCCCCACCGCTGCCTCACCCTGGCTAAGGGCCGTCGTGGCGTCGTCCGCTTGGCGGATCGTGACGCTCGGGAGCGGGATGCCCTGCGTGCCTTCGAAGACCCGAAGCTGATTCACCGGGATCGGTTCGCCGACGAGCGCGTACGGCAGCGTGTGATCGAGCGTGCGCGGCCCGTCGAAGCCAAGGAAGCGGACGGTTTGATCCTCGAGGCGTCCGCCATCGACGCGGATACGGCAGCGCTCGGGAAGCTCGACGCTGAATTGGCCCTGCTGGATCTCGATGGTCATGGGAACCATCTGGCCTCGGTTGAGGATGGCGATCTCTACGGTGCCGCGGATGGCCGGGTAGGGCGTCTGGCCCTTCGGCTGCAGCATCACGATGCCGTGGAAGTCGACGAGCGTGGAATGGCTGAAGTCGAGTTCCAGCGCTCGGTCGGTCATGGCTTCCGGGGCGGGGCCGAGATCTTCCGTGGCGCTGGGCGGGGGCGCAACCACCTCGAGGGCGGCTTCCGGAAGGGTCGTCGTGGCGGCGGCCGCAGGCTCTGCGGGCGCGATGCCCACCGGCTCGGGGGGGCCGCCGGCGTCGCCTGGTCCGCCCGGCTGGCCGAAGAGGAAAAGCGCGGCCAAGCCCAGGAGGACGATGAAAAAAAGAACGGCGAAGCGCATGGTCTGCGCATCACCGTAAACGGAGGGCTATTCCCCGGCCATGACCTCGTAGAGCTTCTTGAGCGCATCACGTTCAATCTGCCGCACTCGCTCGCGGGTGAGCCCGACGATTTTGCCGATCGCCTTGAGGGTCATCGGGTCCTCGGCCTTTTCCCCGAGGCCGTAGCGGAGGCGCAGGATGGTGGCCTCTCGCTCGTCAATCCCCCCAAGGAGCTCACTTAGCTTCGCCAGAAGGTCGTTCTGGATCGTGCTGTCCTCAGGATTGGTCGCGTTCTCGTCCTCGACCGTGTCCTGGGTCTGGGTCAACACATCGAGGCTCACTTGGCCGGCCGCGTTGCTCTCGATCGTCCGCTTGAGGAGTGGCCAGGACTCCTTGGGGATCTCGAGCTCCAAGGCGACCTCCTCGACGGTGGGCATGCGGCCGAGCATGTAGCGCAGCTCGTTCGCGACCGTTCGCCACTTGGACATCATCTCGTTCATGTACCCGGGCACACGGACGGATTTGACGGTGTTGGTCAGGGCGCGGCGGATCGACTGCTTGATCCACCATGTCCCGTAGGTCGAGAAGCGGCAGCCCGCATCAGGGTCAAACTTCTCTGCGGCCTTCATGAGGCCGATATTGCCCTCAGCGATCAGGTCCTGGAGGTTCAGGCCTCGCTCGTTGTACATCTTGGCGATGGAAACGACGAGGCGAAGGTTGGCGCGGATGAGGTGCTCACGCGCCTCAAGGTCCCCCGCCTGGACG
Source organism: Paracoccaceae bacterium (assembly GCA_047635895.1). GTDB lineage: Bacteria > Planctomycetota > UBA1135 > UBA1135 > Saltatorellus. The sequence continues at coordinate 4,745 of JBLIHL010000325.1, read as the reverse complement.
CGTGCGCCCAGCTCCTTCTCTTGCTCAGCGGTGAGCAAGGGGACCTCGTTGATCTCCTGAAGGTAGGTTTCGAGGCAGCGTTCGGCTGAAATGACGGACTCCGGGGGATCGGTGACGAAAGGTGGATGGCTGCGGGCCAAGTGCGCCGCATTCGCTTCTTCCCTAAGATTCGGATGGTGAGTGGCGGCGTCTTGAGTACGTCAGCGGATCGTCGGAGAGGGTCTCGCGACGGGCTTCTGCTATCCTCTTCGCGAGACATGAAAGAGCCGCCCATAGAGAAGGTCGTCCCGGAAGAGGATTTCCGTGCCCTGTTAGCAGAGCGCGCGGTGGCTCTGCTGGAGACCTGCGCAGCGCCGGGGGACTCGGCGTGGACCAAGCGGCGCTTCTTCGACATCTCCGTCGAGGCCGACGAGCTCGAGGCGTTTCTCGACGACTACGGCGCACGGACGAACCGTCAGTTCTCTGCGTTCACCGAGATCGTGGCCTCCATCCGCGGCTTCACGCTGGCGGGGCTGAGCCTCACCCACCTGGTGCGGCGCCTCGGGACCTACGGGGTTCTGGAGTCGCTCGGCGATCGGCGCGCAGGCGCCCTTGACGACCTGGGGATGGCGCTGCAGTTTGTGGAGGCCAAGCTTGCGGGGCTCATGCGGGCCTTGCTGGACGTCGGGCGCGAGATCGGGGTGACGGAGCTCACGCAGGGCCAGGGGCAGGCGCCGTTGGACCGCACGGTGCGCCGCTTCCGACTCCCCCACAACGTCGATCTGGATCGGATTGAAGACGAGGAACAGCGAATTGCTGAGGTGGCCACCAAGTACCTCGATGCCGTTGCGCTGCTCGCTGGCGTTCAGATTCGAAGGATTGAGGACGAGGACGAGCGTGAGCGCTTCATGGTCAGTCAGTGCTCCGAGGTCGACGCCCGGGTCTGGGAGTCGACGATCCATAACCTCCAGTCGAGCTACGACACGTACGTGAAGAACACCGTCCTTGAGACGGGGGACCCCAGGCTCAAGACACTTCGTGGACACATCTCGGCAGCGCTCCACACGTTGCAAGCGGTGACGCATCTCACCCACTTCGTCGAGCGCCATGACCGTGGGCTTCGATCCGACACCGCCGAAGCGGCCATCCAGGGGATCGTGCCACGGCTCGAGGTTCGCGATACCGCGCTGAATCGGCTGCTCGTTTGGGCCTGGGCCTTTATCGAGAGTGGTCAGGAACTCGCGTCAGCACTCCTTCCTAGCTACACGAATGCGTCGGAGGCGACGCTTCAGCTCCGCGAAGGAATTCACCTGCACGCGCGCCCGGCTTCGCTCGTCGTGGCGGTCGTTCAGCGACACGGAACGCCGGTTGAACTGGAGGTGGCGGGCAATGTCTGCAACGCCGGTTCGATCCTAGAGCTCATGGTCGCGATCGGTTCGAACCCTGAGGCACGCGAGTACCTGGTGCGCGGCGACGAGCGTCCACTGCGGGACTTGGTGGCGCTGTTTGCCGCCGACCTCGGCGAGTCGGGCTTGGAAGGGCTGCCTGATTCGCTTAGCTATTTGAGACCGAAGCGCTAGCGCCGTTTCAGGCTCTCTTGTTTTTTCTGGCGCCCGATCAGAAGCCGAGGAAGAGCCGGTCCGCCAGCATCTTCGGCAAGCCGGCCTTCAGGATTCGAGCCGCCGCCCGTTCGATGTCGTACTCGACACGGCGCACCTCGACCTGGGCAGTCTCTGTGTCATAGATCGCGTAGGCGGCGCGGGGATCTTCATCCCTCGGTTGGCCGACGCTACCGACGTTGACAAGTGCCGCTGAAGACTCGGAGAGATCCACGTGTCGTTCGATGGTGTAGGACGTCCTGTTCGGCGCCTCGAGGAAGCGCAGGATCGTGACCGGCACGTGGGTGTGCCCCACAAAACAAACCGGCCGATCCATCACATCTAGTGAGGGGTCGGCGTCGGCGGTACTTTGGATGTAATCGAAGCGCTCGGGTCTGTCGAGCGTGCCGTGTGCAACGGAGACATGCTCTGTGTGTGCAATGAGCGGGAGGTCCTTCAGCCACTGGAGATCTTCGCGTGAGAGCGCGGTCTCCGTGTAGCGGACAGCGGTTCGCGCGTCTCCATTGAAGAGGCGCGCGTCCATCTCCCCCACGCAGGCTGCATCGTGATTGCCCTTGACGACGATGGCGTTGCGCGCGCGCAAGATCTCAATGACCTCCGCGGGTGCGGCCCCGTAGCCTACGACGTCCCCGACCTGGATCAGGGCGTCGATGGCCTCGGCGTCCACCTGCTCCAAGACGGCTTCGAGAGCCGGCTCGTTAGCGTGAATGTCTCCGAGAATCGCGTAGCGCATGAGGGTGGATCGAGGGTGCCGAGGACGCGTCAGTATCGCGTGGGCGGAGTCCCGTGGCGACCAGGCACCAACCGACGATTGGAATGAGGGCGGCGGCCCAGGAGGCCAGTCCGAGTTCCGCTCCCACAAAGGTGGCGCGCAGCATCCGGCCGGGATCCAAGAGATGTAGCAGAGCTCGGCCGTGTGGGGAAACCCCACTCGCTAGAGCCGGGATCACGACGGCGGCGAACGCGATCCATCCGACTCCGATGAGTTTGTCTTGGAACCGCTCGCGTGTGTCCCGAATCGATGAGCGAAGCGGAACTACTGCGGCCATCGCAGCGACGTGCGCCCAACCCAGGAAGAGCGCGGCCAGGGAAGACGCGGTGTGAAACTCTGCGAACTGCCAGAGCTGGAACAGTTCGGCGGGGACGACGATCACGCTTCCCATGAGGAACGCGACGAGGAAGAGAGCGGCTACGTCCACCGCGACTCCCCAGGCGCTCCCGCGCTGCAGTAAGGCCCATCTCAATTTGAGACACGGCTCAAGGGCCAACATTTGAGCGATGGCTCCGCCAATAAAGGCAAGTTCGTAGTGAGCGCTGGAGCGGTGAATGCCATCGGTCGCAAGGCCGAGCGGCATGAGTACCTCTAGCCCCCACCAGCCCGTCACCAGAATAGCCGCTACCAGCCAGGCAAGAGGCTGCCGTAGTACCTGGGAGAGAACCGTTCGAAGAATCAGGAGGGCAGCCATGGGTGGACTCCACGTGCTCGTTCGCTTGGCCGCTTGACAGCCCCCGTGGTTCGTCTACAGTCGCGCTTTCTATCCACCGGAACAAGAGTGTTCCACGTGGAACATTGGCGCCGCACAGGTACGAATATGGAACGTCGTCTCGGAAGAGGCTTGGGATCACTGCTTGGTCAGACGAACGAAGCAGGCCAGGAGCCGGAAGCAGCACCGGAGAGCAAGAAGGGCTCAGGCGCCTCCGGCCCGAAAGCGTCGGCGCCCCCCGCGGCGCCCCCGGCGGGGCCCGTGGTGGATGTGGCTGCGGAGTTTGTCGAGGTCGTTCAGATTCGGCGGAACCCCGACCAGCCTCGAAAGACGTTTGACAGCGCTGCGCTGGAGGACCTTCGGCAGAGCATCGAGCGTCACGGAGTTCTCCAGCCGATCTGCGTGCGCCGCGTCAAAGACGGATTCGAGATCGTCTCAGGCGAGCGTCGATGGCGCGCCGCGCGATCGGCGGGCCTCGCCCGCATTCCGGCCACGATCAAGGAGGGCCTGGATGATACGGGTAGCCTCGAGCTGGCCATCGTCGAGAACGTCCAGCGTGAGGATCTTGACGCGCTGGAGAAGGCCCGTGGCTACCAGGCGCTGATGGAGCGCGTGGGGCTCACCCAGGAGGCGGTGGCGGAGCGCGTGGGACTCAAGCGTTCCTCGGTGGCGAATCATCTCCGGCTCCTGGAGCTGCCGGCGGATGCCCAGGAAGCCTTGGTCTCCGGCCTCATCACGATGGGGCATGCCCGTGCGCTCTTGAGCCTCAAAGGCGAGAAGGAGATCCTCGGCGCCCTCGGGCAGGTGGTTCGGAAAGAGCTCTCCGTCCGTGAGACGGAGCAGTTGGCCAAGGGCGGGGAGCAGAGCTCCCAGGCCACGGGTGGCAAGGATAAGGGCTCCGGGGCTCAAACCAAGGAACTAGCGGCTGCTGCCCCCTGGGTGAATGATATGGAGGCACAGATCCGCCAGAACCTGGGTGTGAAGGTCACTCTCCGTAACGGCAAGAAGTACAAGGGCAGCATCACCCTCGACTACGCGAATCGCGAGGAGCTGGATCGGATCGTGGCGCTGATTGCACCGAAAGAGACGATCTGAGCGCGAGCGGTCACTTGCTCGCAGGTCCGCGCTGTGCTAGCAGCTCGTAGAAGGGGATGTTCCACGTGGAACATCCCCTTTCTCGTGCGACCCAAACGATGCGAGCGTTGCTTCTGGCGGGACTTCTCCACGATGTTTCCACTATGCGGCCCGGGGAGGGGCATGCGCTACAGGTAGGCATGGTGTCGTGCCTGAGCACCACTGGAGATGCCATTGCGCGGTATCGACAGGGTGCGGGGCTTGTGATTGAGGCTCGCGTCTTTCAAGTTCTCCACAACGGGGCCGCCGTGGGACGCTGGTGCTGGGTGGGCGGGAACCTGTTCCACGTGGAACAATGGGGGGGCCGCCGATCCGCACGCCCTGCCGAGCGGCGAATGTTCCACGTGGAACAATTCAGTCGTGACGTGCTCGGGTCAGAGGCTGGCCCCAAGATGTTCCACGTGGAACATTCCCGCAAGCGAGTCGCTGGCTGGGCCCGGATGCCCATTGTTCCACGTGGAACAATTCAGGCGTGACGCGCTCGGGTCAGAGTCTGGCGCCAAGATGTTCCACGGGGAACATTAGATCG
>JBLIHL010000324.1:0-7071 GCA_047635895.1 Paracoccaceae bacterium | reverse complement strand
GTAACCGTAGCTACGTGCGGGTTCGGGCAACGCAGCGCAGCGATTCAGACAGCGTGCTACGCGGATTCAGCTATGCGCGACACGCTCCTGGGCGACGGCAGCATCCCGAGCATTCGCGAGGACCGAGCCGGGAAGCTGTGGTTCGGAACGACCTGGGGCGTCTTCCGCCTCGAAGGCGAGCGGTTCGTTCCCTTCAACGGACAAAGATGAGGTCAGTCATTCGAATCAGATACGAGAGACTGACGAAGCCGCGTCGCTCGCCAGCCACCCGCCCCCAGAACGGCGCCGACGGAAGACATGAAAGTGCCCAGGAAGAACGTGATCGCTAACACGGGCTCACTTGACGGGCCTTGGCCGTGAACAAACTCGGGCATGGAGAACACCAGCACGGTGCCCACGATGCCGCTGGCCACAAGGAGAATGGCATGCCACTGGAATGATCCTTAGGGGCGCTCGCGGCTGAGCCTCACCAGAAGGAGGCGGTGATCCACCTCGAGCTGCGTATCGAGCTGCTCGGGCGCCATGTAGCGCAGCGTGCCCAGCACCTCCTCGCGCTGGGGCAACCGCGAGCCGTCTTCACCCCGGAGCATCGCGAGCCCAAAGTCCACCAGCTTGACGCGACCCTCCATGTCCACGAGCACGTTCTCAGGCTTGATGTCCCGATGAACCACGCCGTGGTCGTGGGCGTACTGCAGGGCGCGGCACATGTCAGGCGCGATCGCGAGCGCCTTCGGACACGCTCCTGACGTCTCCTTCAGGCTCCCTCACCTGCTGGCATTCCCGCCGAGACCGACGGGCGCTTCCTTGATCTTCTTCAGGGACACAGCGGCCGAACTCTTCTCGTTGCGCGTGGTATCCAAGACCTGCTTGGTGAGAATCGCCTCAGCGTCAGTGCCCGACGTGAACCAGCAGTCCTTCACCGCGACACGCTCGGTCTTGGTCCCGTTGATGGGTGCCAAGAACCGGACCTCATCGGATCGGAAGTCACACCCGGACACGGCCGCTTTTTTGAACTGGCCCGGCCTGGAGTACTCGAACTCGATGAGCTTCGACTGCACGTTGTTGCCTTGAAAGGACAGCTTGCCGTTGTCGGCGAAACGCGAGGCCTTACCGCCCAGGTAAGAGAACTGCACCACCGCGGACTTCACGCCCGTCATGGTCAAGCCGCCGGCCATGCCCTTCCACTCGCCCCTGCTCCCTCCCTGGCAATTCAGCACGCGAATGTTGGCCTTGCTGTCGGCACGCTCAGAGCGGGGCGCACCTATCAACGCGGCGGGCGCATCCGCGTGAACGGAGCTGACCGTGATCGTGCCAGCCGAGCACGCCATCGAAAGCGTCGCGCCGCCCGTGAACTCCACGTTCTCGATGTATACGTCGGCGGTCGATGCCCCCTTCTCCGACGCACGAATCCCGCCTCCGCCGACGAAATTCACGTCCGCCAGATAGATCGACTTGCACTCGGGCGTGAGCTCGAGCCAGACGTTCCTCAAAATCACGTTGCCGCCCGTGACGGCTTTGAGCTCCAGCGTCCCCGACACCTCAATGACGGCCTCCTCGACGGCCCCATCCTCTCCCTTGCCGGGATTCCCCTCGACCCTGGCCCGGCGCAGGAGGGCGACCTTGGCGTTGCGCGGCAGCACGCAGCGCCCCCGGACGAAGAACTGGCAGTCGTCCGTCTTGACCGTGATGGTCGAGTCTGGGAACGGGAGCGGTCCCTCTTGGACAGCTGGAACGGCAGCTACAAGGGCGAGGGACAGACACGTAAGGAGCACGGTGAGAGCGGGACGAGGCACGATCATGGCAGGCACTATGACATGCCGGGCAGGATCTCGCCGGCGAGGGCAAGGCGAAGCGCCTCGAACTCTTCGAGTTCATCAGAGCCGTCCAGCGTGTCCTGGACCTGCAGGCGAACCAGAGCAGCATAGCGCGCGCGCAGGCGATGAATCGCCACGCGAATAGCGACCGGCGTTCGGTTGAGACGACCCGCTAGGAGCTCGCGCTTCTCGCGCATGCGCCAGCACCTGAAGAGCCCAGGCGCGGTCGTAGGCAGCCTCGGGGGACTCGACCCCGATCATGGCGGGCTCAACGAGGCTACCGCGCGTCTTCGACTACGCTACAGGTCGGGGCTAGAGAACTTCGCCCCGCCGCGGAGAGGACCCCGGCTGCGCCACCTTCCATCGCCCCTGACCACCGACCTCGCTTGATTCACCACACGGCTCTCTTTCTCGCCCTGCTTTCCGCTGGTGCCAGCCTGCGGGCCCAGAGGTTGACGCAGGATTTGACGCCGGATTTGACGCAGGAGCTAGGGCTCCCCTTGGTGGTGGAAGCGGAGGACTTCGCCCACACGAAGCCTGCACCGCCGAAAGGAGCGCGCGGCCGAAACTACGCCTGGGCGAGCGGACGCGCAGCTCTGGTCCGCTTCCCCCTGTCGGAGGAGACCGCCTGGAAGCTCCCGGAGGTCGAGGCGGGCCCCCACGAGCTGTGGCTCCGCTACACATCACGCCGAGTCTGCCCGTTGACCTGGAGCCTGGATGGAGCGGAGTGGGCCACCACCGAGTGCCCGCCTACCGCGGGCCTCTCCGGGCGTGACTCCTGGGCCTGGCACCAGCTGGGAACCGCAGCCTTCAACGGCAAGGAGATCACCCTGCGCGTCCAGGGCGCACCGATGCGGCCGGACTGTTTCTTGCTTCGGCGTCCGGCCGACGGCCCGCCGGTCTGGCCACCCGCCTCCGTGCCCACCGAGCTGACCGCAGAGGACGTGGACAAGCTCGCCGCGCTTCCCGCCCGAAGTACACCGCCCTGGTTAGAGAGCGCCGCCGCGATCGAACTCCCCGCCTGGATCGAGGACACGCGCGTTGCACTCCACACGAGGCTCTCGGTCGCGTGGACCGACAAGCCCCTCTTCACGGCCGCGGAAGCACGCGCGTCGGAACTCGGCGCTCCGGCGATCACGCGCTTCGCCAAGTCCCATGGCGGAGACTGCTTCTGGCCGAGCTCGACCGGGAGCGTCGCCGACTGGGTGGCTGCCATTCCAGAGGGCGAACCAGACCCCATCGAGGCCATGGCGGCGCGCGCGCGCTCCCACGATCTCGGCTTCGTCGCCTACCTGCGCCATGGGGAAGACGGGCCCCTCGCCCGCGCTCACCCTGAATGGGTTTGCCGCGACCTCGAAGGCCGCCCCATCGAGTTCGCAGGACACGCGAGGCTGTGCTTTCACTCCCCCTACGGCGACGTCATCGCGCAACGAATCCACGAGCTGGCGGATCGCGGGGTCCAGGGCATCTACCTCGACGAAACACACCAACCCCTCGACGGCTGCTGGTGCGACTGGACCCAGCGCGCGTTCACCGAGGAGACGGGACTCCCCATGCCCACAAGTCGCCTCAAAAAGGACCCCCTGTACCGACGCTTCCTGGGCTTCAGCGAAGACGCGCTGGCCCGTGAGCTCTGGCGCTGGCGAGCCGCCGTGCGAGCGGAGCACCCGGCCTTCGTTTTCCTCGTCAGCACCGGGCTGCAGCCCAACCTGATGGGCCCGCGCCCCACGCTCCGACTGGGCCTCGCGGGCGACGTGATCAAGACGGAGTTCGACCTCGGCACGCGGCCCAATCCGCTCCCGTTCCTCGAGTCCCACCCCGAACTTGACCCGGTGGACGCCGGAACCCTCCTCGCGTTGGGCTGGGTCCAGTCGAGGGACGGCGCGTTCGGCCGCCCCGCCCACGTCTGGATTCACGCGCTCAAGAGCCGCGAACGCTGGCAGGCGGCCACCGCCGCCGTGGTGGCGAGCGGCTGCCTCGCCAACCTCGATCAGTCGGAAGCCACGATGGCGAGCTCCGACCACCTCGCGCCGGCGTTCCAGCTCGGGAAGGCCATGGGCGCCGCCCTCGCCCGCTCACGTCCGTGGCGCACGGTGGCGATCCACCTGCCGGAACGAGCGAGGAACGCCACGGTCGGATCTCGCGAGCGCGGATGGAGCCTGAACATGGGGCCCGCCACCGCGGCGTTCGCCGCCCTGCTCGCCAAGGGTTACCCGACGTCGGTGCTCAGCGACGACCTGCTGGCGGCGGGTCACCTCGACGGCATCGACCTCCTCTTCATTCCGAATCCGGAGGGCCTCGAGCCCAAGCAGCGAGCCGCGCTGCTTCCATTCTTGAAGCGCGGCGGCGTCGTCATCCGCCAGGACCCAGCGAAGCTCCTGGAAGCCTGCGCGGAACGCCCATGGCCCTATCACCTGGACCTCCCGCCCGAGGCCCAGGCCCACCACTTCATCGGCGAGGACGGCGCCCACTTGATCGCGCTGTCCAACGACCCCGAATGGATCAACAAGTCGGCGAGGGGCGCGCCGCCAAGAGTCACGGAGGCCAAGCTGTTTCTCCAGACGCCCGTTTCCAGCGTGACGTTCGTGGGGGCTGCCGGATCCACTACGGCGAACCTGGAGGGGTCCAGCGAGGTGGCCCTTCCACCGTTCCAGCATGGACTGGTCATCCGTATCCAGCTTGACGGCCAAGGTCGCTGATCTGGGGGCCGAGCCCTTACACTCTGCGCCATGCCGCGAACCTCAGCCTCACAGCCCTGACCTGGACCATGGATATCGCCCAGGACGGCAACCTCTTTCCCCGCGAGGACATCCTCGAAGCCGTCGCACAGTCTGATTGGCGGGATCAGCCGGTTCCGGCGGCCGCCTGGTGGTTGACGGCCGTTGGGCTCGTCACCTTGGCCCTCGGGATGCCCGCTCTTCAGCCGCTGGCCATGCAGCCGACCGCCTCGGCCGGGGCAGGCGAGGGGCTGGCGCTTCATCCGCTCCACGCGCTCAGCGCCTGGATCGGGGGGCTTGGGATTGGCATCGAGTCCACCTGGTACATTCTGTCCGCCCTGTTCTGGGGGCTGTCGCTTCCGCTCCTCGGGGGCGCGCTCCGCGTTATGGGGATCGGGCCGCGGCTGGCGCTGGTGACGAGCCTGCTGGCGCTGCTCACGCCAGTGACCGTTTTGCACGGCCGGCTTCCGTCGGACTTCACCGCTGGCGTGTTCGGGAGCATCCTGGTCCTCGCGATGGCGTTCGCGCCCTCCGATCCGGGACGCGCTGGGCACCGGGGCTACGGGGTTCGGCTGGCACTCGCCCTCGGTGTGGCCGTTCTCCTACACCCGCTGAACTTCGCGCTGATGCTTCCGCTGCTCCTCGCGGCGCGCGCGCGGGGTGGAATCACCTCGATGGTGCCGGTGGTCCTCGCGTCCTTCCTGGGGGCGATGGTGGCACCAAGCGTCGGGTGGGCGTCCGCAGGGGAAGTTCTGCGCCGCTGGGACGTCGCCGTCGGACTCGGAGCGCTCCTTACTCCAGCGGTCCTTGCCTGGGCAAGCTCGCGCGAAGAGTCGCCGCCGCCCCTCTGGCTCACCGTTTGGTTCGTGTTGGGCATCGGAGGGTCGATCTATCTCGCGCTGGTGGACAGCGGCCCCTGCGCGCCGATGCTGATCCCCGCGTCCGCCGCGCTGGTCGCCAGCGTCCTCGCTCGGTTTGCGCGCCCCGACAATTCGTTCCGCGTGGCCGCGGCAGTCGCGCTCGTTCAGGCGCTTCTGATCATGGGGCTCCCCTGGCTCCAGACGCCGACCCGCGCCGGCGGGCTCGCCGCCGCTCGACCCGACCTTTTCCGAGCGGGCGACTATCTCCACGTGACCGACCAGCAGAGCAAGACGCAGGCCGCCTACCTGGTTCGGCGACGCTTCGGTATCCAGGTCGAGGTGAGCGAGGTAGCGCCGACCCGTGACGGCGCCGGCCGCGCCATTGGCCTCTCCCCCAACCCACTCCAGCTCCCCTGGTCACTCGACCCAGAGGCGGGCACGATCTCCGTCCATGACTGACACCGTGGAATTGCCCCTCTCCGTCCAAGGTCGTCGGCGCAGGCTCCTCTTCCGCCTGCGCCGCGCGACCCGTCTGATCGAGCAGCGCGAGCGCCTCCAGGATGTGGGCCTGGGACTCCTTGCCGCAGCCATCGCCCTGGCGCTTCCGGCCGCCCAGCCCTACACCACCGGCAACGAGGCGCTGCTGCGACTCTCCGGCGAAACCGTGCTGACCCAGGGGCTCATGTACCCGCTCGGGCGCGGCGCGATGGAGGTTGCGTCGGGTACCGAGCCCGCCGAGGCCGTGAGGATGATCGCCGCGATCATGTTCGGGCTTGCCATCGCCTTCACGCTGGCCTCCCTCCGCAACCTGGGCTTCCGTCGATCAGCCACCGTGCCTGCCACCTTCGCCGCTTTTGCGACGCCCTTCGCCTGGATCGGCGCCACATCGCCCGTGGATTACGCCCCAGGCATGTTCGGCGCGTCCCTGATTCTGTGGTCGCTGTTTCACTACGAGCAAACGACGCGACGGGGCTACCACTGGCGCGCGATTATCTACTTCGGCGTCGCGTACATGCTGCACATGGAGTCAGCGCTGCTCGTGCCCGCCGTCGCGTGGGCCGTGGCGCACCACCCCGCGTATCGCAAGGAAGGCCAGATCAACTTCTTTGCCGTCGTGATCGTCCTGGCCATGTCCATTGGGATTGGGCTGAGCGGCAGCTCGGAGAGCGCGCGCATGGAGCACCTGGCCCAGCGCGCGCTCGCGGGAGCCGACGACTACAGCCTCGGCGCCCTCGCAGGCTGGGCGGTCACGCTGGCACTGGGCCTCTCCTCGGTGCTCTTTGGCGTGTACCAGCTTCTTTTCGCCCGCCGCGTCGAGTCCGCGCGCCGCGCTCCCGCATGGATCGTTCCGTGGTGCCTGGTCGCGCTCGCTCCTGTGATCGCTGGCTCCCCCGACTTCGCCCCCATCGCTCCGTACCTCGTGCCCGCCGGCGCACTCGGAGTGGCCGACTGGCTGAACCGCCGCGGAACGGCCGCCAGGGAAATGCGCTTTGGCGCAGGGCTGTTCGCCCTCCAGGTCCTGGCAACGCTTCTCATCGTGGCCACCTAGGAGCGTGTCGCGCATAGCTGAATCCGTGTAGCGGGCCCCCAGCTTCCGGAGGCTGCGTAGCCCCAGCACCCCTGGGACTACTGCCACGAGGGGTGAGGGAGCGCCTTGCCTCCGAAACCTGGGGACCCACT
>JBLIHL010000323.1:0-7093 GCA_047635895.1 Paracoccaceae bacterium | reverse complement strand
GTCGTCCGAGCTTTCGTCGAACGCTGCGTCACCGTTGAGGGCCATGAGGTCGACCCACTCGGCACCGCCGTCTTCGGTCATCCAAAGCGCTCCGTCGTCCGTACCCACGTAGAGCACGTCCTGGTTCACCGGGGACTCGGTCAGCGCCACTGCCGCGCCGCGGTCCGTGGCCGTGATCTCGGGTGAGATCCTGCGTTGGCCGCTGCCCTTTTCCACCGAGCGGAAGACGTAGTTGCCTGCGCTGTAGTAGATCTGGCTGTTGAAGTTCGAGAGCAGGAACGGCGTGTTCCAGTTGAACCGGAAGTTGACGTCGTCGCCTCGCGGGGAGCGCGGCTTGAGGTAGCCGCCCTCGCCCGTTCCAAAGTCACGACGGCCCATGCCGCCGTTCTGGCTTTCGTAATAGACGAGATCCGAGTTGTTCGGGTCGACGATGCAGCGGAAGCCGTCGCCGCCTCCGATGCGGAACCAGTCGAGGTTGGTGGCGCCTCCGTCCGTCGTGCGCGAAGGGCCGCCCCAGGAACCGTTGTCCTGGAGGCCACCGTAGACGTTGTAGTGAGTCCGGGGTCCGACCGTGACGTTGTAGAACTGCCCGAGCGCCAGCTTGTTGTGGTGCTCCCAGGTCTTCATCCGGTCACGCGTAACGTAGATGCCGCCGTCGTTGCCCAGGATGATCCGGCGTCCGTCCGTCGGGTCGATCCAGAGCGCGTGGTGGTCGACGTGAACGTCGCCGCCGTGCCCGTCGTTCGTGAAGGTCTCGCCGCCGTCTGACGACTTGTGGAGGCGCGTTCCGAGGACGTAGATGTAGTTTTCGTCGCTCGGATCCACACGGATCTCGCTGTAGTACATCGGCCGCGGGTTGAGCGAGTTGATGCGGTTCCACGTGGCGCCTGCGTCCTTGGACTTGAACACACCGCCATACTCGAATCCGTCGGGACCCTGCTCGTCCTGCGCGTTGCCGCGCTGGCCGCCGAGTCCGATGCCGAACGGGCCTTCACGGCGGCGACCGTGGATGTCCGTGCTGTCCTCTTCGTCCACAGGCTGCTTGTCGAACGTGATCTCAAGCTCCATGAGCTCGCCGTCGCGGACGACCTCGAGCTTGGCAGTGTCGCCCGCGAAGAAGTCGCGCAGCGTGCGGCGCAGCTTGGTCTGGTCCAGGATCGCCGTGTCGGCGATGCGCAGGATGATGTCACCTTTCTTCAGCTCGGCCTTGGCAGCGGGGGAGTCTTCCTCCGTCGAGTTCACGAGGGCGCCCAGCTCGGAGCGGCCCATGGAGACGCCGAACCATGCGGCGTTGTCGGGCTCCTGCGTGATCTTCTCGGTCTCAACGATCGCGAAGAGATGGTCTGGCTCGGACGCGGACCAGGACATGCCGATGCGTCCGAGGATGCCCGTGGGCAGGCCGGCGGTCGGCTTGTCCCAGGTCTTGCCTCCGTCGCGCGTGATGAAGATGCCCGAACCGTCGCCCCACTTGATGGCGGGGTCGTTGGTATCGAACATGTCGCGGCGGCGCTCGTACGTCGCGATCGCGATGGTGTCCGGATCGGTCGGGTGCATCTTGACCTCGACGACGCCCGTGTCCTCATCGATGTAGTGGATGCGTTCCCAGGTGTAGCCGCCGTCGACGGTCTTGTAGAGACCGCGTTCCTCATTCGGCCCCCAGAGTCGACCCAATGCACCGGCGTAGACCGTGTTGGGGTCCTCCGGGTGCACCACGATCGTGCTGATCTGGAAGGTCTCGGACAGGCCAGCGTGGCGCCAGGTGGCGCCGCTGTCGCGGGAGACGTAGACGCCGTCACCCCATGAAACCGAGTTGCGCGGGTTGGTCTCGCCCGTGCCTACCCAGAGGACACTGGGGTCTGACGGAGCCACGCAGATGGCGCCCACGGAGGAGACGCGTTGATTCGTGAACTGGTGCTCGTAGGTCGCCCCGCCGTTCACCGTGTGGACGATGCCGCCCGTCGCGGTACTGATCCAGTACTCCGCGGGGTCGTTCGGGTTCGACGTGATATCGGAGATACGCCCGCCCATGTTCGCAGGGCCGATGGAACGCCATGTGTGGGCGTTGGCCCAGTCCAGCGGGAGGTCACCCTTGACCTCGACCGGGCCGCGCTCGGGGAGCGGCTCGACCTCTTCGACTTCCTCTGAAGCCTTCTCCGAGACGTCCGTCTTGGCCGCCTCCTCGTCTTGGGCCAGGGTTGGCACCGCGGTGAGCGCCAGCGCGCCGAACGCGGCAAGCGCTAGCCTGGCCAGGGAAGGAACCAGGAGAGAGGGCTCCAGGGGAATGGTGGGGAAGCGATCAGTCATGGGAGAGTGATATGGAGGGACTTCGAAATATGCGCCTGATGACGATAGCGTCAGGTGAGCAGGCGCATGGTTCGGGTTGTGTCTCGCCAGAGGAGGCATGGCTCCAGGGGGAGGGGCCGCCTCGGATTGAGGCGTTCTGTTACTGGTCAGGAAGCTCGGGGCGGAGGTTGCAGATTGCGGGGGGGTCGTCAGACTGACTCCATGCGACCGCAACGCGCCACGGGCGCCCGTCTCTCCTTTCTCGGCCAGATCCGCTTTTTGCCCATGGCAACCTGCATGATTCTGGCGAGCTGCGTGCTTCCACCGCCGGCGGAAGACAAACCGCTTACAGGAAAGCTCGACTCAGCGTTCCACGAGGAGGCGACGGTCGCACCCACCCTGGAGGCCGCGGGGGGAGCTCCGGGAGAAACTGGCGGGAAAGCTGGGGCGGCGGGTGACAGCGCCCCTGAAGCCTCTGGTGCGACAATTGGGACGCCAGCGGGGGCCGGAATTGAGGTGGAGGCGGGGGATGAGGCGACCGTGGAGGCCCCGCCGGGATTAGACACCGCGGCGGAGCGAGACCCCTCGGAGACGATGGTCGTCGAGGGCCAGCCGTCTTTGGGGCCAAAGCTAGACCCCGTCGCTGACGTGACGGACACCGTGAATCCCCAGGCGGTTGAGCGGGAGCCAGACCCCGACGTCCCCGCGGGAGTCGACGCCGAGCTTGAGCCGAAAGACCTGGGCGCCACCGTCGCGGACGGAGAGCGGACAGTGGAAGAGGCCGCTCCAGGCTCTGCGGCCCCGGCTGGCAGCAGCGAAGCGCCAGCGAGCGCCGAAGAGGAAGCCCAGGCGCCTGCGTCCGAAGGCCCGGTGGTCGTCCCTGAGGGCCCGTTCACCGTGGCGCAGCACGAGACCGACGACGGTCCCCTGATGACCTATGAGCTGGGTCGGTCCCAGGGGAAGTCCCAGGACCGTGGGCTCGAGGAGGGGGACGGCCCGCCGCAAGTGGACGAATCGATGACCGTGGTCTTCATCCACGGCTGGTGCGGCAATCGCTCGCAGTGGCAAAGTCACATGGAGAAGCTCGTTCCCGACGTCACCGTCGTGAGCGTCGATCTTCTTGGCCACGGGGACTCGGGCAAGCAGGAGCGCGACGAGTGGACGATCCCGCGGTACGGGCGAGATGTGACGGGCCTGATCGAGAGCCTCGACCTGCGGGACGTCGTTCTCGTAGGCCATGCGATGGGCGGACAGGTGGCGCTAGAAGTAGCTCTACGCCTGCCCGATCGGATCATCGGCGTCGTGGGGGTGGAGTCGCTCCACGAGCTCAACGTCGAGCCGGCGACGTCCGCTGACCCCGAGGGCTTCAAGGCTTACCTGCAGGGGTTCCAGGACGGCTTCATGAAGGCGTTCGAAGGCTTCATCGGGTCCGCGGTCCATGTCGATACGCCCAAGCCCATTCGAGAGAGGATCGCGCGGGACGCCAGGGGGTGCGACAAGGGCGTTGCGATCAAGCTGATGAAGCACTTTCAAACGCGCGACCTGAAGACCATCGTCCGAACGATCGAGTCCCCGGTGTTCTGCATCAACTCCAAGATCTTCGAGACGGACATCAAGGGCAACCAGGAGTTGCTCCCAAGCTTCGATGCCATTCGAATGGATGGGGTCGGCTATTGGCCCCACCTTGAGGCGCCAGAGTCGTTCCAGACCGAGCTGGTGCTTGCGCTGAAGAAGTTCTCGGCTCCGAAGAAGCTCCGCGAGCCGGGGACGCTGACCGCGCTTCGTCCCGTGCTGTTCTCTGACGACATCGAGACCCTGGCGGCGTTCTACGTCAATAGCCTGGCCTTCAAGGAGCTGCCCCGCCCGCCCACCGAGGGCGAAGGGCCGCCGAACCTGATCACGCTGGAGCGCGGTGAGTTTCGGCTCCAGCTCCAGTCGCTTGAGAGCCTTGGCGCAGACCTCCCAGGCGTGAAAGGCGTCACCATGGGTGGACAGCTCCTCTACATGGCGGTCAGCAACCTTGACGAGGAGCGGCAGAAGATGGGTGCAGACGTAGAGATGCTGATCCCGGTCCGAACCCTCGAGTCAGGGTCGCAGCAGACCGTGATCCGGGATCCGGCGGGCAATGTCATCGTGCTGCAGCAGTCGCCCCGCCGCGAGTGATTCGCGTCAGCGGGTTCGCTTTAGACGCGGGTCCTATACGTCAGTCGAGGATAGGCAGGCTGCTGAACGCCTTGACCGCCAGTCGCTGTGCCAGCCGTCCGCTGGCCGCACGCAGCGCATCGGCAGCCACCGATTCGCCTTCCTTCGCGACGGAAACAATTGGCTCGCCGGCGTCGCCGCCAGCGCGCACGCCCGGATCCACGGGCACCTTGCCCAGCACAGGGAAGCCGTGCTTCTGGCCCAGCGCTTCCGCGCCGCCCGAACCGAAGACTTCGAACGTGGCGGTGAATGCGCCGCCCGCCTCCATGATGACGTTCTGGGTCTCAGAGCCGAGCTCGATCGAAACCTCGTTGCCGGCTTCGCCGCCCTCGACCTTGCCCTTGAGCACGAGGCCGGACATGTTCTCGATGATGCCGAGGATCGGCACGTCCACCTGGCGGAACATCGAGATCGCCTTCGTCACGTCGAAGGCCGCGACCGCCTGGGGCGTTGTCACCAGAACCGCACCGGAGAGCGGGACCTCCTGGGCGAGGGAAAGCTGCGCATCGCCGGTGCCCGGCGGCATATCGACGAGCAGGTAGTCGAGCTCGCCCCAGAGGACGTCCGTGAGCATCTGGCGGATGAAGCTGTGCACCATCGGGCCACGCCAGATCACGGGCTGTTCGTCCGGAACCAAGTAGCCAATCGACATCGTCTTGACGCCGCGGCGATCCTTGGGGACGAGCTTGGTCTTGCCGTCCACCTCGATCTGCTCTGGCGCGCCGTGCAGACCCATCATGATCGGGACGTCCGGGCCGTGCACATCACAGTCCAGCAGTCCGACGCGCGCGCCCGTCTGGGCCAGCGCGCAGGCCATGTTGACGGCCACGGTGCTCTTGCCCACGCCGCCTTTGCCTGAGGAAACGGCGACGATGTGCTTCACGCCCTTGGCCGCGTCGCGGGGCGGTCCCGTCGGGCCCTTGACCTCTGCGGTCATTTCAATCTCCACCGAAGTCACGCCCGGCAGGGCCTCGATCAGGCCGCGCGCTTGCTCGCGCATCTGTTCCTTGACGGGGCAGGCGGGCGTGGTGAGGTTGATCACGACGTCCACGGCTCCTGCCTCCGAAACCTCACACCGGGTGATGAATCCGAGGCTCACGATGTCCTGGCTGAGGTCGGGATCGATGACGCCTCGGAGGGCATCAAGAACGGCGTCGCGGTTGAGGGCGGTCACGGTAGATTTGCGGCTGGGCCGCGGGTGGGGGGCGCTAATCGGGGTGGAATCGGTATCCGGGAGAGTAGTGGCCCCGCGGAGAAGTTCGCCCCCTTTTGTGCGAGGATCCTGCGGACGGAGTGGCGCATGGCGCCAGATCGTTATCCTCCGGGGGTGAGTGAAACGAACGAGCAAGAGGTCCGGAAGGCGGTTTGCCTGGTCTCCGGTGGGATGGATTCTGCGGTGGTGCTGGCGGAGGCCCGCGCCCAGGGTTTCAGCGCCTATGCGCTGTCTTTTCGCTATGGCCAGCGCCATGACGTCGAGCTGGTGGCCGCCGAACGGGTGGCCAGGGTCCTCGGCGCGGCGGATCACCGCACCGTGACGGTGGACCTGTCGACGCTGGGCGGCTCAGCCCTGACGGACGACATCGAGGTCCCCAAGGATCGCTCGGACGAGTCGATCGGGCATGGCGTGCCGGCCACCTACGTGCCGGCCCGGAACACGATTTTCCTGAGCGTGGCGCTCGGCTGGGCGGAGGTGATTGGCGCGACCGACCTCTTCGTCGGTGTCAACGCCGTGGACTACTCGGGGTATCCAGACTGCCGGCCAGAGTTCATTGAGGCCTTCGAGAGGCTCGCCGACCTCGCGACCGCCGCGGGAGCGGAGGGTGGGGCTAATTTCCGGGTCCACGCTCCCCTGATGGAGCTTTCCAAAGCACGGATCGTCGAGCGCGCTGCTGAGCTGGGTGTCGATCTCGGGCTGACTCACACCTGCTACGACCCAGTGCCCCAGACCGAGACCACGGGGCGTGGGGGCACCGGAGGCGTGCTGGCCTGCGGTCGCTGTGACGCCTGCATCTTGAGGCTCGCCGGCTTTGCCGACGCGGGCGTGACCGACCCTGTGCCCTACGCCGCAGGAGCGGCCCGACCATGACGGATCCAGAAGCCGACGGTGCCGACCTTGAGGGCGCTGGCTCTCCCGAAGCGGGCACCTCCGAAGCGGGCCCAAGCGCCCTCGACGGGTGTCCGACGCACGTTTCCGCGCTCAAACGCGCCGCCTGGACCTGCCAGCACGCGGTCGGGGCCGGTTTCCACTGGAAGGAAGCGCGAGGGGCCCTCGACAAGCTCGAGGAGGAGGTTGAGGAGCTCAAGGAGGTCCTGCCGACGGAGATCCTGAAGGGCGCCATGACCGGCGGTCCCAATTCGGTTCCTGCGGGACCCGAGAAAGATCGGATCGAACACGAACTCGGCGACGTACTGATGGCGGCCGCCTTCCTCGGGGGGTACCTCGGGCTCGACCCCGAGGCCCTTTGTCACCGTGCGCTGGAACGCTTCGATGCGCGCTTTCGAATCATGGAGACGGACCTTGGCGGCTCCTTTTCCTCGGCCACGATGGACGAGATGCTCGTGGCTTGGACCCGCGCCAAAAAACTCCTAGACGACCCCGCTCGCACTG
>JBLIHL010000322.1:0-7101 GCA_047635895.1 Paracoccaceae bacterium | reverse complement strand
CTCGAGCACCAAGCCGTCCTCAATCAGCACGGTAGCGCCCTCCAGGGGAGCCGTAGCGGGCTCCATGGTGTGAACGGTGGCGCCGACGAGGGCGACGACTTCGAGCAGCAATACGTACATGGGGTCAGGTCGAGAAGACGGGTTGGGGTGGCCGAAAGGGAGACGACCAGGGGTCGCGCGAGGCAGCCCGGAGAGAAACGGCGGTAGAACGGACACGGGCCGGGCCAGGAAAGCCGTAGCATCCCGGGCATGTCACCCTACCCACAAGTGCATCTGGCGCTAGAAAGCCTTCCGCAGGGTCCATGGATCTACGCCCGACTCATGGACGATCCTGACGCAGGGTACGGTGGCGGCTCAGCCCCCGACGGATCCATTGTCGAGGTGATCGACGGCGAAGGAAGATTCTGCGGACACGGGCTCTACAACTCCACCTCGGACATTCGGGTTCGGATGCTCTCTCGCGCGAAGAAGAGCGACCTGGATCGCCCAAGGGAGTTCCTGCGGCGTCAAATCGCCGCAGCCCTGCGCGTCCGGCGCAAGCTCCTGCGGCTCGACGAGGTCACGGACGCCTACCGCGTCGTTCACGCCGAGGGTGATGACCTGCCAGGGCTCATCGTCGACAAGCTCGGTGATGCCCTCGTTTGCCAGTACCACTCCCTGGGGTTCTGGAACCTCAGGCACGAGGTCGAAGCCGTCCTCAGGGAGCTATTCCCGGACCACTCCGTCCTCCACCGCTTCGCCAAGTCGGCCAGGAACGCCGAAGGCTTATCCGAGAACGATCCTGGGGTCGACGGGGACACCGTTGAGCCCCGTTACATCAGGGAATTCGACGCCAAGTTCCTCGTCCACCCTGGCGAGAGCCATAAGACGGGCTGGTTCTGCGACCAGCGGGACAACCGGCAGAAGATGGCCCAATACGTTCGCGGACGCGACGTCCTGGACCTCTGCTGCCACGCCGGTGGCTTCTCGATCCCGGCCATGCTGGGAGGCGCCAGGAGCGTGACCGCGGTCGATTTGGACGAAGAGCCGCTCGGACGGGCCCAGGAAGCCGCCCGCCACAACGGTGTAAAGATCGAGTTTCACCACGCGGACGCTTTCAACGTGCTCCGGGACGTCATCGAGTCGCGCCGGCGGCCCGGGGCCGTGATTCTCGACCCACACAAGCTGGCGAAGGGGAAGCGCGACCTCGAGGAGGCAAAGGGCAAGTACCGCGACCTCAACGCCCTCGGCATCGGCGCGGTCGCCCCTGGCGGCATCGTGGCCACATTCTCGTGTTCGGGAGCCCTCGATCTCCCTGCGTTCGCGGGCATCGTCTTCCAGGCAGCGCGGCGAGCCGAGCGTGATGTTCGGCTCATTGAGGTCCTGGGAGCGTCAGCCGACCATCCCCAGCGGCCCGACTTCGGTCGCTCCCGCTACCTCAAGGGTCTTGTTCTCGCGGTCGACTGATCGCCTCGCGCGTGAGGCACTCCCTAAATATATTGATGAAATAGGTGAAGCAAGTAGCTGGACCCCTACCCGGGCCCTCTGCATACTTATATGGCGCCTCCGTGACTGCCTAGCTGCATTCACGGGGGCGCCTTCAGTTCAGATTTTTTTCTGAGCACCCATGATCGAGTAGGCGCTGTCTTCGGCGCCTGCAGTCCCCGCCGCACCGAATGTTCTCCCCCTCCGGAGTCCACATACACGGCACCCCCGCTGGCAGGCTGAGCCAGCAACCGCACCTACCACACATGAGTCTCCCCCTTCTGGCCACCAAAGAGATGTGGCAAGAGTTCGATGATGCCTGGGCCGAGCTACGCAAGTCCGCTGGCCCCATCGACGAGCTTCTGCCTGCCATCAAGCTAGCCGGAGAAAAGAAGCGCGCTGCTCGCCTGGTTCCCCAGGCCAAGGAGCACGCTGCTGCCCTGATCGAAGCAGGTCGGGCTGAAGACGCGGCTCTGGTCCTTGGCTCGACGCTCTCCGCCGGTGGCAACCCGGGCGAGATCGTGACCGAGCTCGTTGACGCATGCACCAAAGCGTGGGGCGACAAGGCCTGGTACCCCATCTTCCAGGAGGCGACCGGCTTCAAGGAAGGCGCGTCCGACCTTCGCAAGCCCTGGAGGAAGTTGGCCAAGCTGGTGGCATTCCAACCTGGTTCGACGCTCTTCCACCCAGGTGGCTGGGGCGTGGGTGAAGTCCTCGAGATGGACACCAAGAAGGGCCATGCCCGGGTCAAGTTCTGGAACGGCCGCACGGACAACTTCCCGCTCTCCGCGGCGATGGACATCTTCGATCCGCTGACCGAGGGTGACCTGCGTTCACGCTCGCTCAGGGACCCCGAGGGTCTCAAGAAAGAGGTCAAGGCCAACCCGGTCGATGCGCTCAACGCCATCCTCACGCGCCACAACGGTCGCGCGACGACGACCACGATCAAGACGGCCATGATGCAGATCGGCATCGAAGGCAGCGCTTGGTCCGCATGGTGGCGCAAGGCGCGGAAGCTCGCCGAGAACTCCGACGAGATCGAGGTCACCGGCACGCCGCAGAAATCGTTCGTCACGCAGCTCCTCGTCAAGAAGGACCCGGGCGAAGCCCTTCGCCGCATCCTGCGGCGCTCGACCAACCTCTCCGAGGTTCACCAGCGCGTCCGCGACCTCTTCGTGGGTCAAGGCGTCGAGGAGCACCTCGAGAAGATCGCGATCGAAGAACTCGAGAACGCAGCAGCGCTTGAGACGGAGCCGCTTCCGGACCGCTTGGCAGCATGGCTGTTCCTGCGCGACAAGAGCGGCAAGTCGCCGAAGCTCATGCGCCGCGTGCTGTACGAAGTCATGCAGGCGCCGGAACCGCCCGACGTTTCGCAGCCCCCGGAGATCTGGAAGCTGTTCCAGGCACTTCCGGGCGCCAAGGACCAGGAGCGGGCTGTAGGCATCCTCCCCGAGCTCTTCGGCACGGGTGGCGCCAAGCTGGCCCTCGAGGCCGTGGACGCCGAGCTCGCGGAGAACAGTGCGACCCTCGACGAGATCGGGACCGAAGAAGGCGCCGAGGCTGACGCAGCGATCGCCGCTGAGGAAAGCGTCGGCGCTGAAGCGGAAGGCTCTAGTGAAGGCGACGCAGACGAGAGCACTGAAGAGGACGCAAAGTCCGAAGGCGACGCTGACGGCGAAGAAGAAGCCGATGACGACGATGGAACCTGGGTGGAAGAAGTTCTCCCCCATCTCCAGCACGGTGCCCCTGGCCAGATCCGTCCGCTCGTTGAGCGCCTGATGGTGGCTGGCCGCGAGGAAGACCTCCGGAACCACTACTCTGGCCTCCTCGCGCGCCCGCTGCGTAACCCCACGCTGATGATCGTGCTCGCGGACAAGTTCGAGGACTGCGAGGTCCACGACGACATGCCGACGCCCGTTCAGCGCGGCCAGGCGCTTCTCGCTCTGGCGCAGAACACGAACCGCGAGCGTCGCGGCAACCCGCAGTTGACCCGGATCTCGGGCCGGCTGACGGACTTCCTGACCAAGGGTGAGAACCCGATTCTCAAGCGACTTTTTGCAGCCGCGGACATCTCGGCGCTTCGCAGTGCCAACGTGACCGCAAGCCGTGGCGTCGACAACGAGATTGACAACCTGATCACAGAGATCGCTCTCTCGAAGGACCGCCAGTTCTTCGCGCAGGACGCCGGCTTCTTCTGGGAAGGTTCGACGATCTGGACGACCCGTGCTGGCCTTCGTCGCCGCTCTGGCGAGCTCAAGGAAATCCGCGAGGTCAAGATTCCCGAGAACCAGGACGCGATTGGGCGGGCTGCTTCGTTCGGCGACCTCTCGGAGAACTCCGAGTGGGAAGCTGCGATCGAAGAGCAGCGCAACCTCACGGCGCGCGCCATGGAGATGGAAGAGGAGCTTCGCTCGACCGACCTCATTGAAGAGGCCGCGATGATCGAAGACACCGTCTGTCCGGGAACGCGAGTCACCTACCACGAAGTGGGAGCGAGCGAGCCCGAGACGGTCCTGATCCTTGGCCCGTGGGACGAGGATCGGGTGCTGGACACCCAGGTCATCTCGTACCGCGCGCCGCTGGCACAGGGTCTCCTGGGCCTCAGCTCTGGTGAGAAGGCGACGGTCAAGCTTCCGGGCGGCGAGATTGTGCTCACGATCGACACGATCGAGACGCCCGACCTGCCGACGGTCAAGGTTCACTGAGCCACTGAGTCCCTGAGCCACTGGGTCCTTGAACCAATGGGTCACTGACCCATCGAGAGACTGAATCCCCCGCGGCAGCCCGCCGCGGGGGATTTTTTTTTGTACAGGCTTTCAGTCGGAGGGGCTGGAATATCGAACATCAGCGTGTCATGATGTAGTGCTCAAAGGGCAGTCCTTGCCTCGCCCCATGTCAATCCTCCCTCCCACCAGCACCGCCCCCGTCACGGCCCGCCAGGCCAGTACGGGACTGTCTGCGCCCGCGCTCCTCAAGGTGCTGGCCGACCCAACGCGTCTGCGAGCGCTGGCGCTTCTGGGCGTTGAGGAGCTTTCGGTAGGCGAACTGAGCCGTTCGCTGGGGATGGCGCAGAGCCGCGTCAGCAATCACCTACGGATCCTTCGGGAGCATGATCTGCTCACCGAGCGCCGTGCGGGGACGAGCACTTTCCTCCGCTCCGCCGTCGCATCAGCGGATACGGGCTCCTCTGCGGCGCGCCTCTGGGCCGCGGTGGCCCCTGACCTCGGGTCCATTCCCGAGCACGAATCGGATCGCCTCCGCCTCGCGTCCGTGCTGGCCGAGCGCCACGCCGACGACCGCGCGTTCTTCGACCGCATGGCGGGCGACTGGGACAAGGTGGGCGCCCTCTTCCGCACCGGCGAGGCGCGTCAGCGCGCGGCCGCGAGTCTTCTACCCGCCGGGCTCACCCTGGCGGACCTCGGCTGCGGAACCGGTTACGTCGCTCGCTCGCTGGTGGGCCTCTGTGATCGCCTGATCTGCATCGACCGATCCGAGGGGATGCTCCAGGAGGCCGAGGCTCGCCTGCGCAAGACCGCCCCTGAGTCGGCACGCCTTGAGTTCCGCCAGGGAGAGCTCGACGCCCTCCCCTTGGACGATGACGAGCTAGACGGCGCCACGGCGGCGATGGTGCTCCACCACCTCCCCGAGCTAGGGCCTGCGCTGCGCGAGATGCGCCGCGTCCTCAAGCCTGGCGGCACCCTCTCGATCATCGAGCTGATGCCCCACCGCGAGGCGTGGATGCACGCCGACCTTGGCGATCGCCACCTCGGCCTCGACCCTACGACGGTTCAGTCCGATCTCGTGCGCGCCGGCTTTGAAGACGTGCGCGTCGAGCCCCTCGACGACCGCTACTGCCCCCAGCCGTCCCCCACCGAATCCAAGCATCGCGCAGGCGCGATTGCTCTCCCTCTCTATCTTGTTCGCGGACGCAAACCGCGTCTTTGATGATCCGTGCAACCGCACAGGTCCCCATTAACACTAACTTCAACGATGACTCCTCCCTCCGCTACCAGCACGCAGCGTTCGGTCGTAACCGACTACAACGTCAAGGACCTCAACCTCAACGATTTCGGCCGCAAGGAACTGAAGATCGCTGAGAAGGAAATGCCCGGCCTCATGGCCCTGCGCGATCAGTACAAGGGCAAGTTCCCGCTCAAGGGCGCCCGCATTGCCGGATCGCTCCACATGACGATCCAGACGGGCGTTCTCATCGAGACGCTCATCGAGCTCGGCGCCGAAGTTCGTTGGTGCTCCTGCAACATCTTCTCGACCCAGGACCACGCGGCAGCCGCGGTCGTCGTGGGGCCGCATGGAACCGTCGACAGCCCGACGGGCGTGCCGGTCTTCGCCTGGAAGGGTGAGAGCCTTGAGGAGTACTGGGACTGCACCGAGCGCATGCTCACCTGGCCCGACGGCACGATGCCGAACATGATTCTGGACGACGGTGGCGACGCCACGATGTACGTCCTGAACGGCGCCACGTACGAGAAAGCAGGCAAAGTCCCCGCTCCCGCGTCGGACGCCAGCGGTGAGTGGAAAGTCGTTCTTCAGTCGCTCACGAAGAGCCTCGAGAACCACAGCGACAAGTGGACCAAGGTCGCCAAGGAGATCAAGGGTGTCTCCGAGGAGACGACCACCGGCGTGCACCGTCTCCTGCAGATGGTTGAGCGCGGGGAGCTTCCGTTCCCGGCCATGAACGTCAACGACTCGGTCACGAAGTCGAAGTTCGACAACCTCTACGGCTGCCGCCACAGCCTCACCGATGGCATCATGCGGGCTACCGACGTGATGCTCTCCGGTAAGGTCGCGGTCGTCTGCGGCTACGGCGACGTCGGCAAGGGCTCGGCTCAGTCGCTTCGCGGCCAGGGTGCTCGTGTGATCATCACCGAGATCGACCCCATCTGCGCGCTTCAGGCCGCAATGGAAGGCTTCCAGGTCGCGCGTCTTGAGGACGTGGTCGCCACGGCGGACGTCTTCATCACGACGACCGGTAACAAGGACATCATCCGCCTCGAGCACCTCGAGCAGATGAAAGATATGGCCATCGTCGGCAACATCGACAACGAGATTCAGATGGCTGAGCTCGAAGGCAAGGAGGGCATGATCCGCGAGAACATCAAGGATCAAGTCGACCGCTGGGAATTCCCGGACGGGCACAGCATCCTCATGCTCGCCGAAGGTCGTCTTCTGAACCTCGGCTGCGCTACGGGTCACCCCAGCTTCGTGATGAGCTGCTCCTTCACCAACCAGGTGATGGCACAGATCGAGCTCTTCCAGAACACGTCGCTCTACGAGAACAAGGTCTACACGCTTCCGAAGCACCTTGACGAGCGCGTCGCGCGCCTGCACCTCGACCAGCTCGGCGTGCGTCTGACCGAACTGTCGAAGGAGCAGTCGGACTACATCGGCATCCCCGTCGAAGGCCCGTACAAGCCCGACACCTACCGGTACTAAATCGGTGACTGACTGAGAAGGCGCGCGCGCCGGGGCCCTGGTTTTCCAGTGTCCCGGTGCGCGCGCCTTTTTTTGTGCCCATACGGTTCAATGGGGTCATGCCATCAAGAACGACCCGCCACGCGGTGCTCGCCCTCGTGGTGACCGCAAGTCTCCTCGTGGTTGCCTGGATTTCGAGGTGAG
>JBLIHL010000321.1:0-7108 GCA_047635895.1 Paracoccaceae bacterium | reverse complement strand
CAGGTCCCAGCCAGCCGCGGTCGATGGCCACCTGGACGAAGAACAGGCCAGCCAGGACGAGCGCGATGCTGCCGACGACGGCGGCTCCGCGGATACCGACCCAGCGCTCCCAATCGATCTTCGCAGGCGGGGCCGTTTGAGTCCTCTTGGGATCCCGAAGCACAGGGGGCTGAGGCTCGCGAGTGGCAGTCCCCGGAGTCGAATGCCCAGCAGGCAGCGGCGGCGCCTCGGCGCGTCCGGATGCGTCGCGCTCCTTCGACGAAGGTTCGGGAAGCTCGCCCGTGTCTTGGCGGTTCTCCGCGAGGGTGGCTATCACCTCGGTGGTTTTCGCAGGGCGCGGCGGGGGTGCTCCTGAGAGAGAGGCCGCGGGAGAGCCCTTGGTAGAGCCCGCGGGGGAGGAGCCCTTGAAGCCTGCCCGCGCCAGGGAGTCCACCTGCTTCTGTAGTGCTCTGACCTGTCGGTTGAGCTCAGCGACACGCCTGGCTAGCGTCACCCAGACGAGGGCGCTGCCCATGAGGGCAAGAATCAGAAAGAGGAGGTATTCCAATGGGGGACCAAGCGGAGAGCCAGCGACTGGCTCTCCCGCGACTCTAACCCATCCCAGCACCGCGCATCATCTGCTCTGGTGAGTCGGCCAATTCACTCGGCTGATACCGACAGCCATCGACTCAACAACCCCTCGGGGCTACATTTGGCCCGTGAGGGTACTGAAGAGCGTCGATGCCTCAAGGGCGAAGCTCAACGCTTCGGCCGCCAACCGCTCCGCCTCATCGGCCGCGTCGGTCTGGGCCGTGCCAGTGGTCGCGCTTGCTGTTCTGGCGCTGAGGCCGCTTGCATCCGCCGCGGCGATTGCGTTGGCGGTCGCCGCGCGGAGTGCATCGTAGGTGCCTTGGGCTAACGGAGAGAGCGGCGCAACGACAAGGATCGACGCCTGGTTCTCGAACTCGGTGGCCTTGGCGGCGTAATCGCGTGCTTCTTGAGCTGCACGGAGCGCCCGCGTGACGGGGTCGGGATCCAGGGTTGGCTCGGTGGTGTCGACTCGCTGCACGGCGCGCTGCATGGACACTGGAGCCAGTGCCAAATCGGCCAAGGAAATCTGAACCGCCGCTTCTACCAGCGCTTCTTCGTCCGTCAGGGCCGTCACATCCGTGCCTGGGAGTTGCTCAAGGATCACCTTGCGGAGCAGCCGCAGGCTGGCTCGCATGTCCTCTACCGCATCGGTGGACTCCGACCCCGCGGGCGTCGTCCACTGGCGCATCGTGCCGTCGCGCGGGTCCTCCCATCGCGCGGCAATAATGCGCTTGGCAACCGTTGGATCGAACGCAGCGAAGCTTCCGTCGAACGTAGCTTCTTGGTGGCTCTGATCCATGTATTGGATCTCAAGGTCGGTCTCGATGAACGCCTCCGAGGACGGGATGGGGTTCACGCCTTGTAGCGCGAGCTTTACGAGCGGGTCGATCATCAGCGTGCGCGCGATCTGCTTGCCAAGTGGGACGACCTGCCATGAAAGCTGCCTTGGGAGGGCCGGAAATCCGTCGCCTCCAATGCCGAGGCGGCGGTCGAAGGTGAAGCGGCATCCAGGCTCCGTCCTGACCACGCGTGCCACCAGGCTCCCATTCCAGCGTAGGCCGGGCTTCAGGGTGGCCATGTCATCCGGCGCGTAAAGAGCACCGTGGAAGAAGCCGGTTGCGTCGAGGACCACGCGGTCACGTTGCTCTGCCGCGCCAGGCACAAAGAGGTAGGTACCGCGCGCAGCGGCCTCTGGGGCCGTGGAAAGCAGTACGGAGCCTTCGCGGAGGCAGATGCCGTTTTCGGCATAGATATGGATCGGCCCGTCCTCGTCATTGAGCACGAGGGTGGCGCCCCGTCCAACCGTCAGGGAATTGCAGCGGAGAACCTTGGGCCCCTCGATCGTCAAGGTGGCGCCGTCCAAGACTTCCAGCGGGCCCTGGAGATCCGTGGCAATCGTCATGCCGATGCCAGTCTGGCTAGCCGTGACCTTGATGCCCGTAAGGATCACCTCTTCCGGAGCGGGGAGCGATACCTCCGGGAGAATCGGGGGCGCATCGAATGGACGAACGTCGCCCACGAGGATGGCCAGCCCGGAGGACTGAACCACACCGTTCTTTCCGGGCCTTAGCTCGCCGAAGATGAACGTCGCGGGTGGCAGTTCGGCCGGCGCGGATGGCGGCGGAGCTTCACCAGCAAGCGGCTCGCTCGTCACTAATTCTCGCCAATTCACCGGCGGGGACTCGTCCGCCAGTTCTTCGGTTGTAATCACGTCCTCGAAGTCGCTGAGCACGATATGAGCGTCGCTTCCCACCAGTCCTAGCACGCCCGTCGAGAGAGTCGCCAGGGCCCCGTCGACCTGTGAAGCATAGTCGCCCTGACCGGAGTGGTAGCCGTCGATCACTGTACCCCACCCGAGGGTCACGCCGTCGGTTCCGAAGAGCCCAAGGCGCGTGACGGGGTTGACGTTCGGCTTGACCATGGACTGAACGACGAACTCCGCGCTTGCGATGCGCGCGGTGCAGCGTAGGAGCACACGGTCGTCCGGCAGCTCATCCGCTTCAACCCAATAGACGCCGCCGCCAAAGGACGCGGGGACTTCCTCGCTGGCGATGACGCCGGTCTTGCCGAGCGTCACAGCAAGCGCTGCCTCAGCGACCCCAGCTTCCGCAAGATAGAGCGCGCGACGCCTGTCGATCGAGAAGTCCTGCCGCTTGGTCATGGCGGACTGGAGACTCACCAGTCCTGCGCCAAGGCTCGCGATGATCATCACGGAGATCAGGGACAGGGCCAGGGCCGTTCCCCGCTGGCCATGCCGGGCGGATCGCGCGCGGGCGAACCGACGCTTCGGTTCTTGTGTGGGAAGTCCAGGCAGTCGGGTGGGGGCGCGGTGCATCTTTACCTTGTCGCAATCCGCCTGCGGTTGACTGAAACAACCCGCGAAGTTCTTTCTTGGACCGCTTTGATGGCCTGAAGCGCCATGCGCAAAGGCGCGTGGCGGGCCCATGAGGGTGCGTGATCGCGCGCACCGTGTTCCAGTTTGGTCCCTACGGTCCCAGGAAATGGCGACGGGGGTAGAAGCGTCACTTCGCCTGCCCCACCTGGGGGTCTGCTTCGTTCTGGGGCTCGAAGGCTCGCGTCGGGCGGTCTCGGCTGCGAACATGGCCGCCATGCAGGGACTACGTTTCGAGAGCACTGAGCGCTATATCGCGGGCGAAGACCTGGCGGTCGCCGTCAACGCCGCCGTCGCGCTGGAGCGACCGCTCCTGGTGAAGGGTGAGCCTGGGACCGGCAAGACCGTCCTGGCGGAGGAGGTCGCGGGTTCACTGGGGCTTCCGCTGATTACGTGGCACGTCAAGTCGACCACGAAGGCCCAGCAGGGGCTCTACGAGTACGACGCGGTGGCGCGGCTGCGGGACTCCCAGCTCGGCGCCGAGGCCGTCCACGACATCGGCAACTACATCGTGAAGGGCAAGATGTGGGAGGCCTTCGAGCAGGAGGGCGGCGCCGTGCTCCTTATCGACGAGATCGACAAGGCGGACATCGAGTTCCCCAACGACCTCCTCCAGGAGCTCGACCGGATGGAGTTCTTCGTCTACGAGACGAAGGAGACGATCAAGGCCATCAAGCGGCCCGTCATCCTCATCACGTCGAACAACGAGAAGGAGCTACCGGATGCCTTCTTGCGGCGCTGCTTCTTCCACTACATCCAGTTCCCTGACGGCGCAACCATGGCGTCGATTGTCAAGGCGCACTATCCGAACCTGCACAAGGACGTGCTCAACGAGGCCCTTGGGCTCTTCTTTGGCATTCGATCCGTGACGAACCTCAAGAAGCGCCCGTCAACCTCCGAGCTGCTCGATTGGATTCGACTGCTCGTGATCGAGCACGTGAAGCCGGGCGATCTCGAGCAGACGGTGAGCTCCAATGCGATCCCGCCGTTCATCGGCTCCCTTGTGAAGAACGAGCAGGACATGGATCGTCTGGCCCAATGGGTTGGCTCCCGAGGCTGGCGTCGGTAGGTCATTCGACCTGCTCCAAGTACTCTTCACGCTCCGAACCCTTCCTACCTAGACCCACGCCATGCTCTTTACCTCCGCGCTCCTCGTAGCTCTCCCCGTCCTGGTTCCCCAGGGGCTGGTTCCCCAAGGGCTGGCCACGCACATCGGGACCCCTCGGTCTGCACCCGCTGCCCAGACCCCCTCGGGCGAGGCTCCCACTGCTGACGAGGTACAGAAGGCGATCCACGAGGCCGCTCTGTTCCTTCTCGGTTCCCAGGAGTCGTACAAGCCGGACCCTCCCGTGGGCGGATTGTCCGAGGCGGCTCTCGGGAAATGGCAGGCGAAAGAGTCGCAGCGAATGGCCAAGATCAGGGGCGGAGCGGACGCCGCGGAGTGGCCCTATGAGGGTGTCTACAGGGTGCGGCCTGATGGGCGTATTCCGGCCGGCTACCGAGTGGGTGGAAGCGCCATCGTCGCCGAGGCGCTCCTGAACTCCGGACTCGAGGGCGAGCCACTCAAGGAAGCCCGCCAAGCGGTCCAGCGCACGATCTCATTCGTGATCGAGCAGATGGACTCCAACGAAGAGCTCAGCCGTGGACCGAAGGCAGGTTACGACGTTCGGGGGTGGGGCCACGCCTACGCCATTCAGCTCATGCTCCTCGCGCTGGACCACGGCCTCGTTGAGGGCGATGAGGCGGAGGAAGCACGGGAGCTCATCGTGGATCTCCTCGATCGCCTGCAGGCCAACATGACCAAGCAGGGAGGCTGGAATTATGCGGGTGAGGGCTCCGTGAGCCCTTTTATGACGGGCGCCACGCTTCTCATTCTGTTCGACGCCAAGGCCCACGGGTTCGAGGTCGACGCCGAGATGGTGAACAGCGCCCTCGAAGGGCTCGAGAAGGGCACCACGGACGCGATGATCTATGCGTACGCCGGCCGTGCGGGACGCAGGGTGAAAATGCCGGCGTCCTCGGCGCGCTCGAGCATTGCGACCCTGGCGCTCTACAAAGCGGGGCGCAAGACGCAGGACGATTTACGCCTCGCGGTCCAGGGTTTCTTCGACGGGTGGGACGACCTCCTCGTTCGCAAGAGCCAGCAGGGAACGCACATCCCGCCGTACAACATCGCCCCCTACTACTTCTTCTTTGGCCACACGTACGCGGCCATGGCGATCGAGGAGCTGCCAGACGGCGAGAAGGAAGCGCGCCGCGGTGAGCTGGCAGGCCTCCTTTGGAAAACGAGGGAAGAGGACGGGACCTGGAATGACCGTATTTTCCCCCGCACGTCGTCCTACTCGACTGCGATGTCGATTCTCGCGCTACGCGCGCCGGAACTCGAGGCCATTCCCGTCTGGGAGTAGGCTGGGACGCCGTGTTTCTCGAACTGTTCTACGGTCTGCGTGAGTACGGCGTCGCCGTCACGCTCCAGGAGTACTTTGCCTTCATCCGCGCCGTCGAGGCGGGCGTGGCGGAGTATGACCTGGACAAGTTCTACTACCTCGCGCGCGCGAGCCTCTGTTCTGACGAGCGTCAGATCGACCGCTTCGATCGGGTTTTCTCTGCGTGGTTAGAGCGCGCCCAGGCCCTCAAGGATCCGCTGGCGGAGATCGACGAGGCCTGGCTGAAGTCTGTGGGTGGTAAGCACTTCACCGACGAGGAGAAGCGGATGATCGAGGAGATGGGCGGATTCGAGGAGCTCATGAAGACGCTGCAAGAGCGGCTTAACGAGCAGAAGGAGCGGCACGAGGGTGGCTCCAAGTGGGTCGGTACCCGCGGAACGTCGCCCTTTGGTGCAGACGGTTACAACCCGAACGGCGTGAGGATCGGCCAGGCAGGATCGCGCCATCGGCGCGCAGCCAAGGTCTGGGACAAGCGCTCGTTCCGCGACTTCGATGACGGCGTCGAGATCGGGACGCGTCAGATGAAGCTCGCGCTGCGGAGGCTGCGCCGCTTCACGCGTGAAGGGGCCCAGGACGAACTGGATCTCGACGGCACGATTGCCAACACCGCGCGCAACGCCGGGTTCCTTGACATCGCGCATCGGCCGGAGCGGAAGAACCGCGTCAAGCTGCTTCTGTTGCTGGATGTTGGTGGTTCGATGGACGATCACATAGACCTCGTCCAGCAGCTCTTCTCGGCGGCGCGTTCAGAGTTCAGCCAGCTGGAAGTGTTCTACTTCCACAACTGCATCTACGAGCGCGTTTGGCGTGGCAACGGCATCACGCGTACGGGCATGCTGGCCACGGACGAGCTGATTCGGACCTACGGGCAGGACTACCGGGTGGTGTTTGTCGGGGACGCGAGTATGTCGCCCTACGAGATCACGGAGCCCGGCGGCAGCGTCGAGCATTGGAACGACGTCGCTGGCTCGGTGTGGATGCAGAAGGTGCTTCGGCGCTGGGAGCGAGCGGCGTGGATCAATCCGGTGAGGGAGGACGGGTGGCGGTACACGCCGTCGGTCCAGCTTATCCACAGGCTGATGAAGGGTCGGATGATGCCGTTGACCCTGGCTGGGCTGGATGCCGCGACGACGGAGCTGCGCAAGTGAGGGGTACGGGGTGTCGGCGAGACGGCGTTGTCTGGGCAATCCTGGTGCTCCTGGCGGTTTGGCCCTGCGTCGCGCCGAAGTCTTCGGTGGAGCCTGTGCCAGATGCGGGCGGCCCGCGCGAGGCTTGCCCTCGCGGCCCCTCCGGCGAGGAGGCCCGTGCGGCAGCACGCCCGTCCGGCGAGGACGCCTGCGCGGCGAGCGCCGTGGACATAATCGCTATTTCCCCGTCAGGGGAAATGCCATAAATACAGCGCGGTGTCTCAGCGATCGGGCGGTTCGGCATTTCGTGCCTTGGTAGCAGCTGTGACGGGTACCGGCGTGCGCGGTATCGGCTTCCCGGTGCCGACCTGCTGCCGTCGGCGCGAAGCGCTCGACGCGTGGGCGGTGCCATGACCGAGACCGGCGTGTCCGGTGTCGACGTGTTCGGTACCGACTGCCTGCCGTCGGCGCGAAGCGCTCGACGCGTGGGCTGAGGTTTGCGCGCTACCGTCTTGCGTCCTGGCGACGGGCCGACTGCCGCGAGACGGTACCGGCCGGGACACCGCCCACGC
>JBLIHL010000320.1:0-7117 GCA_047635895.1 Paracoccaceae bacterium | reverse complement strand
GCGCAGAACCCCGAGTGGTCGAGCGCGGCGGAGAAACACTCCTGCCAGTGCGCGATGACTCCCGCATTGCGTTCGGCGCTGACGCCGAGACCGTCCAGGTGCAGCTCGCGGCGCCAGCGGTCGCGCACCGTGGAATCGGCGGCGTCTCCGGCACTCAGGCCGAGCACCGAAAGGCTGCGCAACGGCTCCGGTCCGCGCGCACCCAGCCTCACGCCCACGCTCCCCGCGAGATCGGAGGGAAGCAGGGGACGCGCTGGCTCAATGTCATCCGCGGGAACCATGGCCAGAGCCCGTCGATGCAGCGGACTCTGAGGATCCATCAGCGCTGAGACATCGTGGGCCTCTCCCGACTCATGTATGAGCATGGCCGCCGACCGCGCGTCCATCCCAAGTTCGTTGCACTGCTCCAGCGTGGCCATGGCGGCTTCGACATCGCCGCCGCCAAGGAAGCCCTGGAGCGCAGCGAAGCGCCCCCCCACGCGCGCTCCCGCGGTCTTCGATCCTCCGGTGTCCCCAGCTGCCTTCGACGGCACTTCGAACTGCCACCCGCACGGCGTGGGACATCCGACGCATCCGTGCCGCGTCTTGGGCCTCGCGGATGGTGTGGACGCCGTAGCTTCGCCGCGAACGTCACCAAGCTCAAGCGTTCCGCCCAGAGCGCGCGCCACCAGCCTGGGCGAAGACTCGAGAACGCCGTGCAGCTCCGACTTCGATTCGGCCGTCGCCGCGTCGTCCAGCGCCGCGTCGCCGATCGCCACGCTAATCCCCACCACGCCAGCCTGCGCCACGGTCCTCCCCATGCCACCGCGTCCCACAAGGCTCGGGGCCACGCTACCACCAGGCGCGTCCCAGGATCCGAGGTTCGCGAAGGGCAGTCCGGCCTCGGCTGCTGGCCCCACCAAGAGGGCGTGGGCCCCACCAGCCGTCAGGGCGCGGGCACGCTCCCGGGTGGATGCGCCGACGGCGATCGTCGCCTCGCGGATCGCGACCCTGCCATCGGCGTCTATCTCGATCAGGGCTCGACGAGGCCGCGCCGCTCCAAAAACCAGGAGCACGTCCGTCGTCCGCACCAGGGACCGCGCGAAGCCTCCGCCGAAGGGAGCCTCGACCACACCGCCCCGCAGCGGAACTCTGCCCGTGATCGTGGCGCGCGCGGCCGTCGGCAAGCCGCGCAGCACTGCGTCTCCAACGCTGATAGCAAAGGCAGGCTCGCCGATCTTCGAATCGCGCGAGCTGGCGCCGAAGGCCGCCAGCGCCACGCAGCTTCCGCCCTGCCGAGCCAGGTCGGCCAAATCGCTCGAGCTGGCACCCGCTCCTCCGCTGAGCGCCCCCCCCGAAAGCGGTGCGACCAGCTGCTCCCAGCGCTGACGAGCCTCCCCATCAAGCGCGATCACAAGGACCCGCGAATTCCGCCCGGACGCGCCGGGCAGGGTCCCGCGGAAGACCTGGCTATCTGTGTTCGAATTTTTCAAGACCCATACGGTATCCGCACCCGCCGCCAAGCGGTCCCAGGAGCCTCCGCATGAGAGTGCGGCACTTCCTTCATGGAGCTTGCGGGCCCCGTGACCTACCCTGTCCGCGCCAACTCCGGCCCTCCATACCGCCCGATACCCCCTTGCTCGAGAACCACACGATCGCCCGCATCGCCGGGATCCCCATCCGGGCGAACCTGGCACTCGGGTACATGCTGGCCCTGTGGGCCATCTGGGGCGCGGCCAATGGACACGCTGGCTCGACGGCCGTGTTGATCGTGCTTTCGACGGCGCTGCTCATCGCACACGAGCTCGGCCACGCGTTCGTTGCCCGCCACTTCCGCCTCGACGTCGTGGACATCGTCCTTTGGCCGCTCGGGGGCATGGCGCGGATCAGCAACATGCCCGAGGACTCCCGGACCGAGGCGTGGGTCGCGGCTGCGGGACCGCTCGTCAATCTCGGGCTGGCCGCGCTGGCCGCGCCGCTCCTGCTGGTTCTCTCACCCGGTGCGGACGCTCCGGTCATCCGCGGGACGAACCTGGCTATCGGCGAGAACGCCCACGGCGTGGTGTTCCTCTTCGTGGCCATCAACGTTGCTTACGGGGTGTTCAACCTCCTCCCTGCGTTCCCGATGGATGGCGGGCGGCTGCTGCGCGCCTTCCTGGCCCGGGGGGGACGCAGCTGGGTCGACGCCACAGGTAAAGCGACCTCCGTCGGCGGCGCGATCGCCTGGGCGATCATCCTTCTCTCGCTCTTCCAGGGCGCCTGCTTCCTGTCCCTCATCGGGTTCTTCATCCTCTGGGCGGGCCTGCGCGAGCGCTGGAGCGTGCGTCTCAAGCACCAGGCTGAGGCCATGGGAGGCGGAGCTGGGCGCTTCGCCGGCTGGGAGCACCTGATGCGCCAGCGAGCGGGCAGCGGCGGCCCGGCAGATCCCGATAGCGACTCCGGATTCGGCGAGGAGTTGCCGAATCCAAAGGGCGACGAAGGCTCACGCAAGGGCTTCAGTGAGGCCGACATCGAGCGCCTCGAGTCGTTCCGCGGCCGCTTGAAGAAGCCCGAAGACGAGTAGCCGTCGCCCGCATGCGTCACGGAAGCGACCGATAGGCACTGCGTAATAGGCCACCTGGGCACATTTTCGGTAGCAGCACCTTCCGACACTGAACGGACCCATCCCCGCGGCCCAGGCCGACCTGTCCAACTGGTTCGACCGGCTGGAGAGGAACGAGAAGGTCTAAGGTGATGCGGGCCTTTGCCTGGAAGAGCCTGACGCTTGGCTGGGCCTGGACCCGACCAGTGCTCGATTACTGCACGAGGAAGGGGCTGAGGAGGTTGTTGGTGAAGGTCAGTCCCTGGGCCGTCCGGAAGGCGGCCTGCACGTGCATCTGCTGACCAATCATCGCCGAGGAGTTCGGGACGGGCAGCGACAGGTCGATCCGTCCGCTGGCATCCGCCAGGCGACCGAGCACCGTGAGCTGGTTGCGCTGGAGAAGCAGCAGCCCGTTGACGCCTGGGAAGACCGTCGGGACGGTTGCCTTCGGGCCAAGCACGAACCATCCACCGAAGGAGCCCGGGGAGATCGCGGCGGCTTCGAGGTTGCCACCGATGCTGGGCGTGCTAGTCAGCGCAAGGCGGCGCTCGCCGGTGTCAGAGACGAGGATGGAACCCTTGGAGCCGAAGACCTGGGAATGAACGTCCTTGTGGCCGATCGCAAGGCGGGTACCCGTTGCGTCGAAGTCCATGCCGCGGGCGCTACCGGACAGGTCGACTCGGAACTCGGGGCCGAAGCCGCCGAGGCTCAGGACGATCACTTCCGGGTCGAGGCCGTTGCCCCAGGTCGCAAAGGCGGCACGGTTGCCGTCAGGCGTGATCTCCGCCGAGATCGGCAGGTTCTGCTGGGCGCCCGAAACGGCCGGTTGATCCCAGGACGAAAGCGCGAACTGAAAGACCGTGTCGTAGATCTCGAAGCGTGCGCCCGAGCCGTTCACGAAGTTCCACCATCCGATGGCGATCAGCGAGCCGTCGTCCGACATCGAGATGCAGGTCGGAAGCTCCGAGCTCGATCCGGTCGGACGCTGGTAGAGGGCGTAACCGCCGCTCGCCTGCTCCTGGTAGATGTTGAGCGCGCCGGTTTCCCCGAAGGCGAGGGTCGAGCCGTCGTTCGAGAGTGCGAGGGCCTGCGTCGCCGAGCTGATCGGCAGCGTGAAGATGGGCGTAGCGGTGCTGTCGAGCACGTAGAGGGTCAGGCCTGCGACAACGGCGACGCGGCTGCCGTCGCCAGAGACGGCGAGTGCGTTGAGCGAGTAGGCCGGAAGGTCGCGGCGACCGATCAGCGCGCCGTCGGTGCCGTCGACGATGTCGAGTCGTACCGACGCAGTGGTGTCATCCCAGACGGCGGCGACGACGGTGGCCCCGCGGCGGTCGGCGGCCGTGCGGACCGGACCGTTGATGTAGACACCCGTGTCGTGGGTCCAGACCGCGGGCATTTCGGCGCCTGCGGACGCAGACGTCGGGTCGAAGGCCATGAGAAGCGGCCTACGGCGGTAGACCGTCGGAGCGTTGAACTGGCGCAGGGCGAAGACGACGTCACCGCGGGAACCGGCGGCGATCACGGGAGCGCCGAACTCGCTCGGCTGGCGGGTGACGACGCCTCGGGCGGACTGAGCGCCGGTGGCGACGACATCAAGCAGGCGCAGGGCCTGGTCACCGCCGCGCTGGGCGGCCCAGACAAAGGAGTCGTCTCCGGCGAAAAGGACCTGATCGGGCATCCAGTCCGCGCTCGTGGCCTCGGGCGTGTGGTGCCAGCGCTCTCCGGGTGCGAAGGGGTCCTGGGCAGCCGCCGTGGTGCCGAGGGCGACGGCAAGGCCTGCGATCAGCGCTGAGGTGGTCCCAATGGAGATTCCAGCGGAGAATCTCGACGAGAGCGGTGCAATGGTCCGGGCGAGGCAGCGGTGAGTGACGGTCATAACAGGTTCCATAGCGAAGAGAGCGGAGCCCGCCCCCCCGGCGGCCTCATCACTCAAAACTACCCCGCTTTGGCGGCCCGCCGTGGCGACGCCGGAATTCCCGCGTCCATCGGGCAGGAACCCCAACTGAAATCCGGGCCGGAATCCTGCCCAGAGGGGGTTCTAGCGCTGTCCCATTGGCCCCGAATCACTACACTTGGCGCCCCATGACGGAAGCCAATCTGAGACAAACCAACCTGCACGCCGTGCACGTTGCCGCCGGGGCCAAGATGGTCTCCTTCGGCGGGTGGAGCATGCCCGTGCAGTACGCATCAATCCTCGACGAGGCCCGGTGCGTGCGCGAAAAGACCGGCCTGTTTGACCTGGGCCACATGGGCCGCCTCGAGGTCAAGGGGAAGGACGCCGTCTCATTCCTGGATCGGATGGTCACGAGCTTCGTCGGCAAGATCCCGCAGAGCGCGATCCGCTACGGCCTTGTGTGCAACGAAGAAGGCAGTCCCCTCGACGACCTTCTTCTGTACAAGACCGGCCCAGAGGACGTCTTCGTCGTCGCCAATGCGTCGAATAAGGAGACGGTGCTGAGCTGGCTGAAGAGCCACCTCAACGGCGCGGACGTCACAATCGAGGACCGCACCGACGAGCTCGCGATGCTGGCGCTCCAAGGACCCAAGTCCCAGGCCGCCCTGCAGCCGCTCGTGAAGGACATGGACCTCTCCGAGGTCGGCTACTACAAGTTCGCGTTCACGACCGTTGCCGGCATTGAAAACGTCCGAGTGAGCCGCACCGGCTACACCGGTGAGGACGGCTTCGAGCTGTACTTCCCTGAAGAGCACGCGGTCCGCGTCTGGAACGAGCTTCTCGAAGCTGGCAAGGAAGTCGGCCTCGCGCCCATCGGCCTCGGCGCCCGCGACACGCTGCGCCTCGAGGCCGGCATGCCGCTTTACGGCCACGAGATCGACCTGGATCACAACCCCATTGAGGCCGGCCTGAACTTCGGCATCTCGTTCAAGGAAGAGAAGGGCGACTGGATCGGACGTGACGCGCTAGCGCGCATCAAAGAGTCCCCCACGCGCAAGCTCGTCGGCATCAAGACCGACGGCAAGCGCGTGCCACGCCAGGGCTACAAGCTGTTCCATGGGGACGAGGAAGTCGGCGAGATCTGCTCCGGCGCCGTCTCCCCCACGGTCAACATGAACATCGGTTCGGCCTACGTGCCCGTGGCACTCGCCGAACCAGGACAGTCAGTTCACATGGATATTCGCGGAAAGCGCCAAGAGTGCACCGTCTGCGAGCTTCCGTTCTATTCACGCACCCGCAAATAGCTCCCCCCTAGCCACACGTAACCCATGCGCCCGGACGACCGTAAATACCTCGACAGCCACGAGTGGGCCAAGCTCGAAGGCGACCTTATCGTGGTCGGAATCACCGACTTCGCCGTTGAAGAGCTTTCGAACGGCAACGAGGGAGACCTCGTGTACTGCGACCTGCCTGACGTCGGTCGAATGATCGAGCAGGGCGAAACCTTCGGTGAGATCGAGTCGGTGAAAGCCGTCTCGGACCTCAACGCTCCCGTGGGCGGTGAGATCGTCGAGATCAACTCAGAGATCGAAGAGCACCTCCAGACCCTCTCGGAAGACCCATGGAAGAAGGGCTGGCTCATCAAGATCAAGCCCACCGATAAGAGCCTCGACCACCTCTTGGACGCGGCCGCCTACGAGGCCGAGATCACCAGCTGATTCATGGCACCCCGCGCGTGGCGGCTCCTCGAGACCTACGACGTCTCACCCGCTGACGCCATGGGGCTCGATGAAGCGCTGCTTCTCGGCTCCCCCACGAGCGTCGACGCCGACTCCGTATCCCATGCGGAGCCTGCGCCGACGCTCCGGCTTTATACGTGGAAGCCGGACGCGATCTCAATCGGCTACTTCCAGGCCTTCGAAGACGTGCCGGCAGCGCGCGATCATCCGGCGGTCGTGCGGCGCCTCACCGGCGGTGGGGCAATCCATCACCACGGCGGCGAGCTCACGTTCTCGATCACGCTCGACGCAAAGGACCCGGCCTACGCGGGCTCCGTCCCCGCGAGCTACGAGCGGACCCACGAAGCCGTCATGGCGGCGCTGCGCGCCGTTGGCGTCCCGGGCGTGCAGATGCGGCGCGGGAAGGCCTGCGCTTCCGACCTGCCGGACACGGGCATGTGCTTCCACGAGTCGACGCCCCAGGACATCAGCTGGGCGATGCCCGGAAGTACCGCCCTACGCAAGGGTGTCGGCACGGCGCAGCGCCGCGTCCGCTGCGGGGCGCCTGGCTGGACCACGGGCAGGACCAAGGGCAGGATCCTCCATCACGGATCGATCAAGGTCACAGGTTCACCGCTGGAAGCGGAGGTGGCGAACGTGGCTGCCCTGGCACACCAGCCCGATGGGCTCGCCTCTCTCGCCGCCGCTTTCCGAGTCGCCATCGAGGCAGAGTTCGACGCCTGCCTCCAACCTGACGAACCCACCCCGGAGGAATGGCAGCAGGCGGCTGAGCTCGGCCGCCGTTACGGATCTAGCGAGTTCGTACACAGGGCCATTCGCAGGCCGCGGACTGGTCCCGGCGAACCACTCTCGAGCTGAGAAGGACTGAACGCCCGGTCAGGTCGGAATCTCTCCCGGATCGAGACTTGTTCCCCGACCGCCCCG
>JBLIHL010000319.1:0-7156 GCA_047635895.1 Paracoccaceae bacterium | reverse complement strand
CTATCCCAACGAACCAGCCTTTAAAATCCCGGCATCCCTCG
This sequence comes from Paracoccaceae bacterium, assembly GCA_047635895.1. Lineage (GTDB taxonomy): Bacteria > Planctomycetota > UBA1135 > UBA1135 > Saltatorellus. The sequence goes on along the minus strand of JBLIHL010000319.1, from coordinate 7,115 downwards.
AGCGCCTTGTGGGCGAAGGGAAGTTCGGTCGCAAGACGGGCGAGGGGTACTACAAGTGGGACGGAGACAAGAAAGCATGATCCAGACCATCCTCATTCCCGTCGTCGTTGCCTCCCTCGCGTGTGCCGCCGTTCCGAAGGAGCACGTTCCGTCGGCACACCTCGTGCCGGAGTCCAGTTCAGGGTCCAGTTCAGGGTCCATTTCAGGCTCTATTGCCGGGCCGGCGTCGTTGGGGCCCGTCTCAGCGATCCCAGGCTCTAGCCCCGTCGCGCAGACGCGGAAGGGCAGCTACGAGGCTACGTTCAAGGCGCCCGAGCTTTTTATCCAGGGAGAGCCCTACCGCGTCACGGTCGACATCGAAGCCAGGGGCGAGAAACCCTGCAAGATGCCGAACTGGCTGCTTACGCCGGCTGCGTGGCTCGTGAACAACAAGCCGCTCGTGCGGCGTGAGGCCGAGGGCAATCTTGAGCTTCAGCCGGGGCAGCGCCTGTCGATGTCCATCGACCTGACGCAGTTCATCAACGATCGCTTCGATGGCGACCTGATCGACTTCCGTCTGGCATTCGCGGAGAGCGCGAACGACCCACTTGAGGTGATCTGTCTCGGGCTGCCCGAGCGCGGAATTAACTTTGAGGAGCTCCCCGCGGAGCAGCTCGGCAACTACCAGGTGGTTCTGCAAACCACCGGTGGCCAGGTTTGGGTCGAGATGTGGCCTGACGTGGCACCGAATCACGTCCGTAACTTCCTGGACCTCTCGTCCAAGGGGTTCTACGACGGCTCGGAGTTCTACCGCGTCATCCCGACGTTCATGGTCCAGGGCGGTAGGGCGGCTAGCGGCGAAGCTGCACCGCGCAAGCTCGATGCGGAGTTCAACAGCCGCAAGCACGACGCGGGCGTCCTTTCGGCCGCGCGCCTTCCCGACGACATCAACTCGGCGACCAGCGAGTTCTTCATCGTCCACAGGAGGACGGCTAGCCTCGACGGCCAGTACAGCGCCTTCGGTCGAGTGATCACTGGCATGGAGGCCATTGACGAAATCGTCAAGGGCGTCGAGATCAACTATTCTCTCGTCAACAGCCTGGCGGAGCGAAAGGTCCAGATGGACTCTTTGAATCCGTTCTTTCGGATGGCGATGAACCACCCGAATCCTCAGCAGTTCATCACCCAGGCGCTCGTCGTCAAGGCCACGAAATCCCGTCCGGGTAAGTAGCGCGCCAGTTGGCTCGCCTCCCCACGTATTCCATGACTGAATCACAGATCGGCGCCCGCGTGCGCCTCGAGACCTCCGCCGGCAACATGACTCTCGAGCTGCTGCCCGGCATCGCGCCGAAGCACGTCGAGAACTTCGTCAAGCTCTCGAAGGACGGCTTCTACGACGGGACGAAGTTCCACCGCGTCGTGACGGGCTTCATGGTCCAGGGCGGCGACCCGAACACCAAGACCGACAATGAGCGGTCGTGGGGGACGGGTGGCCCTGGCTGGTCCGTTGACGCTGAGTTCAACGACATGCACCACGAACGTGGCGTCGTGTCGATGGCTCGCTCGTCAGACCCGAACTCGGCGGGAAGCCAGTTCTTCCTGATGCATGGCGAGGCCGAGTTCCTCGACGGCAACTACACCGCCTTCGGCCGCATTGTCGACGGCTTCGAAGTGCTCGACTCGATCGCGAACGCGGAAACGATGCAGAGCGCTGGCGGAGAGAATTCCAAGCCGCTTGAGCCTGTCACGATTCACAAGGCCGTTGTCGAAGAGGCCTGATCCTATGAGCTACGAGAACATCACCTACGCCGTCGAAGGCGGCGTGGCGCGCATCACGGTCAACCGGCCGGACAAGATGAACGCGCTCAACCACCAGACGATCACCGAGCTTGGGACCGCGTTCGACGCAGCCAAGGCCGACGACGCGGTGCGCGCGGTCCTCCTCACCGGAACGGGCCAGAAGGCCTTCGTTGCCGGTGCGGACATCACGGAGCTGCTGGCCCAGGCCGGCAACGCCAAGGGCGCCGCGGACCTCGCGGCCTTCGGGCAGGGCGTCTTCCGCAAGCTCGAGCACCTCGGCAAGCCGTCGATCGCGATGGTCAACGGCTTCGCCCTCGGCGGCGGGTGCGAGCTCGCGCTCAGCTGCACGCTGCGCACGGCCTCGACGAATGCCAAGCTGGGTCTGCCAGAGACAAGCCTCGGGATCATCCCTGGCTACGGCGGCAGCCAGCGCCTCGCACGCATCGCCGGCCCCGGCGTCGCTCGCGAGTGGATTCTCACCGGGGACATGTTCTCGGCGGAAGAAGCCCATCGCGTGGGCGTGATCAACCGCGTCTTCTCCCCTGAAGACCTTGAAGAAGGCACCCAGAAGATGCTGAAGAGCATCCTCCAGAAGGGGCCTCTCGCCGTGAAGTTCGGCATGGAGCTCGTCCTTCGTGGATGGGACATGGACCAGACCGCTGGCGAGGCGCTCGAGACCGAGTACTTCGGCAAGGCGGCCGAGACCGAAGACATGCGCGAAGGCATGAGCGCCTTCGTCGAGAAGCGTCGCCCCGCCTTCCAGGGCAAGTAGCGCTGATCGCCCTTTATCGCCGCAACCCGCGGCGAGGCCTCACCGAGCCGCGCCCACCGCGCGGCTCGGTTTTCAAGAACACCCGAACACACACTGCTTCCACGCGAGGCACCACGCAATCATGAGCACAGAAGTCGTCATCGTCGGCGGGGCACGGACCCCAATGGCCGAATACTCCGGCACTCCCGGCTACGGAAAGCTGAAGAGCCTCAGCGCGATCGACCTTTGCGCTCACTCGTCAAAGGCCGCGATCGAGCGCGCCAAGATCGACCCTGCGTCCATCGATCACACCGTGATCGGCAACGCGCTGCAGACGTCGAACGATGCGATCTACGGTGCGCGTCACGTGGCGCTGAAGGCCGGCGTGCCCCAGTCGGCTCCGGCGCTGACCGTCAACCGCCTCTGCGGCTCGGGCATCCAGTCGATCATCAACGCTTCCCAGCTCATTCAGCTCGGTGAGGCCGGAACGGTGCTCGCGGGCGGCATGGAGAACATGAGCCAGGCGCCGTACGTCCTGCACGGCGCACGCGAGGGCTTCCGGCTCGGCGTCCAGCCGCCGCTCGAGGACCTGCTCTTCTCGAGCCTCTACGATCCCTACGGCGACACCTACATGGCGCAGACGGCCGAGGCGATCGCAAAGCGCCTTGGGATCACCCGTGAGCAGCAGGACGAGTACGCGCTCCGCAGCCACAAGCTCGGCGCCGAGGCCGTTCAGTCGGGCCGCTTCGCCGAAGAGATCGCGCCGATCGTGATCTCCGGTCGCCGCGGCGACACGACGATCGACACCGACGACCACATCAAGCCGGAGACCACGATCGAGGGCCTTGCGAAGCTTCGCGCGGCGTTCGGCAAGGAAGGCACCGTGACGGCGGGTAACGCCAGCGGCATCGTCGACGGCGCCGCTTCGGTGATCTGCACGACGGCTGACCGCGCCAAGGCCGACGGCCTCGACGTCATGGGCATTGTGCGCGGCTACTCCTACGTCGGCGTTGACCCCAAGGAAATGGGGATCGGCCCGGTGCCAGCCATCAACGAGCTGCTTGCAAAAGCCGGCATGAAGACGGACGACATCGACTACTACGAGATCAACGAAGCGTTCTCCGCCCAGTACTTGGGCTGCGAGAAGGAGCTCGGTCTTGACCGCGACAAATGCAACGTGAACGGCGGTGCCGTCAGCCTCGGGCACCCGCTCGGTGCCACGGGCACGCGACTCGTTCTGACGCTCATGTACCAGCTGCGCCGCGCCGGCAAGAAGTACGGCGTCGCCTCCGCGTGCATCGGCGGCGGACAGGGCATTGCCATGTTGATCGAGAACCCGAACGCTTGACGGGTTTCGGCCCCGCTTTGGGCCTCCACTAATTGTCTCTACCTCTGGCCTCACGATCTGCGTGGGGCCCGGGTTCCCAACCCTGAACCCACCCCACGTGACTGCGATGAATGAACTGATCCATGAGCTCACCTCAGGCGAGCGCGTTGTGCGCCTGACCGAAGGCAAGCGAGTCCTCTTCCTTACCAAGGACCTGGAGCTGATCCGCAAGCAGTTGCGCGGGACGCTGAACCTCCGCATGGAGGACGTCGATCCGGCCGATCTCCTGGACGACATCAACACCGACACGATGACGCCCGCGTGGGTGTGCTTTCGGCACAAGCCGGAGGACATCGCGCTCGACGCCTACGCCGGCCTTCTTGATGCCGACGGGAAGCGCGTGTTTGAGACCCGCGACCTCCTGGACGGCGGCTTCGAGGTCATCGTCAGCGGCAAGCGCAAGGGCACGGGCTCGTCCCGTGAGACCGCGCCCCAGTGCGAAAAGTGGTCGGGCATTCGCCTTGTCATCGCGCACTCGTTCGCGCCGATCCACGAGCGCAACAACCTGAACCTCGGCCAGCTCATGGCTGGCTACGACGTGATCACGCGCCTCCAGAACGGCGAGGACGTGAAGCTCGACGAGATCACGAAGGACCTCGATCCGATCACGCGCGTGATGCTCGAATCGGGCGGCCTGTTCCCGTTCGCGAAGCTCTACAAGGATGGCCTCGTCGCCGTGCCCGTGCCGGAGACTCCGGCGCGTCCGATGACGATGGCCGAGAAGATGCTGAGCGCCAAGGTCGTGGGTCCCGGCGGCGACGTGGCCAAGGGCGTCCACCTCAAGCCTGGCGATGTCTGCCTCGTCAACGTGGACGGCGGCTACAGCCATGAGTTCACTACGGCCCAGGTCCATCACTTCCTCGAGCTGGAGTACGGCACCGACTACACGATCCCGAACCCCGCGAAGTTCGGCGTGTTCGAGGATCACCTCCTCTACGCGACCGGCGTGGAGCGCATGAAGCCGTTCACGGCCGAGATTCAGCTTCTGCGTGATCTGCAGATCGGATTCCAGAAGCACACCGGCGTCCGCGACTACTCCGCGAAGGACGGCGTCTCGCCGGGCATCTGCCACCAGGTGGCCCGCGAGGAGTTCGTCGACCCAGGCGACTTCATCCAGGCCACCGACAGCCACACGTGCATGGGGGGCGGCAACAACGCGCTCACGTACGGCGTGGGGGCAACAGAGTACGCAGGCCTCATCTCCGCGGGTTTCACGTTCGTTCAGGTGCCGGAGTCGATCCGCTTCGAGCTCGTCGGCGTTCTGGATCCCGGCGTGACGGCCAAGGACGTGATGCTTCACATCCTGGACACCTACGCCAAGCGCGAGGACACGCTCGATCGAGTGATGGAATTCGGCGGCCCGGGCCTCACTTCGCTCTCTGCGGATGAGCGCGCGACGCTCTGTAACATGGCCACGGAATGCTCGGCGAAGTCGGGCATCTGCGAAGGCGACCGCCGCTTGGCCGAGTGGCTCCAGCCACGCCGCAGCGGGCAGAGCCTCGAGCAGATCGAAGCCTCCTTCGTCGCGCCCGACGCGGGCGCCGAGTACACCGGCGGCACGCATACCATCGACCTCTCGAAGCTCAAGCCCATGGTGGCTGAGCCGGGCGACCCGACCTACGGCAAGGACATCGTGGACCTCGGCGACGTCAAGATCGACATCGCCTACGCGGGCTCGTGCACGGCCGGCAAGGAAGACGACTTCGAGTTCTACGCACGCGTCCTGAAGGACGCTCTCGACTCGGGCCGTAAGGTCAAGGAGGGCGTCAAGATGGTCGTCCAGTACGGCTCGATGGCGGTGCGCGACTTCGCAACGGCGCAGGGCTACGACGAGATCTTCCGCGCCGCCGGCGTCGAGGTGATCGCTCCGGGCTGCGGCGCCTGCATCGGCTGCGGTCCGGGCGTCAGCGAGACCGCCGACGAGGTCACCGTCAGCGCGATCAACCGTAACTTCCGCGGCCGGAGCGGCCCGGGCCAGCTCTATCTGGCCTCACCGCTCACCGTGGCAGCCAGCGCCATCGAAGGCCGGATCGTCTCCTACACGCCGGGCATGTTCCGCCAGCCGGTCAACGCCTGATCCGGCCGGCATGATGGGGGACGTCCTCATTGGCTGCCCCCTTCTTCGCCGAAAGAGTATCGGCGAAGAAGAGGGCGGCGAGGATCTGTAGCCGCCGGTGCACGTCAAGCACTGTTCCATCAGCGCCCACCACGGCCACGGAGACCACGCCACCAATCGTGACGCGACCATCGCTGAGGACGTTGAACTCGTCCGGAAAGTACCCGAAGCCGCCTTGCTGGGCGATCAGGTAGGCGTCGGCAGCGAACTCTCCCAGCGAGTTGAAGTTCGCATCGAACTGCTCGACGCGGTCCGGAAGAACGCCCAGGTATCCGCCCTGGAAGGCGTCGATATCCACGAAGTTCACACCGAGCTGAGTGAAGCGGCGGATCTCGGCGCCGCTGGTGTCCACCTCGATAGCCTGGCCCACGCCACCCGCGACCGCGCCGAAGGCGGTCGGCGTGATCCCGGTCAAGCGCTCGCCGGCCAGGGACTGACCAAGATAAGCGAGCGGAGCCGTAGAGTAGCGCAGGATGCCGGCATCGAGATCGATCGTGTGGACTTCGGAATTGCTGGCAAAGCGCGAGAACCTGCTATGCTGAGGGCGTTCCGCGTTGGGCCACTTCCCAGGCCTCCTCACCCACGGTTGCTATGCCGCGAGCCACGTTCTTCCCCGTTCTGCTCATCGTCGCGCTCTCCGCCCATATGGGCTTCGCCTCTGCTCTACCGCAGAAGTCGAGGCCCCGCGCGACCCAAGCTCCCCTTGTCACGACGGTGGACGCGATCCTTGAGCAGATCGACGCGAGCTTGACCCAGCTCGTAGCGATGCAAGAGGACGGGCACTGGTCTGATGCTCGCACCACGGCGGCCGCCATCCTCGCGCTAAGCGGTGAAGGGAGTACGCTCAGCAAGGGGCCCCACTCAGGGTCCGTGCGCGGCGCGGTCCAATGGCTTTCGAAGCAGATCAACCCGAAGACCGGGCTGCTCATTCACACCGGGCCGTACGACGACATGACCCACGCGTGGGTCATGTCGGCGATCGCTGACATCGCTCACCTGGATCGGAGCACGGTCGGCAAGACCTTCACGAAGAGGCTCGTGAAGGGCGCACTCGGCCTTCAGCAGGAGTCCGGGCTTTGGGG
>JBLIHL010000318.1:0-7160 GCA_047635895.1 Paracoccaceae bacterium | reverse complement strand
CCGTGTACTTGCCGTGATAGTCCACCTGGCGGACGCGATCGGTCACGGGGTGCAAGTCGATCCTCTCCGCGATCGTCTGGAGTGCCCCCGGCGCCAGGCCGGGAACGCGCTCGTAGTACCGCGCAGGGAGAGCCGCATGCACGCTCGGGTTACCGTTCGCCGTGGAGGCAAAGACGCTCCCCTCTTCGGAGAACCCCAGGCCCCAGGTGTTGTTGGTGGTCGAGGCGATCACCTCCAGCGCGGAGCCGTCCGGCTCAAACGCGAAGATTGCCTGGGAGAACGCGTGGGCCTCAGCGCCGACCTGGCCGCGGAAGCCGCTGTAGCCAACCGTTCCCCAAAGGCGGTTGTCCGGCCCCATGCGCAGGTTCGATGGCCCCGCGTGCGTGTCGCCACTCCCCCAGCCGGAGAAGAGCACCGTGCGCTCGTCCGCCACATCGTCCCCGTCCGTGTCGCGGAAGAAGAGCGTGTCGGGCGCCTGCGTTACGACCACGCCGCCCCGCGCAAAGGTCATCGACGTCGGGATCGAAAGGCCCTCCGCAAAGACCGTTGAGCGATCGGCCGCGCCGTCCCCGTCGGTGTCCTCGAGGATCGAAATGCGGTCGCGGCCGCCTTCGTCCTTGCGCTCGTTCGGGTAGTCGATCGTCTCGAGCACCCACGCTCGGCCGCGCTCGTCGAACGCCATGTGGATCGGCTTCCCTTGGAGCAGCGGCTCGGAGGCGAAGAGCTGCGCTTCGAGCCCCGGCGCGACGCTGAGGTGCCGCAGCGAATCGGCGGGCGAGAGCGGCGCCTGCATCTCATTCCGCGCACCCGTGCGCTGGCCGGGAACGTAGTCGGGGACCGGCGTCTCCGTAGGAATGAACTCGAGCGGCGGGCGTTCGATCAACGGATCCAGCGGACCTTCTCCGGCCGCCCAGCGCGTCCCGCGCGCGACGAGATCGATGAAGCCGGGCTGCTTCCAGGTACGCAGGTCGTGGCCCCACGCCGTATAGAAGACGCGCCCCTTTCCTTCCTCGCGCACCCAGGTCCAGGGCTCGTCGCCGGCGCCGCCAGGCTCGCCGGTCGCGCGCTCGCGGACGGCAAGGATGGTGCGGTCATCGCCATGGCGCGTGTGGACGTAGGTCTCGTCCCAGCTCGTGAACGCCTCGTGCCCCTGCATCACGGCGTGCTCGGGCGAGACGGTTCTCGTGCCGAACGTCCCGGTCCCGTGACTTGAGAACTGCGCCCCCACGAGCTCGACGTACGCAGGTGAATTCAGGAAGCAGTACGAGGCGCAGTGAAGCGCGACAAGCCCGCCGCCGCCGCGAACAAACCCCAGGAGCGCCTCTTCCTGGTCCTTCTGAATCTCCACCAGGTTCGCGTACACGAGGACCGCATCAAAACGCGCCAGGTTCGGGCCGTTGAGCGCCGTCACGTCCTCGGTGTACTCGAACTGGATATCACGCTGGAACAGCGGAACGTGGGCGGCCGCCGCGCGCTCACGCGGCACGTGGTGCCCATCGTCGCCGAGGAAGAGCACCTTGACCCGGTCCTGCCTCGACGCGGTCGGACTCTGAAAGGGGTCAAGCAGCGGGTCCAGCGAAGCCGCCTGGGTCGACACGAGCAACCCCGCGCCAAGCGTGGCCGTCAGGGGTGCGAAGTAGGTCCAGAAGGCAGCGCGGTACCCTCGACTCGACGTACAGATGGATCGGTTCACACGAGAGAGGCTAGATGGAGTGCCCCCAAGCTGCCAGGAGTTCGCGCGGCGTCTATCGGAGATTTTGCGCTAACCTGATCGGCCTCCCTGGCGCTCCAGGCGGCATTGACCGAATCTGGCACCGAGAAATTCCCCCATGACCGATTCGCCCACATCCAGCGAGGTCGCGGCACCGCCCCGGCGCCCGCGCGTCGCCCTCTTGATCGAGAGCTCGAACCCCTACGGCCGCGGTCTCCTGCGCGGGGTGGCCTCCCACGTACGCACGCACGGAAGCTGGTCCATTCAGCTCCCCGAGATGGGTCGCGGTGGCCCGGTGCCCGACTGGCTCGAACACTGGGAGGGCGATGGCATCATCGCTCGCATCGAGAATCAGGCCATTGCCGACGCCGTCCGGGCCAAGGGTGTCCCGTCGATCGACCTGTCTGCGGGCCGGCTCCTACCCGAGCTCCCTTGGATCGAGGTGGATGAGCCCGCCGTCGCAAAGCTCGCGGTCGACCACCTTGTCGGTCGCGGCTTCGAGCACCTGGCGTTCTGCGGAGACCAGCGCTTCCACTGGTCCAGCCTCCGGGGAGATGCCTTTGAGAAAGAGGTACTCGGCCGCGCCAAGACGCTCGCCCTCTTCCACGCTCCGCCGGTCGATGATCGCGTTGCTGCCCTGGCCGCGTGGCTCTCCGAGCTGCCGCGTCCGCTGGGCGTCTTCGCGTGCTTCGATCGCGTGGGGCGCGAGCTACTAGACGCCTGCCGACTCGCCGGCCTGCTGGTCCCCGAAGAAGTCGCCGTCCTCGGCACGGACGACGATCAACTCCTTTGCGACCTCTCCGACCCGCCACTTTCCAGCATCACGCTGAACCCGCACGGCACGGGCCTGCTCGCGGCCGAAATGCTGTCGCGTCGCATGGCGGGTGAGGACCTCATCACCGAGGGCCACTTCATCGCGCCCCTCGGCATCGCCCAGCGCCGCTCTACGGACGCGCTCGCCATCGAAGACCCCGTACTGGCGCGCGCCCTTCACTTCATCCACCACCACGCCTGCGACGGCATCCGCGTCGACGACGTCCTACGCGCCGCGGCCGTCTCTCGCCGCGTCCTGGAGTCACGCTTCAAGGAACGCCTCGACCGTAGCCCCCACCAGGAGATCCTCCGAACCCGCATCGAGCGCATCCGAACGCTTCTTCTGGGCACGGACTTGACCATCGCCGAGATCGCGCGGCGCACGAATTTTCAGCACGTCGAGTACCTGACCGTCGCCTTCAAGCGAGCGCTCGGCTGCACGCCGACGGCCTACCGCGACCGGGCCCGGTAGGCCCCCAGCGCGGTAGACGCAGCGCGGTAGGCGCAGCGCGGTAGGCGCAGCGCGGTAGGCGCAGCGCGCCACGTCGGTGACGCGCTACTTCTGACCCAGCTTCTCGAGGTAGAACTCGGGGTCGGACTCGAACTCCTCTACGCAGGGCAGGCAGCAGAACTTGACCTCCTGGTCGTTGTAAACACGCACGATGGGGTCCCCCATCGAGCCGAGCTTGCTGTCCATCACCACGCAGGTATCTAGCAGGTAGGGGCGGACAGCCTGGCGCTCCGCCTTGGGCGTGGAGGTGCACGAGACGAGCGCGAGAGTGAGAGGGAGGATGAGCTTGAGCATGGTTTAGTTGGTTTCAGGAAAGGGTGAAGGAGTGCGCCGGCTTCAGAGACTGAAGGAGAGACCGATTCCGGCGCGATGTTCCGAGTGGTAGCTTGCGACCAGGCCAATTCGCTTTGAGAGCGTCCAGCCAAGACCAGCCTCCCATTCGGTGTAGGTGTTGGTGTCGTACTCGCCGCTTGCAAAGGCTGCCAAGCGCGTGGTCAGCATGTACCCCTTCTGCAGGGCAAGCCGCAGGTCGCCGCGTTCGTCCAAGGTGAACTCCGACTGAACGAGATATGGAAGCCGGTAGCGCACACCGCCGAAGGCACGGTCACTTGCGCCGTTAACGTTCGTGAAGCGGTACCCGCCGATGGAGGACAGATTCTTATCGATGTAGTGCGACCAAGCCACGTCGATCTCGCGGTCCTCGTGCTCCTCCGCATTGAGACCCGCATCCCAGCGCACGAGGAAGTCGTTGCGCCCCTGCATGACAACTGCACGACCCATCGTCATGTGGTTCTGTACCGCGGCGTTCACAAGGATGAACCTTGGATTGAGCAGCTTCGGATCAAGATTCGGCCGATGGTCCGGCCCCTGGCCCCGATAACTGAAGACCCGCGCCATTCCCGCGTCCATGTGATAGAGGAGGTGACAGTGGAAGAACCAATCCTTGGCCTCCTCGTCAGCCACCCACTCGATGATGCGCTTGCCCATCGGGGGAACATCCACCGTGTGCTTCAGCGGCGCGTGATCTCCCTTGCCGTTCAACAGCCGGAAGAAATGCCCGTGCAGGTGTAGCGGGTGGTGCATCATCGTGTCGTTGACGAGCTCGATGCGCAGAATCTCCCCGGCGGAGACTGGGATGACGGCGTCCTCGGCCAGGGTCTTACCATCGAATCCCCAGCGGTAGCGATTCATGTCGCCGGTCAAACGCAGAGTGATATTGCGAACGCGCGCTTCGTCACCAGGGTCATGCACGAGAGTTGTGGGTACCACCGACTCGAGGAGTGCGTAGGGTACGAATGGACGCGCAGCGGTTGCGGCGGCCGCCCCTCGCTCCGGATTAACGCTCTCAATGCCCGCCGCGACGCTCGCGTTCATGGTGTAAAGATTCGGGCGAGTAGGATTGCTGGCCTCGAGAAGCTCGCCTTCACCGAGCAGGACCGAGGCGTAGCCGCTGACGTCCTGGGCCGTGGCGCGAAACTCCACCGTCCTCGATTCGGCTGGCATTGTGATGACCACGTCGTAGGTCTCCGCCATCCCGATCAGGAGCCTGTTGACGGTCACGGGGCGCACACGCTTCCCATCGCTTCCAACGATCGTCATGGGTCCCGCAGCGGAGGTCAGGTGAAAGTAGCTTGAGGCCCCTGCATTGATGATGCGCAGGAGCACTTTCTCACCCGGCTCAGCGCGCAGCCGCTGCCGCTCCTCGCCGTTGGCGAGGAACGCGTCGTAGGCCACATCCGACACGTCCATCGGGGGCATGCGATTGCGCTCTCGCGAAAAGAAGGCCCCCAGAGCGCCTCGTCGCCAGGCTCCCAGCAATGACTGCGCGGTGCCCTTGCGCTGGCCATACCACTCGCTGCCACGCATCAGCGTGCGCATGACCTCCTGCGGATGCTCGTTCGTCCAATCCGAGAGCACGACCACGTGCTCGCGGTCCACCTCGACATCAGGAGTGCGGGGCTGAATGACGATGGATCCGTAGACACCACGCTGCTCCTGAAGCCCCGTGTGGGAGTGATACCAGTAGGTGCCCGATTGTCGGACCAGGAATTCGTAGACCCGCGAGCCACCAGGTGCGATGGGCGGCGTCGTCAGGTAAGGAACGCCATCCATCTCATTGGGCACAAGGAGTCCGTGCCAGTGGATGGAGGTCTCCTGGTCCACGAGGGTGTTGTGCACCGTGATACGGGCCGTGTCCCCCTCGGTGAAGAACAGGGTGGGCCCAGGAATGCCGCCGTTGATGGTGAGCGCACGGACGGGCTTGCCGGCGGGAGCGTACCGCTCGGACGCGATTCGAAGGTCGTACTCCACCGAGGCAGAGCCGGACGGTGCAGGAACCGAGCCGCTCTGAGCCCACACCTGCGCCTGTAGGGCGAACAGGAGCAGTGCCCCAAGGCGCACGCTCAGGCCTGCAAGCCACGAAACGAGTGGCCCCCCCAAAGGCAGCGGGCTGAGTGATCTAGCGTGAGGAGTCTTGCGATGGGGCATGGTTTGATGGCGCCGGTCGAACGTTCGGGCTGGGTGCTGGCAAGGCTACACGGGGTCATCCATGGAAACCCGCTTGCACTTGTAGAGAACAAGTCTGGTCGTGAGCAGGTCGTGCTCTGCTTGCGCCTTGCCGACTGCAGCGTCCTGCATTCGCCAACGTCTCAGCTACCCGCCGTAGAAATAGGCGCGCTGGAATGTTCCGACTCTTCAGCGCTTCGCGCGCGGAGCTTGAACTCCTCCACCAGGCAGTAGAGCGTCGGTACCACGAAGATGGTGATGAGGGCGACTGTCATGCCCCCGATCGATGGAATGGCCATGGGGACCATCACGTCAGATCCACGTCCGGTCGACGTGAGCACAGGAAGAAGCGCCAGGGTGGTCGTCGCCGTGGTCATCAGGCACGGGCGAATGCGGCGCTTGCCCGCCTTCACCACTGCCTCAATGATCTCTTTTCTGTCGCGCGGCTCGTCCTTCTCAAACGTCTGCTTGAGGTAGGTCGCCATGATGACGCCGTCATCGGTGGCGATGCCAAACAGAGCGAGGAAGCCAACCCAAACGGCCACGCTGAGGTTCAACGTCCTCACCTGAAACAGCTCGCGCAGGTCCACTCCGAAGAGCGGCGTGCTCAGGAACCAATCCTGTCCGTACAGCCAGAGCATCAGGAAACCGCCAGACCAGGCCACAAACACCGCAGAGAACACGATGCCGGTCGTCACCGTGGAGCGGAACTGCAGGTAGAGGATCAGGAAAATGATGAACAGCGCGAGCGGCAGAACGAGGCGCAGCCTGGCGGCCGCTCGCTGCTGGTTCTCGTAGTTCCCCGCGAAGCGGTACGAGACCCCCGCGGGAAGCTCGTAGTCCCCAGAAGCAATGACACTCGCGAGGTAGGCCTGCGCCTCCTCGACCACATCGACCTCCGCACGCCCCGGCTCCTTGTCGAACAGCACGTAGGCCACCAGGAACGTGTCCTCGCTCTTGATGTTCTGCGGGCCCGGTGTATAGCGGATATCAGCCAGCTGCCCCAGCGGCACCTGTGCGCCGTTATGAGTGGGAACAAGGATGGTGCCGAGCTGCTCGATTTGATCGCGCCTCTCGCGCTGGTAGCGCACCCGCACCGGGTAGCGCTCGCGTCCCTCCACCGTTGTGGTGATCTTCTTCCCCCCCACCGCAACCTCAATGACGTCCTGCACCTGCCGCACCGAGAGGCCGTACCGGGCAATCGCCTTGCGATCGATATCAATCTCGAGGTACGGCTTGCCGATGACACGATCTGCAAAGACCGTAGCGGGCCGCACACCTGGAACGTCCCGAAGCAGCTGCTCGAACTCGAGCGCGACCTCCTCGATAGTTGCAAGGTCAGGCCCGTAGACCTTGACCCCCATCGTGGCGCGCATACCGGTCTGGAGCATGATGCGACGTGTCTCGATGGGCTGAAGCATCGAGGCCGTGGTCATGCCAGGGACCGTCGCCGCCTTCTCAATCTCCTTCCAGATGTCCTTCGGGTCTCCGATGTGGTCTCGCCATTGACGAAACGCACGACCGTCTTCGTCCTCGATGAGCTCATGGTCCTCATCTAGGACGAACCCTTCGCTCTCGTCGCTGAAGCGGTAACGCCCACGCTTGCCTTCCGCATTGAGC
>JBLIHL010000317.1:0-7186 GCA_047635895.1 Paracoccaceae bacterium | reverse complement strand
CGCACGCGCTTCTTCGGTGGAAGCATGTACGGCAAGGCAATCTGGAACGGTGAACGCTTCATCGCCTTCGAATTAGCCTGGACCGGTCTGCGCAGCGGAGCCACCAAGTACAACCAGCGCGCGGATGACCAGGGCCCGGCGCCCATGGCCGTGGTCTTCCAATTGGCGTCCTCTGACGACCGGGTAGCGCCCTCGCGCTTCTGGGACTATCGCTGGCGCTAATCCCGTAAGGGGTGCGTTCTTCCCAGGCTTGAAGTCTGGGGGAACCAAACCGGAGTCAACTCCGCCAATCCTCGTCCTCAGCCATCACCGTCCTGAGGAATGGCGGGAATGACTGCGGTACCGTACAGGTATTGAGATCACTTCCCGTACATCGCGAACCAGGCGTCTACCGAGGCCGACACGTTGGCTAGCTCTGACTCGATCATTTTGGCGCGCAGCTGGTCGCGGCGCTCGGCGGCGGCCTCGTCGCCTAGGCGGGCGGCTACTTCGTACCACTTTAGTGCGGCCTGGGCGTCTTTCCCTACCCCGAGGCCCCTCAGGTAGAGGAGGCCCAGGTTGCGCTGGGCGGAGGGGACGCCCGCGTTCGCGGCGGCGGTCAGTAGGAGCGCGGCGCGGTCAGGGTTTGGGGGCATCGTCTCCGTCCCGCGTGCCAGCATGGCGCCCAGCTGCGCTTGGGCCTCTGAGTAGTCTTGGCTGGCGGCGAGTTCTAGCCAGGCTGTTGCCTTGACCTCGTCCTTGGGGACGCCCTCGCCGCGCTGGTAGGCGGCTGCTAGGAAGAACTGCGCCTGGGGGAGGCCGAGGTCAGCGGCGGTTTGGAAATCGCGGGCGGCTCCTTCGGGGTCCGCGGGGACGCCGCGGCCCAGGGACTTCATGCGGCCAAGCGCGCAGATGGAGGCGAGGATGCCCTGGCTCGCGGCTCCCTCTAGCATTCGGTAGGCCTGCACGTCGTCCTGGACCACGCTGCGACCCTCGAGCAGGATCAGGCCCAGGTTGTTCATGGCTTTGGGATTGTTCTGCTCCGCCGCCTTGGCGTACCAGCGAATGGCTTCCTCCATGTTCGGCGCGACGCCGAGTCCCTGCTCGTAGGACACGCCCATCGAGAATTGCCCGTCGCTCGATCCGGCGTCGGCCGCCATGCCGTACCAGTGCGCTGCATCGGTGAGGGAGCGCTCGACGTTGCGCCCGTCGAAGTAGCTCGCGCCCAGCTCGAGCATCGATGGGATGTCCCCGGCCTCGGCGCGAACCTTGCGCTCGGCGATGGCCTGCTCGATGGCCGCGGCGTCCGTGCTGAAGCGGTTGCGCTCCTGCCCGGCGCCCGCCTCGCAGCTCGCTCCCAGAAGAGGGAGCGGCGCGAGGGCGAGGACCAGGGCGAGGACGGGACGTCGGGGACTTTCGCGTCGTTGCATTCGCGAGTTGTAACAGGTCCAGCGGCGCTGTGGGGGGCGCGAGGCCTGGCCGTTACATGTGTGTAGTTCTCGTCAAGAGAGGAGTGCCCTTCGGACCTCTCCCTCCACGTCGGTCAGGCGGAAGTCTCGCCCCGCGTAGCGGTAGGTCAAGCGCTCGTGATCCAGGCC
This sequence comes from Paracoccaceae bacterium, assembly GCA_047635895.1. Lineage (GTDB taxonomy): Bacteria > Planctomycetota > UBA1135 > UBA1135 > Saltatorellus. The sequence continues at coordinate 5,609 of JBLIHL010000317.1, read as the reverse complement.
GAGGAGGTGCAGGATGGTCGCATTCAGATCGAAGACGCTGAGCGGGTTCTCCACGATGTTGTAGGAGAAGTCGTCCGTCGCTCCGTAGGTCTGCCCGGTTTTGACACCTGCGCCGGCCATCCACATCGAGAAGCAGCGCGGGTGGTGGTCCCGGCCATAGTTCTCCTTGGACAGGGCGCCCTGGCAGTAGGTCGTTCGCCCGAATTCACCGCCCCAGATGACGAGCGTGTCCTCCAGGAGGCCCCGGTTTTTAAGGTCCTGGATCAGGCCATAGGAGGGCTGGTCGATGTCGCGGCAGTTGTTACCAAGATCCGTCGGCAGGTTGCCGTGCTGGTCCCAGCCCCGGTGGTAAATCTGGACGAAGCGCACGTCGCGCTCGATCAGTCGCCGCGCGAGCAGGCAGGAGGCGCCGTAGGTGCCAGGAACCGTGGCGTCCGGACCGTAGAGGTCCAGGACGGACTTGGGCTCGTTCGAAAGGTCCGTCAGCTCAGGCACGGCCGTCTGCATGCGGAAGGCCATCTCGTACTGTTCGATCCGCGCGCGGATCTCGGGGTCGCCGACCTCGGCCGCGCGGTCCTCGTTCAGCTTCGCGACCACGTCGAGCATCCGGCGACGCATCTTGCGGTCCACGCCGCTGGGGTTCTTGAGGTACAGGACCGGGTCGCCACCGGTGCGCAGCGCGACGCCTTGATGCTCGGACGGCAGGAAGCCTGAGCCCCAAAGCCGCTGGTAGAGGGCCTGCGCCTCGGCGCGTCCTTTCCACTTGGGCGTCATCACCACGAAGCTCGGGAGGTCCTTGTTCATGGAGCCGAGGCCGTAGGAAAGCCAGGCGCCAAAGCTCGGCCGACCTGGCTGCTCAGAGCCCGTTTGCATGAACGTGATGGCCGGGTCGTGGTTGATCGCCTCCGTGTGGACGCTCCGCATGACGCAGAGGTCGTCGACCATCTTGGCCGTATAAGGGAGGGTCTCGCAGACCTCGGTGCCCGCCTGGCCGTGGCGCGCGAAGTCGAACTTCGAGGGCGCGATGGGAAAGCGCGTCTGACCGGAGGTCATCGTCGTGATGCGCTGGCCCTGGCGGATTGATTCGGGCAGCTCGACGTCGAACATGTCGCGCAGCTTCGGCTTCCAGTCGAAGGTCTCGAACTGGCTCGGCGCGCCCGACATGCACAGGTAGATCACGCGCTTCGCTTTGGGGGCGAAGTGGGGGCCCGGCATGCCGCCTGGGACCCCGCTCTGAGTCCCGCTCTGAGTCCCACTCTGGGCAAGCGCTTGCGGTCCAAGGATCGAGGCGAGCGCCGCGGTGCCCATGCCTGCGCCCACGCCGGTGGCGGCGCGACCGAAGAACTGACGGCGGGTGAGGTGCGCGGCGCGGTCGGCGAGGGGTCCGTTCTGAAAGGGGTTCTGCATCAGTCGTTCGTCAGGACTTCGTCGAGGTTCAGGAGGGTGCTGGCGACCAGCGTCCACGCGGCCAGGTCAGGGACGTCCCCTTCGGCTGTGGGCTCGGGCAGCGGGAGCATGCCCACGTCGAGCAGCTGGGCCGCGGCGTCAGGGTCGGCTCGGAAGCCAGCGATCAGCTCGGTCGCGAGTCCCGACAGGGCGGCGATCTCATCCGCGTCGGCGGGTCGGCCCACCACGTGCTCGAAGAGCGCAGCGGTGCGCGCCTCGACGGTCTTGTCGGCCGCCTTGTCTGCGGTCCCAAGGACGCGCGCAGCGATGAACTTCGCCGACTCCACGTAGGTCGGGTCATTGAGCGTCACGAGCGCCTGGAGCGGCGTGTTCGTGCGCTCTCGCTGGACCGTGCACGTGTCACGCATGGGTGCGTCAAACGTCGTGAGGTTGGGGGGCGGTGCCGTCCGCTTCCAGAACGTGTAGAGGCTGCGGCGACGCTGCTCGTCCTCCATGCCGACCGCGTAGCGAACGGTGTTGCTGCGGGTGTAGCCGACCGCGAACCAGACACCGTCCGGCTGGTAGGGGCGCACGCCCGGCCCGCCGGTGGTCTCGTCCAGGGTGCCCGCCAGGTACAGCGCCTGATCCCGCAGGACCTCGCCGTCCAGCCGGTAGCGCGGACCGCGCGAGATCAGCGCACCATCCGGGTCGATCTCGCCGAGCTCGGGCGTCCTTGCGGACGACTGGCGATAGGCAGCTGAGAGCGCAATGCGCCGATAGGTCGCCTTCATGTCCCAGCCCTCGTCCATGAACGTGACGGCGAGCCAGTCGAGGAGCTCGGGGTGGGTGGGCCAGGCGCCCTGGGATCCGAAGTCTTCGGGCGTGGACACGATGCCCTGTCCAAAGAAGTGCTGCCACGCGCGGTTGACCCAGACCCGCGCGGTCAGGGGGTTGTCGCGCGAGACGATCCAGCGAGCCAGCGCCAGGCGGTCGGCCGGGCCGTCCGTTGGAAGCGGCGGGAGGATGGCCGGCGTCGCCGGTCCAACCACGTCACCGAGTCGATCGTAGGCGCCGCGCATCTGGATGCGCGCCATCCGGCGCTCCGGTCGTGCCCGCGACACGAGAGTCGTGGGCAGTGACTCCTGGAACGTGGCGACCTTGGCGCGGACGTCCGCCCGCTGGCTGAAAGCTGCCGCCCATTCGGGGTCCAGGCCGCGACGGGCCAGGACGCCGAGCGCGTCCTTCGCGGTGCTTCCGGTTTCCGCCGCGGTCAGGAGCGCGAGCGTCTGCTCCGGGGAGAGGCCGTCTTCGGGGGCCGCATCCCACAGCCGCCAGGCGAAGCCGCTCGCCCCGCCCGTGTTGACGACCTTGACGATCACCTCGTTGGAGCCAGGCTCCAAAGTGATCGGTACCAGGTCCTGGTCGAGGGCCACACCGCGCGCCGAGCGGTTCTCGTAGACCAGCTCCCCGCGGAGCCAGACCATGAGGCCATCGTCGCTTCCCAGCCGAAGCTGATACGTGCGCTTCTCGGTGGCCACGAATCGCTTGACCAGGTAGTGAACGCCCAGGCCAGCCTCGAACGCATGGGCTGTATCTGGCACAAGGCCGGGCTCGGGGACCCATGCCACGCCAGGCGCGGCGTCGCTGAGTACGTCGAGGCCGCTGGCGATGTCTTCCTCGGAGATGAACGCGCGATCGTAGAGATCAGCGGCGCTCTTGGCCGTGAAGTGCGCGCGCCACCAGGTGCTCATTCCAGGCTGGCCGGAACGGCCCTCCCGGGTGCGGAAGGCCATGCGGAAGCGCCCCAGCGAGTGCTGCGCGTACAGGTCGGAGAAGTGCATCCGCACGCGCACGAGCGTGCCGGACGGATGGCCGACCGCGATGGAAGGGAGCATCATCGCCGAGCGATCGCCGTCGAGGCCGAGTCCCGCCCAGCCCGTCTTCAGGCTCGGGTCCAGGAGATCGGCGACGGGCCAGTTCGCCTGGCTGTACGTCGCAAGCGCCTCGCGGAGCGTGACGGGCCGGAAGGGAGCGGAGCCGTCGAGGGGCGCGGTCAGGACCTCGAAGTAGGAGAGCACAAAGTTCTGATTGGCCGCGCGGCCGGGGAGCTTGGCGCCCTCGGGCGTCAGGGCGTCCAGGCGGATGCCGTCCACGGCGCCCGCGGGGATCTCGTAGTCCACCTCGTACACCGGGGCGGCCGGGTTGGCGCCCTGGGCCACGACCTCGCCGCTGGCCGCGTCGATGACGAGCTCTGCGTCGCCCGTGGATTCCGCACGCGCTGGGATGCCCACCTGCCAGGCGCTCAGCAGGCCTGCGCGCTGCTCCTGGATCCAGGTCGAAGCGGCCGCGTCGAGCTCAGGGTTGGGCGCGTCCAGGCGCTCACCCAGCAGCGTCTCTTCGGCCTTGAGCGCCTCCAGTTCGACCGCTGCGGTCTGGCTCATCGCACGAACGAAGGGCCGCGGGTTGTCGATGTTGCGGTCCGTCGCCTCCTCGTCGATCGAGTTGAAGAACGCGTACATCCCGTAGTAGTCGCGCTGACTCAGGGGATCGAACTTGTGGTCGTGGCACTGCGCGCAGCTGAGCGTCAGACCCAGCCAAACGGTCGCCGTCGTATCGGCTCGGTCCTTGGCGTAGATCGAGAGGTATTCCTCAGCGATCATGCCGCCCTCGGCGCTGGTTGGATTGCAGCGGTTGAAGCCAGAGGCGATCTGCTGGTCGAGCGTCGCGTCCGGCAGGAGGTCGCCCGCGAGCTGCTCGATCGTGAACTGGTCGAACGGCTGGTTCTGGTTGACCGCGTCGACGACCCAGTCGCGGTAGGGCCACATGCTGCGCCGGTTGTCGAGGTGCAGGCCGTGGGTGTCGGCGTAGCGAGCCGCGTCCAGCCAGCTTCGCGCCATGTGGACGCCGTAGCGCGGAGACGCGAGGAGGCGGTCGACGGCGGCGGCGTAGGCGGTGTCGATCCCGTCGGCTTCAATCTGCGCCAGGAACGTATCGCGCTCTTCCCCAGACGGGGGCAGGCCGGTGAGGTCGAGGCTGGCGCGCCTCAGGAGGGTGTGCGGGTCGGTCTCCGGCTGGAGCTCCAGCCCGATCGATTCTAGCTTCGCCGCCACGAATGCATCGATGGGGTCAGCCGTGAGGTAGCCGTCCACCTTCGGCGGCACCGGAAGCACGGGGGCTTGGAAGCTCCAGTGATCATTCCAGGCGGCGCCGTCCTCGATCCAGCGGAGGAGGGTGTCGACCTGGGCGGGCGTCAGGGCCTTGCCCGAATCCGCGGGCGGCATGACCTCTTCCTCGAAGGTGGGCGCGATGCGGTAGGCGAGTTCGCTCTCGTCGAGGTTGCCCGCGACGATCGCATGTCCGCCGGTCCGGAGCGCGGCCATCGCCCCTTCGGGTGTGTCGAGCCGAAGGCCTGCCTTACGTGCTTCGGGGTCGGGCCCGTGGCATTGAAAGCAGTTGTCCGAAAGGATCGGCCGAACGTCTCGGGAGAAGTCGACTTCATCACCCGCGGCGACGCCCGCGCTGGCTGCCGCGGCGGCGGCGACGAAGGCAATGGCTGGGATCATGCGAAGGAGTCTCGTCATGAAGATCAGTTTATGACCTCCTGGGCTAAGAAAAGGTTTCTTATGTGGCTCGCATCTCATGAATGAACTGAATCGAGCCGACGAGGACGGAGAGCCGCCGCAAGGTGCTGACCCCGTGACTGAACCCAAGGGAAACAAATCCGCCAGTGGTGCGCCTGAAGTGCGTGGCATGCGGCGCGATCGATCGGAGCCTCGCGGCAGGATCGGGCGTGGGGCGCATGGTCTCAAGACGTTCTTTACCCGTGATCTTTGGTCGCGTGAGCTTGCCACGCTGCCAACGTTTCGTCGCTGGTGGTACGGGGTCGCGCGCGTCGCTCACCTGACGATTACAAACTTCGTCAAGGATCGCTGCAGCTGGCGCGCGGCGGCACTCACGTACATCACGGTGCTCTCGCTCGTGCCGATGCTGGCGCTTGGGTTCTCGGTGGCCAAGGGCCTCGGGGCGTACGAGACGCTGCTGACGCAGACGATCGTTCCGTTCCTTGATTCGACCTTCGGTGCTGCGGATGGGTCTCCGACCGAGCTAGAAGTGCTCGGGCTCGTGGAGGACTCCGTGGGCACCGTCGACGGCGCAGCGCCTGTAGTCGATGGTGCCGATGAGGCAGGGCTGCCCGTCGCCGTAGAAGGCGCCGAAACGGAGAT
>JBLIHL010000316.1:0-7193 GCA_047635895.1 Paracoccaceae bacterium | reverse complement strand
AAGCAGACGATCACCCCGGCCGTTCGCCTCATAGATCTGGTAGTGAAACCCCTCGCGTAGCGCCTCTGGCTGCTCGACGCGGAGAACGAGGTCCCCTTCGGCGGCAGGAGCGGCCAGGAACGTCGCCGTATCAGGCCCATCGGCAAAGACGAACTGGGCGCTCTCATCCCCCGTGATGGTCAGGTGATCCACGCCGGCGATTTCAATCTGCTGCTGAATCACGTAGCGCCCCGGCGCCATGCGCACCTCGGCCGTTCCCGTCTGCTGAATGTCCCCCTTGGGCAACCGAGCGAGCACACCCGACAGCGTGCGCTCGGACTCCCATTCATGGAACTGGAAGCGCTCCTCTCCGTGCGCGCGCAGGAAGAAGCCGTGTGTGAACTCTCCCATAACCCCGGGGGGGTAGGGCGAAGGTCGCCGGGCTGGATCCATCGGCTTGGCGAAGTCGCCCACGGCCGTAGGCTCCTGCAACGAGAGAGCGGAAGCGGCCAGGTGAATCAGGAGCGCGAAGAGGCCGATGAAGCGGAGCATGGGCGCATCATATAGCGCCACTGCTTCAGCGTCGCCCCGAGTCACGCACTGGAGCCAGCGAGACCGTAAGGTCGCCGCTGAACCCCGTGACGCGCACTTCGTCAAGCGTGCCTCCCTCAAAGGGACCTAGCCCGAAGGCACCCCATCGCCTCGGCCCCTTGCGATCGACCTCCCAGCGGCGAAGAACCGGCTCACCGGCTGCGTCCGTCCCGATGAGCTCCAGGCCCCAGCGGGCTGAGCTCGCCTTGGACCACTCGACGACGAGAGCACCATGTGCCTCGACCCTGACCTCTCCTTCGAACGCCCAGCGCGCGGCGCCCTCGACATCCTGCGTGAGAACACCCGCTAGCGGACTCGCGTCCTCGAGAGCCAAATCCGTGACGATCTGGGCCGTGAATTCCGTGCTGAGCGCGGCCTCGTTGGTGGGGGTCAACGAGAGGTTCCCGAGGAAGTCCTCCGCCTCCAGGATGGGGAGCACGACGCGGGAATCACCCGCCGCCACGGCGATGGGAAAGCGCGCGCCGCCCGAGGCGGCAAACCACGTCGAAGCCGACTCTCCGGAGAAGCGAAACTCAACGAGCAGAACGCCGTCACCGCTCGAGAGGAGTGAACCCGCCCGGTACCCCCAGCAGGGCAGGTTGAGCGCCCGCTTGGCGACCACTCCTTCCGCCAGGAAATCGCGGCCAATGGGCGTGAACTCAAGGGACTCGTTCAGGTGAACCAGAACGGCCGCCGCGGGTTGGAGGATGGCGTTCGACGTCCTCCTGACGAAAGCGGCCTGGTGAATGGGAAACTCAGCGATCACCAGCGGGGGGACAGCCGCCTCGCGACCGACCAGCGCCTGCGCGAGGCAATGGAACGGCAACCGGCCCGCCTCGCTCGCGTCCTCCACGCGGACTCCGAGTTCAGCCTCCAGGGTCCCCTGAAAGTGGAAGCGCGCTGAGAAGCTCGAACCGACCAGCAGGGCACTGGGTGCTGCGTCGCCCGCTGGGCCATCAGTGGAACCGTGCGGCATGGGCCCTCCCCCAATCGATATCGCCCCCTCCTGTGTCGCCCCCGCCGCAGCGAACGCAGGGTGCTCCTCGGGAATGCCCATGAAGGTCAACAGGTCCGCGTGGAGAACCATACCGCTCAAGGGCCCCTCACGGGGACCCGAGAGCGAGCCTGCCACCGCGCCCGAAGCGCTGCCTGGGATCAATGGCCGGAGCGCGCGCGCCGCCGTCGAGCGCGCCGCCCGGGCCCAGTGAGAGTCACGGAACAGGTAGACGTCCCGGGGCTCGAGCGAACACCATGCGTCGAACAGGTCCGGTGTCGCTACGCCATGCCGCGCAAGGCGCCCCGCCACCACGCGATCGGCCGACGCGTGCGGATCCAAGCCCGCCGGTAGCTGGCCCGCGCACACCGCGGCCTTCCGCGGCAGCGGGAGCACGACGAGCCTGGATTCGTGACGCCCAAGACTCCTCTGAAGCGCTCCGAAGAGGCCACCGAGCACCTCGGCACCCGAGGCCGCCGCTGCGGGCTCCATGAGCGCACGATCCCGGAGGAACAGCCATCCATCCCGTCCCACCACGAGCTTCTGCCCGTCCACGTCGCCCAGGTGAAGCATGGCGAGCGCCCACCAGGGACCGACCTGACGCCGCACGCTCCCGCGTAGTCGGAACCTCGTCTCAATGGACCTCGCTAGACCGCCATCGCGGAACCGAACGTCCATGGCCGCCGCCTCCGCCTCGGCGCGCTCGTCGCCGACGAGCTGGGCCTCCTCGGGCGGGGCGAAGACCTCGACCGCGCCGGTCCAGGCGAGTGCCGCCAAGGCGAGCACGGCCGAAGCGCCGCGCACGAGATTTCCGGACCGATGACCCCGGCCCTCTCCCGCATTCTCCGCAGTGACAATCAGCTCTTCCATGGCGAGGGATTCCCCCCCGCGCAGTGTAGAGCAGGCTACGCCGAACGCCGCCGAAGCTTGACGAACACCGCAGGGATCAGGAAGAGCGTGATGAAGGTCGAGCCCACAAGCCCGCCCACGACCGCCCGGGCCAGCGGCGCCTGGGCGTCGGCCCCCTCCCCGACGCCGAACGCCAGGGGCAGAAGCGCGAGCACCGTCGTCAGGGTCGTCATGAGGATCGGACGCAGGCGGCGGCGCCCGGCCTCAGCCACCGCTTGAATCGGTGGCTGGCCCTCGAGCACGAGACGGCTCGCCTGGTCGACCAGAAGAATGGCGTTGTTCACCACAACGCCCCCAAGCACCACGCAGCCGATGGCGCTTTGGATATTGAACGTGGTTCCGGTGACGTAGAGCGTGGCGAGCACGCCCACCGCTGCGAAAGGAACCGACAGCATCACCACGAGCGGATCCCGGACCGACTCGTACTGGCACGCGAGCACCATGTAGACGAGGGCGATCGCCAGAAGAAAGGCCAGGATCAGCTCGCGGGTCTCGCGCTCCTGGGCTTCGAAGGAGCCCGCCACCACCAGCTCATAGGCCCGGGGCCTCGGGATATCGTCCAGGCGCCCCTGCAGGTCCCGCGCCACGTCACCTTCGGAGCGACCCGCCACGTTGGCTGAGACCTTTACCACGCGCTCCTGGTTGCGGCGCTCGATCACCAGTGGACCGAGTGAATTAGCCGTCTCGACGAGGTTACGCAGCGCCACCGACTCGCCGTCAGGAGTCCTGAGGGTCATGTCGAGCACCTCATCCATGGTGCGCTGCTCGGCGTCTTCGAGCTGAACCAGGATCCTGTATGAGTTGCCGCCGGAGCGGTACTCCCCCGCAGCCGTCCCCGCGAATCCCGTCTCCAGCATGCGCGTCACATCGCGAACCGAAAGCCCGACGTCTGCGACCTTGGCGCGGTTGACGAGGATCTCCTGCTGGGGACTCCCGGACTTGCGGCTGACATCGACGTCCGTGACGCCCTCGACGGCCGCCGCCACCGCGGCGGCGCGAGCCGCAAGCCCCTCCAGCACGTCGAGTTCCGGCCCGCGAATCTCGACCTGAATCCCCTCGTCGGTTCCGAGGACGCGCTGGAGCAAGAACTGCCCCTGGGGCGCCCGGGTTCGAATGACCATGCCGGCCACCTTCCCCTCGAGCCGCGCGCGCAGGTCGTCGGCGATCTCGGCGTTGGAACGGGAGCGCTGCCTTGCGGGAACGAGTGAAAGCTGGATCTCCCCCCGCGCGGCCGCCGAGTTCCGGTAGCCCGGTCCGACGGTGACCACCGAGGCGATGGCCTCAGGGACCAACGGCGTCACCATGTCCTCCAGCTTGCGAGCCTGGCCGTCGACCAGCGCCAGGCGGGTCCCCGTCTCCATTTCACCCGTCACGCGGACCTCGCCCTCGTCGCTGGGCGGCAGGTACTCCGATCCGATCAGGGGGTAGAGCGTGAGGCTCGCCAGCAGTAGGGCCACGGCAACCCCTACTACGGCGAAGGGCCGCTTGAGGACGCGCAGAAGTAGGTCCCGATAGCCGTCGTCGAACCGACGGAATCCTGCCTCAGCGCGGTCCGCCCACGTCGTCACGGCGGAGGCGGCGGAATCGCCTGCTCTGCGGTCCAGAAGGCGCGAAGCCAGCACCGGCACCAGGCTCAGCGCGACCAGGAGCGAGCACACGAGGCTGAACACCACGACGAGCGCGAGTTCCCCGAACAGGAGCCCGGCCACGCCATCGATGAACGCCAGCGGCAGAAAGATCACGAGGGTCGTGATCGTGCTGGCAATGATCGCGCTCTGGACCTCGGACGCGCCGCGGGCCGCGGCGTCACGCGCCGATTCACCAAGCTCATCCCGGCGCCGAAAGATGTTCTCCAGCACGACCACCGAGCTGTCAACCATCATGCCGACTCCCAGCGCCAGACCGCCGAGCGTCATCAGGTTGAGGGTGAAGCCACCGAGCTGAATCAGCGCGAACGTGGCGATGATCGAGATCGGGATCGCCACCGCGATCACCAGCGTGCTTCGAAGGCTGCGCAGGAAGAACAGCAGCACCAGAACCGCGAAGCCGCTGCCGTACAGCACCGAGCTCGCCACGTTCTTGATCGACCGCTCGATGAAGTTGCCCTGGTTCGAGATGACCACCATCTCGAGCTGTGGGTACGCCTCATTGACCCGAGCAACTTCCTCCAGGATGGCGCTGGCGACGTCCACCGTGTTGGCGCTCGATTGCTTCCGGATCGCGACGCGGAGACCGAGGTTTCCGTTGACGCGCACGTAGCGGTTCAGCTTTTCATAGGTGTCTTTGACCTTCGCGATCTGCCCGATCGTGACGGCACCATCACCGCGTTCGAGGACGATGGTGTCCCGGATTTCGTCGAGGCTTCGGAACTCAGACGGAGCGCGCAGAGTGGTTTCTTTCTTCCCTTGCTCCAGCTTGCCCGCGGGCCGATCGATGTTGGCGTCACGGAGCGCGTCCAGGATGCTATCCAGAGGAATCCCGAGAGCGTTGACGCGCGCTGGGTCAACCTCCACGCGCACCTCTCGGTTGTAGCTTCCCCACGGATCGACCTGGGCGACGCCAGGGATACGCGCAAAGCGGAAGCGCACCTGATCCTCGACGATCTCCGTGAGCTCGACGGGATCCAGCGGGCTCGAAACGCCGAGGATCACGATCGGGAAGCTGGCGATATCGAACTTCGAGACCCGCGGTCGCCCGACTTCCTCTGGGAGCTCGTCGATCTCCTGTTCGATCCGTGACTGCAGATCGATCGCGGCGGCGTCGAGGTCGACGCCGAATGAAAAGCGGACGGTGAGTCGGCTCTGCCCCTCGGACGACTGCGACGTGATCTCCTCTACGCCGGGAACAGTGGCCACGATCTCCTCGAGGATCTGCGTGACGAGGCGCTCGACCACCTCTGGGCTGGCCCCCTCGTACTGCGTACGGATGGAGCACGTCGGCAGCTCTACGGCCGGCAGGAGGTCAATCCGAAGGCGCGTAAACGAAACCGCGCCGAGTGCGACGACCATCAGTGCGACCATCGTCGCGAAGACGGGCCGCCGGATGCTGAACTCGGGGAGGTTCATCGGGTCGCCTGCCGGGTCGCCTGCCGGGTCGCATCGTCGGGGACGGTCACGACTGAGCCGTCGTCGCACAGTTCCTGGCCGAGGATGACCACTCGATCCCCAGCATCGATGGAGCTGGCACCGGGCAGCGGCTCAATGGCAATCCTCACGTCCTCTCGGATGCCTTTCTTCACCGGCACCCAGGTCACCTTGCCCGGATGCCCGCCTGGAAGAACGAAAACGCCGTCATTCCCATCGCGGCGCGTCAGCGCGGCGAAGGGGACGACGAGCGCGGCGTCATCGCTTGCGAGTTCCAGCGTGGCACGCGAGAACATGCCGGGCTTGAGCTTGAGCGCTTCGTTCTCAACGCGCATCTCGACGCGCACTTGGCGGGTCGTTCGGCTGAACACCGGGGCGACGCGGGTCACCATCCCCTGGAAGGTTTCGTCCGGATAGGCGTCGGTGACAAGACTCGCGAGAGCTCCGGCTCGGACCCGGGCGTAGTCGCGCTCGGGTACGAAGATGACCGCGACGATCGGCTGGAGTCCGACCACTAGGAGCAAGGGTGCCCCAGCGCTGACCAGCTCCCCCTCGTCGACGTAGCGCTCCGCCACCGCCCGAATCGAGTGTTCCTCGACCGGCAAGCGCTCCACGAGTGAGTCGTCGCCGCCCGTGTCCGCGGGCGTGGCGCCGGTCTCCGCGCTCCAATTAGCTAGCACCTTGGCCTCAGCACGCTGGAGGCGAGCCAGGCCGAGCGCAGCCTGGGCGCGCTGAACCCGCGCGGCCGCCACGTTGACGGAGGCCCCACGAGCGCTGGCCTCGGCCCGCGCCGAGTCGAGCTCTGACTTGGAAGCCACTCCGTCTCTGTCGAGCGCTTCACGCCGTTCAAGTACGCGCCTGGAGAACTCCGCGCCGGCCTGCGCTTCCGTGACCGTGGCCTCCGCAACGGCGAGATCCGCTTCCGCCTGGAGCACGTCCTGATCGAGCTCAGAAGCGTCGATCTCCGCCACAAGCTGCCCGCGAACGATGTGATCCCCAAGGTCCACGGCGATACGGGAGATCCGTCCGCCCACGCGTGCCGCGATCTGAACGCGGGTCGCAGCTTCCAACGTGCCACTGAAGGTACGCCGGAGCGTAATCGTCCCGATCTCGACGGGTGCCGCATCAACAGGAACCGCAGCCACCTCGCCCGAACTGCCGAACGAGGCCTCGGCACCCCCACCGCAGGACACCAGGAATCCAATCGGCAGGATCGCCAAGCAGAGCGCGGCGTGCTGGGCTATTGACCGTGCTCTTACGGAGAGATCGGGTGGCGTTTGCGACAAGGAATCGAGGGGGTCGAGAAGCGAGGGGTTGGACGTGAAATAGAGGATAGGTCCGATGTGCCGGCGTGCCCCCTTCAGTCTTCTTTTGTTCGCCTTTCCGTCCCCGGCCGATGCAGTCAAGCGGCTTCGCTGCCGTGCTGCCATATTGCCCAACCGCCCTTCCCAACACCGCCCTACGCGTCCGCAGGACGCCCGGGCCATAGCACGGTGCCCGTAGGGCTCCTTGCGGCCCGGCGCGAGGCTCGCCCTCGCGGCCCCTCCGGCGAGGAGGCCCGTGCGGCAGCACGCCCGTCCGGCGAGGACGCCTGCGCGGCGAGCGCACAGCGACATAATCGCTCCAGCGCCGTCAGG
>JBLIHL010000315.1:0-7212 GCA_047635895.1 Paracoccaceae bacterium | reverse complement strand
GCTGATGGTGCCTGGCTCGATCTACCGCGTGTCTCTTACTCTTGGGCCGTCACCGGATTCCCCCGGCTGACGCATTCCAGGAGAGGAATCACATGAAGTTTCGATCCATCGCCTGGTGCGGCGGAGCCATTCTGTCTGCCACGGTCTCGGCAGCATCGGCGCAGTGCGTCGGCTCCACCATCGACATGCTCCAGCGGCCCCCGGGCGGCTTGGCGTTTGCGGTAAACGGCCGCACGGCGGCTGTGGCCTCGACGGGAACCGACCCTGAGCCGCCGAGGATTGAACTCTTCAGAGCGCCGAGCGCAACGTCGATCGAGTTCCAATACGAGTCCTTCATCCAGCCGCCCCACTGGGAGCCGTTTTGGAGGATTCGCCATCTGTCGGTGAGCGGCGGAACGGTCACTCATCAACTGGCCTCGTTCAGTTCCGGCGGCGGCCTGAATCTGCTCGAAGTTCACGAGCGCAGCACCGGCGGATGGGCGTCTACCTCGATTCAGCTTCCCTCGTACAACTCGCTCAGCCTGGGTTCTCTGACGGACGTCGATGATGATCGCGTCGTGGCTCTTAGCGGCGGCAACATCCTTAGCCCGCTAGCACTGTACGTTGTGGAAAAGCGAAACACGGGCGGCGTGGGCGTTTGGACCCTGATCGATACCGTGCCCATCGTCGGTATCAGGACGCCTTACTTTGATTATCCGGCCGACGTGAGCCTGGATGGAAACGTGGCGGCCGTGGTTAGCGGCGATTGGGGTGGGGAGACACACCGCGTGGCAGTCTGCGAGCCGGACGCTTCTGGCGACTGGCGACAGACCGCGCTGCTCGAAGGTCCCAGTGTCGGATGGCGGACGACTTCCATCCAGGTGGATGCGGGGATGATCTGGGTAGAGCAGGCCGCTGCGTTTCCCGTGGTAGGCAGGAACCTCGACGTTTACTCGCGGTCGACCGCCGGCGTATGGACTCTTCAGTCGAGGACCGATCTGCAAGCGCTCTTCGGCGTCGTCAGCGTCCCTGAGCTGCGCATATCGAACGGGCGGGCTGCGGGGACCGCCTGGGACCAGGGCCGCATGTTCGACTTCGTCCTGGAGCCCGACAGCTCCGGTGCTCTGCGAGTCGCGCGCCGGATCAAGGGCAGCAGCGGCCTGGTCGCCTTCGATGGGGATCGCGTCTTCGCGCGCTCTAGCCTTCGTGTTCGGGTGGCGGAAGCACCGCCCAATCCAGGCCCGGTGATCGACGAAGACTACTGCGTGCTGGCGGGTAGAACGACGTGCGATGGGACCGGGGCCTCAAGGCTCAGGGTGTATGAAGCGGCAAGCTTGAACGGCCCATATTTCTACAGCCGCCGCGTGGCCGCTGAGATCCGAGCCGGTGCCCCCGGATCGGTCGCGATCCTGTTCCGCTCTCCGAACCCCGTCCTGCAGTCAGCGCCTGGAACGGGCCTTTGCATCGATCGCCAGGCGGCGGTGCGCGCTGCGCCCCCGGCGCTACTCGACGCACTTGGGCGCATCACGTTCGCTATCCCGGCCGATCTATCGTCGATGGCTAGCGGAATTGAGGCTGCGGATCACTTCCAGGCCGTCGTTCGTTCGGTGGGCGGTGGGTTCGAAGTGACCAACGCGATCGCGTGGCTCCCGTAGCCATCGCGGGCTACTTGCGGTCCACCGCCGCCGCGCCGAGTTCCCCGTAGCGGCGCTCGGTCACGGTCCAGATCTCCTTGCCCGTGCGACCGGAGAGCAGGCGGAGCGCGCCGCTGCGGGCCACCGAGCCGTGCGAGAACCAGTCGCTGCTGCCTACGAGTACGTCCCGGGTTCCGTCGCCGTCAGCGTCGTCGAAGGCCGCGAGCGAAACGCCTGACGACGGTCCATCGTCGGACCAATCCGGGCACCAGTGAGCTCCGTCGAAGGCCGGCCACTTGGCCTGCCGCGTCGGCTTCTCCGTCGCGCCGGGTGCGGCGACGGCCTGAAACCCCAAGAGGGATGTGTTGCCGAAGACGAGGTCGTCGCGGCGGTTGCCATCGAGGTCTATTCCTCCGAGCAGCGCGTGGCCGATCGGCGGTCCTTCCCCAAACCTGGACGCGGGGCGATCGATGCGCGTGAGCGGGCTCGAGCGTTTCTCGAAGGACAGCGCGATGATGGAATTCGACTTCTTGTTCGCCACGGTTATGAGGAAATCACGGTGGCCGTCTCCGTCGAGGTCGCCCGCGGGAGCGGCGTGCAGCAGCGTAGGCCTGTCGCCCTCGACACCCGTCAATGTACCGGGCCAAAGATCTCTCAGCGTCGAGCGGTCCGTCAGGTCGAAGGGCTTTGCGGTCGCGAGCTCTTGGGCGTTGGGTCGCGTGCTGAGCATGGGACTGGCCGTTTTGCTGAAGTAGATACCGTCGACGAGTCCGTCTCCGTTGACGTCGCCGATCGGATCGAAGCGGCCGTGGGATTGGACTAGTGTTCGTCCGTTGAGGAGCGCGTTGGTGCGCCCCGAGCGCACCTCCCAGAGCGGAGCTGTCGTCAGGAGAAGATCGCCGGCTCCATCGCCGTCGTAGTCGCCGAGCGGAATGACCTCCTCCCAGCCGCGATCGATCGCGTGCACGAGCTCGCCGTCCTTACCCGACCGAAGCTCCGTGAGCGCCCCGAACTCGAAGCCGATGAGGACATCGCCGACTCCGTCTCCGTTCACGTCCGGGATCGACCGTAGCGTGTGCCCAAACGCTGATCGTGCCTCGGGACCCTTCCAGGTGGCGAGGACGTCCTGGGTCTTGCCCGAGAGAACGAGAACCAGGCCCCGCCCCCCTGATGCTGTCGGAGCTCCGACCGCGATCTCCCGGACCCCGTCGCCGTCGAGGTCGTCGAGGGCCAGGACTGCGCGGCCAAATCGACTTCCGCCCGGCTCAGGATCGGGCTGCTGGAGCGGCGCATTCGCGAGTATGACAGGGATGAGACTGAGCAGGAGCATGGCGGACCGTGGGGGACTTACGACGAGTAGGTGAGCTGGGCCGTACGGAGGGCCGGTGGGGATGGCCGTGCGAGCTCTCGTACGGGGCCGCAGCGGATTCTGCCGCACGCGGTGCAGGGAAGGATCCCGAACGAGAGTGAGGCACAGTGAGTCAGCGTGGGACGCTGTGGGTGGTTAGTTAGGAAACTTCTTTTTAGCAGGGTCGGGTGCTCCGTCGATGACCGCGGTACCCAGCCGCAGCCCCAGGGTGTGAGCCGCGCCTTGTCTAGTGACGAGGGCGGATGCTCCGCCTCGCTGTCGCGCCACCCCCAGCCTCTACGTGACGACGCCAAGCTATCTTTCCAACCTGATGTACGCGGCCGCTCTCTCGGGCGGTTTCTTCCTCTCCGCCTGCTCGTGCGAGGAAGGCTGCGACGTCCCGGAGAGCACGACAGTACCTACGAGTCAAATGGTGGGCGTGTCCGCCGGAATCACGGGCGCCGAGGTCGTGGGGTCGCCTGACAGCGTCATGAGGGCCGCGCTGCAGTCCCTCAGGAAGAAGCAGATCAGCGGGTTCTTTGCGACCATCCTTCCGCCGGAGGAGTTCGAGGAGATGCGCGAGGGATGGAAGGACGCAAAGTCGAAGCCGGTCCCGGAGAGAGACGACAAGGAGTTCCAGTCCTTCATGGGAATGGCGACCGCGGAGGGCGCCGAAGAGACGCTCTTTATGATGGTCAAGCCGTTCCTCGAGGACGCCCAGGAGGAGCTCCAGGGGATGACCATGATGCTGCCGATGCTGGCGGCTGGCGCTCTCGAGAACACGGACGTGCCACCGGAGGCCCACGCGATGGTCGGTCAGCTCGCCACCGAGATAGCGAGCCTCGACATCACGGATGAGGCCAAGGCGCGCAGGGCGATTAGCGTTTTCGTGAAGGCCGCGCGCGACATGAAGGTGACGAGCGGCGTCGAGATGCAGGCCCTGAGCTTCGAGGAGGTCATGGGCCGAGCCGATGTGGCCTACGCTGGCCTCATCGATATCCTCGACGTCTACGGCCTCTCGCCCCAGAAATCACTGGAGTCAATGACGGTCAAAACGGTCTCCACGGAGGGCGATTCCGCGGTGCTGGAGATGACGTTCAGCATCTTCGGCGGCAAGCCCCAGACGGTGCCATTCGAGATGGAGCGCCTGGACGGGCGCTGGTTCCCGAAGCCGCCAGAGAAGGACGCCAGCCCTCAGAACCAGGGATTAGCTCGATAGTCCTGCCTCGCTGAGCAGTCGGGGTAACCCATAGAAATTGGGTAAGGAAGTATAAATCCCGGGAGGGGGGTCCCAGGGCCTCCCTGTGGGGGCTTAGTCTCTCCGCATGACAGAAGCAAACACCATCGAAGACGGAACGGTCGTCACGATGCACTACAAGCTTGTTCTCGGCGATGGACAGGTGGTTGACAGCTCCGAGGGCAGTGAGCCCCTCGCCTATCTGCACGGCTCAGGGAACATCGTTCCCGGCCTGGAGTCGGCGATGATTGGCAAGGCCGAGGGCGAGAAGTTCGACGTCGCGGTGGCCCCGGAAGGGGGTTACGGCGTGCGACACGATGAAGCGGTCCAGACCGTGCCCAAGACGATGTTCCCGCCCGATGCGGAGCTCGAAGCCGGGATTCAGTTCCAGGCGACGGACGAGGAGGAGCGCCCCATCATGGGGACGATCAAGGAGGTGGCCGAAGAGACGGTCACGGTGGACTTTAACCACCCCCTCGCGGGCGAAGAGCTCAACTTCTCGATCGAGGTCGTCGGCGTTCGCGCTGCCACCGAGGAAGAGAAGGAGCACGGACACGTTCACGGGGCCGGCGGCCACCAGCACTGATCGAGTCCAGCTGAAGGCCCTTTTGAGCGGCCCGTTCGAAAGACAGGGCAGGACTTGATGCTGGATAGCGTCAGGTTCGCTCGATTTTCCCGTGCAGTAGGGATTTGTAGGCCCTTAGCAGCACGGCAGTCGTTGGCACAGGCACGTCCAGAGAGACCCTCGTGATGGGGGTGTCCCTGGCAAACGGCGGCGGATTCGGAGCCATGAATAGATCGGCCCATAGCCGAGGCGGCGCGCCCACCAGGATCTGGTCGGGCGCGCCGTGTTCATTCCATAGCGCGGTGAGGCGGGCGTTCGTTTCCTCGATCATGTAGCGGGCGTTCTGCAGCCTGAGCCGTGAGCCGTAGCGCGACTTTCCCTTCGCTGCCAGGTAAGCGGGCTGGGCCCGACCGTTGCCGCGCACCACGTAGCGCTTGAACGCTTTGGTGGCGATCGGCTCGCCGTTCTCAAACATCGCGAGAGCGGTCGCCCCGGCCTGCATGAGGATCATGCACTGGCGTGGCAGCGCGTCCGGGAACTCGCCCAGGTAAGTGTCGACGGCGCTGATACCGACATTCTGCTGGCGGACCCTTCTCGCGAAGGCCTGGGCTGAATCGTCGTCCTCCTCGTCGATGAGCGACGAGGGGAGCGGGACCGCCCGAGGCGGCACAAGAGTCACGCGTCCGTGCGAGCTCTCGTCCTGCCCAACGAACACGCCACGCTTCCGATCGAACGTCAGGGCTAGCTCACTGGATAGCGCTCGTAGCCGATCGGGAGTCTCCGTCCAGGGGAAGGACGCTATTGGACGGCGCTCCACTGATCGATGAGCCAGAGCCCGTTCTCGTTCCGATGGAGGTGGACATGTACGCGGCTTTCAAAGATCGCCAGACCCTCCGGCGGCGTTAGAACGCCATCGGCTTCCCCTGTCGCCTTCATCGTCAGCGCGCAGGTGGTCCCCGCCGGTATCAGCGGCGTCTCCGAGGCCTTCATCCAGCGGCCGATCTCAATCGCCGCCTTCTTTCCCTGCCAGGGAAGTCCCCCGTCGATCCCGACGGTCTCGTCGAGGAAGGGCGCCACGATGCGTGGGTCATCGTTGGACATGGCGTCCAGGAATCCCGCGGCCATGGCGGTGGTGCCAAGATGGGGTCTGATGGCCGACTCGAAGTCGGCGATCGGAGCGTCCGTCTTGTCGCGTGCGAAGGCCATGGCGTGCTGCCATGGAAGCTCGTCGGTCTCTGCCGCGAGCGTGAAGCCGTTGGCCGCCATCTCGGCAATCACCTGGGCCTTGCTCATCTTGTGGAGCGGCTTGATGGGCACGCTCCGATCCTCGGCGCGATACTCGACGAGGACGATGACGCCGTCCTCCGTCAGGGCGCCTTCCAGGGCGCCCAGGACGCGCGCAGGGTTGGACAGTTCGTGGTAGACGTCGACCATCAGGACGAAGTCGCAGGACTTCGGCGGAAGGTTGGGCGCGTCGGTCGTTGCGAGGATGGGCTCGACGTTGAGCGTCGTGCCGAGGCGGGCGGCCTCGGCTTCCGCCCGTTCCGCGAGCAGCTCCAGCATCTCCGGTTGCAGATCGACGGCGAAAACCTTGCCCTTGGCACCGACCTCGATCGCCAGCGGCAGCGTGTGGTAGCCATTGCCGCAGCCAAAGTCCGCGATCGCGTCACCGGGCTGGACGTCGAGCCACTTGCGCAGCAGCACGCCGTTCTCCTCGTTCTCGCGCGAGTTGCGGATCAGCCAGCTAGCGCCCCGCGCTGACATGGTCTGGGCGATTCTGCGGCCCATGTACACAGGCTCAGCTTCCTTTGCCTGGGAGGGCGCTGCCTGGGAGGGCGCTGCCTGGGAAGGCGCTGCCTGGGGGGGCGTACTCGGCGCTGAGGTGCCCGTTGGCGCAGGAACTTGGGCGGCCGCGGGAGCCGCGAGCAGGACGCAGGCCAGGATCTGGCGGGTTTTGGGGAGGAGCATCACGAGAGGATAGGCTGCGATGGCTCCCCTGGAAGCCACTGGGGGCAGTTCTGGCAAGAGCGCTTCCAGGCGGCTATGATCTTGCGCAAATTCTACATCCACCCCCTGGACCCCCGAAGATCGAATCCAACATGACCCGAGCATCCGCACGCCACATCCTTGTCCCGACCGAAGAGAAATGTCTCGAGCTTAAGACCCAGATCGCTGGCGGCGCGAGCTTTGAAGATCTCGCCAAGGAGCACTCGACGTGCCCGTCCGGCAAGAGCGGCGGCGCGCTCGGCGAGTTCGGCCCGGGCCAGATGGTCAAGGAGTTCGACACCGTCGTCTTCAACGAGGCCGTCGGCGAAGTCCACGGCCCGGTCAAGACCCAGTTCGGCTACCACCTCCTCGAGGTGACGAGCCGCGACTGATCCGTCATAGGTATGACGGCTCGAAGGCGGCCCCGGGGCGGAACACCGGTTGGCCCGGGGCCCCCCTGGGA
>JBLIHL010000314.1:0-7230 GCA_047635895.1 Paracoccaceae bacterium | reverse complement strand
GGCGCGGGCTTACCCCCCGTACGTGCCTTACGGCGCTTCACTTGCGTTCGCAACAGATTCACACCTATGGCTTCCTTCAGACCTCCCCTCACGGGAATGCCAGGAAGGGCGACCTGCCCTCTCTGACATTGGCACGGTGATCCGCGCCGACGCCCTTGCCTCGTCGGTGATGGGTTCCCTCCAGAAGGGCCCCAGGATAGGACTTGTACATTCATACTCACCTCCAGTCTGACCGGCCATGCCGGACACACGCCGCACGAGCCCTACGGGCACGCGCTATGGCCCGGGTGTCCTGACGGACACGCGGGGCGGCTTCGGGCTAGGTGGCGTGGCAAGTGACACAAACCACAAACCACAAACCACAAACCACAACACTCGCCCATGCGGGCGAGCAACCCCACGGACCCGTCTCCGTCCTGCCCACCGGTGATGAAGACGTCCCATCAGCCGATCAGGTACGGCGGGGTGATAAGGGGCCGGCGGGAAAGAGGAGCGAATGCACCGCGCCTCCCGAGCTTCGATCGTGCGCTCTTTCGGCCACGTTTGGCAAACTGGGGCCACGCTCCCCAGGCCTATCTGCCAGGGATTGCGCGCGCCACCGGACCACTCCTGCTCACTTGCAAGACCCACAGCCCCTCCCCGGCCCTTCTGAGCCATTCGCCTTTGATGCCAACGCCGCCACTCTTGCGTTCTTGAGGGACGGGTGCGCGACGTATGGGGATGTCTGGGCGATTCCTCCGACCGGCGGCGCGGATAGTGCGACCGGCGGCGGCGGCCTTCCTATCTGGGTCCTGAACGACCCCGAAGCGATTCATCACGTCCTGACAAAGCGTCAGCCTGACTACGCTAAGGGCGTGGGGTTCGAGCGGGTAAAAATGCTCCTCGGCGACGGCCTGATCGTCTCTGACGGCGACCATTGGAAGCAGCGGCGGCGGATGCTTCAGCCGGCTTTCTCGCGGCCGAACGTCGGGGGGATGCGGGGCCTCGTGGATGAGTGCATCGCCAACCGAGCACATATCTGGGAGGAGCATGCGGCGTCTGGAGAGCTCCTCGACATTTCTGACGAAGCGAACCGCCTGGGGCTGCGAATCATCCTGCGGGCGATTTTTGGCGACGACCTCAGAGCGCTGGACGAGCGGGATGGTGGTAATCCCTTCAACCTGGTCGTGGACACTCACGAACGCGACCTGATGTTCGCCATGCGATTCCGGCAGCTCTGGCCGATCGTCCGCGAGATGGTGGAGATGCGGCGTGCGCAGGCTCCTACGGGGGGGCCGCCGCGTGACTTCCTGGGGCTCTACATGGCGGCCCGCGACCGCGAGACGCAGGCCGAGCTGGACATGGACGGGCTGGTAGACGAGCTCATGACGCTTTTGATCGCCGGGCACGAGACGACCGCGGCCACGCTCGCCTGGGCCTGGTCGCTGATGGCGCGCCATCCCGAAGTCCAAAACAGCGTTCGGGCCGAAGTGCGCGCGGAGGCCGACCTGCCCCCCGGGGAGGCCAAGAACGACCTGATTCAGCGCGTGGTTCACGAGACGCTCCGGCTCTACCCGCCGGTCTGGATGTTCACGCGGCGCGCCCTCAAGGACGACGTCATCGCCGGGCGTCCAATCCCCGCTGGAACCCAGATCTTGCTCCTCCCGTTCCTGCTGCATCGGCACCCGCGCTACTGGGAGAACCCCGAGTCATTCGATCCCAGCCGCTTCACGGCCGCCGGGGTGGCGCCTCATCGCTCGGCTTACATTCCGTTTTCCAGCGGCCCCCGCCGGTGTGCTGGTGATGTCTTCGCCCTGAACACGGCCGTGCAGGAGATCTCGTGGGGCGTGTCCCGTTACCATCTGACGGCGCCCTCGGTCGAGTCACCCGCACTCGACCCGGGCGTCAATCTGCGCCCGCTCCAGCCAATCCGGCTGTTCGTGCATCACGCGCCCTGACCCGGCCCGCTACCTCGACCCGATGTCTGAAGCCCACACTCTCCTCGATCTTCTCCGCCCTGGCCGCGCCGACTCCCTCGGCAATTCGGAGCAGCGCCTGCGCTTCTTCGAGAAGCCTGGGCAATACCACGCTGTCTCCGTCGCTGAGCTGCGCTCGTCGGCGCTGGGACGCCTGGGTGCCTTCCAGGCAGCTGGTGTACCCACCGGCGCGGAGATCGTCATGCCGATCGACGATGCCGAGGCGTTCCTGACGACGTTCTGGGCCTGTCTCTTTGGCGGTTACATCGCGATGCCCCTGGCCGCGCCGGGCAACGACGCGACGTGCGCCAAGATCCTCGACATCCTCGGGCGCCGGACGGACGCCTTCCTCGCGCTCTCGGACGAGGCTTTCACCCGCCTGACCAGGGACCTCGATGGGGGGCCGGCGGAGGCGCTGTCCGCTCGGAGGCTTGCTCTCTCCGTCAACGGAGTGGACGGGGACGCTGGGTCGCCACCTGGGTCGCCACCTGGGTCGCCCGTTGCGCGGACGGCAGAGGACATCGCCTTCGTTCAGTACAGCTCGGGGTCGACGCGCGCCCCGAAGGGCGTCGTCATCCGCCATGGGCAGGCGCTCGCGAATCTGGCGGCTATCCAGACCGGGGCCAAGCTCGATTCATCGGACGTGACCTTTAGCTGGATGCCGTTGTCCCACGATATGGGGCTCGTTGGTTTCCACCTCAGCCCGCTGTTCGCTGGGGCCGACCAGGTGATCATGCCCACGAGCGCGTTCGCCCGGACGCCGCTAGTTTGGCTCCAGGACGCGACAGCGACGGGCGCCACGATTCTCTCTTCGCCGAACTTCGGCTACCGCCACGCGCTGAAGGCGCTCGGACGCAAGGGCATGCCGGACGGCGTGGACCTGAGCGCGGTGCGCCTCGTGCTGAACGGCGCCGAGCCGATTTCGGTCAGCATTGCAGAGCAGTTTATTGATGAGCTTGGGAGCGTCGGCCTTCCGCGCACGGCCATGTTCCCGGTCTATGGATTGGCCGAGGCCACGCTCGCGGTGACGTTCCCGAAGCTCGGCTCCGAGATCGGAGGGCTACGCATGGCGCGCAGTCAGTCCGGCGTGGGCGACCGGATCCTGCGCACGTCTGACGAAGAGGGATCGTTCGTCGCGTGCGGATGCGGCGCGCCGCTGCCCGGTATCGAGGTCCGCATCGTCGGTACCGATGGCGGCTCCGTACACGAAGATCACATCGGTCGCGTTTGGATTCGCGGCGCTGGGATCACCGCGGGCTACCACGATGACCCTGAGGCCACGGCCGCCGCGATCATGGGCGAGGGCTGGCTCGACACGGGCGACCTGGGCTTCCTCTCGGAAGGGCAGCTCTACATCACAGGGCGCCAAAAAGACCTGGTGATCGTCGCTGGCCAGAACTTCTATCCCCACGACCTCGAAGAGAGCCTCCAGGATGCGCTCAGCCTCGATGCTCTGCGCGTCGCGGTGGCTCCCGTGCGGCGGACGGATGCGCCCGAGGAGGTCGGCGTGTTCCTGCTGCATCGCGGTGACGAGGCGTCGTTTGAGGCGACGCGGATCGCGGCGAAGAAGCACCTGGCCGAGACGTTCGGCCTGAGCGTTGACCTGGTGATTCCCGTGCCGGAGATTCCACGCACGACGAGTGGCAAGGTCCAGCGCCAGCGCCTGAGCCAGAGCCTGCTCGCTGGTGAGTATGGAAGCCACGGCGCTCTACAGAGCGATCAGTTCCCGGCCGGCGGTTCCGAAGCCGAGCCTGAAGCTGCCGGCGAGGATCGCAGCGTCGCGGGCCTTGAGGTGATGATGGTGGAAGCGTGCGGCCAGGTGCTGGGCGAGTCACGCTTCGGCCCCACGGACAACCTCTTCGAGCAGGGCATGAGTTCGATCGACCTGGCGGAGATCCACGGGCTGATCGAAGCGCGCTATCCCAAGGGCCTCGATATTCGCGACTTCTTCGACTCTCCGACGATTCGTGGGCTGAGCGAGCTTCTTGCCCAGCGCCTCGAGAGCGGCGCGGCGGCCTCCGCTAGCTGATGCACGGCGAAGCGAACAACGACGGGCAAGCCCCGGCTGCCCCCCGGTCTTCGGGGGACGGCTCATCCGCGCCGGGCGGCCTCCTGCCCGAGCGCGAGCGCAAGGCGCCCTCGGCGCAGAAGCCGATGCCCAAGTGGCGTACGCAGCTGTTCCCGAGGCTTGCGGCGCCGCTTGCGCTGGTGATCCGTCTCTACTGGCGGACCGTCCGGATTCACGTTACAGGTGACGAACATCTCGCGCCGCTCCTGGCGGCCGGCACCCGCTTCATCCCCTGCTGCTGGCACCAGCGCCAGGTCTTCTCGATCGCCTACCTTCGTCGACTCGGGAGCCTCGGCGTAAACCCCGGGGCCCTGGTGAGTCCGTCGAAGGACGGCGAGCTGGGCGCGCGGCTGCTCGCGAAGCTCGGCGTGACGGCCGTTCGCGGCTCGGGACGTCGCAGCGGTGCCCTGGCGATGCGCGACATGTACGTCGCGATCAAGGACCAGAATCTCTCGCCGCTGATTGCGCCGGATGGTTCCACAGGACCCGCCCACGAGTTCAAGCCCGGCGCCATCATGCTGGCGCGCCTTTCCGGGAGCCCCGTCATTCCAGTGTCGTTTGCGTGCAAATGGGGGATCAAGCTGCGGACCTGGGATCGACTTCTCGTGCCACTGCCGTTCACACGCGTGGAGATTGTCGTCGGGGAGCCGATCGAGCTGGGCCCCATGATGGCCATGACCGAATCCCAGGAGACGGTTGATCGCATGGGGGCGGCGCTGACCGCGGTCGAGGAGATCGCGGAAGCGCTGGTAAGGGGCTGAGTTTGGATACGGAGCGGGGCCCGAGCAATGATCCGCATCGATAGGATCCCTGGGCCCCGCTGAAGGGAGCTACTTCCCCGTCTCTTTGGGGACGGCGAAGAGCGCTGGGTCGACTTCGATGCCTGGTACGACGCGTTCGTACTGCACCACGGTGCGTCCCAGCGGCGACTTCACCGAGATGCGGAACGGGATGCGAATGCCGTCGACGTCGCGATAGTCCCCGAGGCGGGTCTCCTGCGGCAGCGATCCAGCGCCGGGTACGACGCTGACCGTGTCAACCCGCATGACATCGCCGGTCTCCATGCTGACGAACGCACTCCAGTCCGGCAGGCCTTCCTTGCTCAGCTGGACGACGGCGCAGCTCACTCCGTCGATCTCGGTCATGCGTACGATCTGGACGTCGTCAAAGAAGTCGCGCCAGTCTCCGAAGAAGTTCGCGGGATGGGAGAGGCGTGCCTGCTCGAGGAACTTGCCCTCCAGTGGTTCGACGGGATCGAAGGCAGAGGCCTTCCACCCAGAGGTCGCATCGACCGCGGACTTCTGCCAGCCGAAGTCACCGAACGAGATGTCGTTCAACACTCGATCCATCCCAACGCAGGTCGTCACGATGGTTCCGACCACGCCAGCCATCTTCAGATGGATCTCTCCCTCGAAGCGCATGGTCTTCCACTCTTCGATCGCCTTGGAGGTCGCGGTGAAGTCACGCAGCTTCGCCAAGTCCTCACGGGAGGGAAGCGCGGCGGTGCCCACCTCCAGGAGAGGACAGGGGATCTCAGTGCCTCGCTCATGGAAAATGAGGGACGCCGCGCGGCCCGTGCCATCCATGACGAACTGGAGCCCGAGGTCGTCGGTGGCGCGGAACCGCCAGATGCCCTCGGCGTCTTCGGGGCGTAGGTCGAATATCGTCTGGCCAGGTATGTCGCAGACCAGGCGTCCGTTTCGGTAGAGGACCGTGATCGGCTCAGGGAGCTTCGGGTGCTCGTACACGCCGAAGTACTTGGCGAACTCCGCCTCCGTGCCGTCCACGTCCTGGGTGGCGCCCACTCGGGGCACCTCAAAAGCCATGCCGCTCTGGTAGAGAACTACCGCCTTGACGACGTCGTCCTCTCCGCGGAGGAAGGAAATCTGGATCTCGTCGGGTGCGATCTTGAAGGCGTACTTGCCCTCGTCGTCAGGCGCCTTGAGCTCGAAGACCATCTGGCCGGGGATATCGATGGCAAGCCCCTCGCCTTTCAGCTGGACCTTGAACTCGGCCTCCTTGAACGGGCCGAAGTTCGCGATGTAGGTGCCGATGAGCTTTGAGTAGTCCTCGTCGGGCGCTCCTTCCGGCGCCTTGGCGTCGGTGGGGTCGGGGCCCATCAGCGCGTCGAACACCATCTCGCGACATGTCTCCTGGAGCGAAGAGGCGCCAACGTTCATCAGGAGGCAGAAGCCCACGTTCTCCTCGGGGAGGAACGCCACCATCGCCGAGAAACCGTCGATGTTTCCCCCGTGCTGGAGCATCCTGTGACCGCGCCACGTGCCGACAAACCATCCGAGCCCGTAACCGTTGGTGTCACTGGTGTCGATCGACTTCTTCCAGGTGTCCTCGAGGCTCTGCTGGGAGATGAGTCTCTCGCCTTCGAGTTCGCCGCGGCCCAGCTGGAGCCGTACCCAGCGCGACATGTCGAGAACGTTGGAGTTGATCGCGCCCGCCGCAGCGATCGCATCGAGCGAACGCATCGGGTCGCGCTCTAGAGCTTCCTTCTCGGTGTTCCAGCGGTATCCGAGCGCCAGCTGCGGGCTCTTCTTGGCAGCGCTGATGCTGAGATTCGAGCGAGTCATTTTCAGTGGGCCAACCAGGCGTGCCTGGACGAAGTCCTCCCACGTGGAGTCGGAGGCCGCGCCGAGCGCTTCGCCAGCGACGAGGTACATCACGTTGTTGTAGTGGAACTCCTTGCGGAACGGCGCGAAGGGCTCGGCCTTGCCCGCCGTCGCCATGATCGTGGGGCGGTCCACCTTGCCCGAGGCCCAGAGTACGCCCATGCGCGTGAACCCGGTCCGGTGGCACAGGAGGTCGCGCACGGTCAGCACGTCGCCGTCCTCCTGCGCGTCGATGGCGAGCTCGAATTCAGGCAGGTAGGTCGTGACTGGCGCGTCCCACTCCATCTTGCCCTCGTCCACGAGCATGCCGATCGCCGCGCTGGTGAAGGCCTTGCTGGACGAGCCGATCGCGAACATGGTCTCCGGCGTCGCGGGCCGCTTCAACTCCAGGTCGGCGAAGCCGAACCCTTCGGCGAACACGACCTTGTCGTCACGAACGATGGCGATCGCCATGCCCGGAACGTGGGCGGACTCGAGGTTCGACGTCAGCGCGGCGCGTAAGGCACTGAAGTCTGCCTGGGCCACCGCTGGCTCCTGAGACGCGCTGGCCTGGGCCAGTAGCAGGATGAGTGAAACAGAGGCG
>JBLIHL010000313.1:0-7238 GCA_047635895.1 Paracoccaceae bacterium | reverse complement strand
ATCTTCACGGTGTGGTGACCTGGCTTGGGATTCACACGGCCTTCCGGCAGGTTCCAGATCTCCTCCGCATCGGCACGGTGAGGAGCCTTCGCGACGAGGCGCCCGCCGGGAAGCGCGTGCGCCAAGGTCCCGACCTCGCGGGCCGTGCCACAGGCGGAGGGCTGACCCGTGAGGCTCGTCGGCCCGTCGCCAGGGCGACCAAAGTGCCCGGACAGCAGGTGGAGTCCGTGAATCTGAGTGTTCACGGCCGTGCCGCGGGTGTGCTGATTGACCCCCATGCACCACGTGCTCATCACGCGGAGCTTCGGATCAGCGAACACATCCGCCAGGTACTCGAGCTGCTCCACAGGCACGCCCGAGATCTCCGACGTACGCTCCACCGTGTACTCGGCAACGGCGGCCTTGTAGTCCTCGAAGGTCATCGCCTCGCCGAACAGTGTCTTCTCTTCGCCGTCCTGTCGGAAGGAACAGAAGGCGTCCACGAACTGCTTGTTCCAGCGATCTGACTCGATGAGCTGGTGCGCCAGACAGCTGAGAATCGCGAGATCCGACTGGGGCTTGAACTCCAGGTAGTGGTCGGAGAAGTCTGTGCTTCGGGTGCGGCGGGTGCCGAGGTCGATGATCTGGACCTTGGAGCCGCGTTGCTTGCGGTCGATGACGCGTGAGAACAGCACCGGGTGCATCTCCGCCATGTTGTTGCCCCACAGGACGAGGACGTCGCACTCGTCCAAGTCATCGAAGCAACTCGCGGGTTCGTCGACGCCGTACGCTGCCAGGAAGCCCGTCACGGCCGACGCCATGCACAGCCGAGCGTTCGGGTCGATGTGGTTATTAGACAGCCCGCCCTTGATGAATTTCTGGCAGACGTAGCCCTCTGGAATCGTCCACTGACCACTTCCGTAGATGGCGAAGCCCGCGGGGTCCAGTTCGATGCGATCGGCAATCACGCGCAGCGCTTCGCCCCAGCTGACGGGAACGAGCTTGCCGTTCTTCCTCAGAAGCGGTGTCCGCAGGCGGTCCTCACCGTAGAGGATCCCACCCACGTGATAGCCCTTCACGCAGAGCAGCCCCTTGTTGACCTCGGCCTGCTCATCGCCGCGAATAGCGACCACGTTGCCGTCCGCGACGCCCACCTGGACATGGCAGCCTGTGCCACAGAATCGGCACGGCGCTTTATCCCACGTCACGCCTTCGATATCCATCTCCGGATCAGCCACCGAAGTCCCGATGGTCCCCAGAGACGCCGCCCGCGCAGCAGCCGAGGTGGCAGCCGCCATGGCCGCGTTGCGCAACAAGTCTCGCCGATTGATCTGCTTCACGTCGTCTTTCCTGATGGTTCGTCCGTACTGATGAACACCACGTCCACCTTCGCAATACCGTCCACTCGTTCGAGTTCGCGGACCACGTCCACGCTTCTTCGACCGGTCGGAGCCTCAAGCACAGCAGGCCAGTACCCGCCGTTCCGCTCGCCAAGGGCTACGTCGCCCCGTGCCAGCAATGTCCGCTCCACCGCGACGTCGGCCCCGGGCGTCCCCGCAAGGCTCACGTCGAGGTGGATCAAGAGTCCGCTTGTCTGTTGCATCCCTACACGCAGCCGCAGCCTTGGCCGCACCCTCCGCTCGCGCTCGCTCCCGCGCCCATCGCCTGGGGCGCGACCACGGGCAAGTTCTGATCCTCATCGTCGAATTCAAGGATCTCACGCATAGCCGGACGCGGAAGCTCGTCCGCCAGCCCGCACAGACGCGAGTAGTAATCGTCAATCTCGATCCCGAGCAGCGCCGCGCCGAAGAGCTCGGCCTCGGTGTGCGTCGCCACGTCGAGGTAGTTCACCCGCACGAGGTGGTAGGCCACGATGGCCACCAGGTCCTCGGGGCGGTCCTGGAACATCGTCGCCACGACGATGTCGTAGCCGTCCTTGGGCCGCTCGCCGCGCGGGCGTGCCCACGCGAACTCACCGTCCATGAGGGCTTCATCTTCGTAGGTGATGTACGTCGGGAAGCGGATGACCTCGCGATCCTGGATGAGGCGCAGGAGCGCCCCTTCGTCGATCGTCGGGCCGTAGCGTTCGCGGCCGAGCAGCGCGCGGTCGAGCACGTGCCCACGCAGCGCGTCATAGCCGTCTTCTTCCGTCAGGTTCAGTGGTTCGCGTTTCATCAGATAACCTACTTGTAGCGCTTACGGAACTCGTCAGCTGATTCGGCCCGACGGGCCGCTTCCCCGGTGTCCATCCCACCGATGAACCACTTGTGGTCATCGGTAGCCAGGACCGCGTCAATCTTCTCCCGAAGGGCCTGGGCCGCCGCGGCGCGCTTGGCGTCCTCGGAGTCGAGGTTGTCTTCGACGAGCTCTTCTAGCTGCGGCAGATACTCACTGTAGAAGTGCTTGGCGATCTCGTACGTGCCATGCCAGTGCGTGTAGTCGGGACCCATCATCGAGGCTCCGTGACGTGCACGACGGCCTTCGTGGTGCCAGATCTCGAACCAGGTGAAGTCGATCTTATTGCTGAACTTCACCGGCTTCAGAAGCGGCTGAGCCAGCGCGTACAGCGCAAGGCCCGGCTTGGCGTACTTCTCGTTGTAGAGCTCGACGAGGCCGTCGTACTGCACGTAGAAGTTGTCGACCCACTGCGTGTTGTGGCAGTTGAGGCAGACGTCCTTCATGTTGTCACGGCGGGTCTCCCAGCCAATGGCCTGGCCGGGGAGTCCAAGCTTGGCGTCCGAGACCTCAGGACGGATGGAGACCGCGGGGCGATTGTTCCAGGAGATCCGCAGGCCAACGTCGTGGGTCACCCGTTGGTTCTTGGTCTCCGACATGTGGCAGGTGGCGCAGGTCGGTGCCGAAAAGTAGTCCTCGCCGACGATCCACTTGTTCGACTCGAGGTTCATCTTGTCGATGTTTGCGAAGAACGCGATGCCGTGCTTCGACTCCTCGTAGATCTCCTTCTGCGGGTGATCCGGCCCCATGTGGCACTTGCCGCAGGTGTTCGGGTGCCGCGCCTGGGCGGCCGAGAACTCGTGGCGCGTGTGACACGCCGTGCAAGCGCCTTCGGAGCCGTCCGGGTTGAGGCGGCCGATGCCGGTGTTCGGCCAGGTGGCCGGGTCGAGCTTGCCGCCAGGCAGTACCTTGACCTCCGTGCCGTGACACTGCCAGCAGCCGCTGACGGCGGCCGACGACACGCCGTTCGGGAATGCATCCGTCTTGAGTCCGCGGTTACCCTCCACGACCTCAGCAAGGACGTTGTCGAGGGAACCGAGGATACGGCCAGCCTTCGAGTGGTGAGAGCCGAGGAACTCTTCCACCTCCTTCGAGTGACAGCGCGCGCAGTCCTTGGGGCTCACGATCACGGAGATCATCCGGTCGTAGTGCAGGAAGGCGTCCGCATCGGTGCGGTCCGCCATGTGGCACTCGTAGCAGCCGACGTTGCCGCGGTAGTGCTTGCTCGATCCCCACTGCTGATAGAGGCCGACGCTCTCTTTCTTGTGACAGTCCACACACTCGCGCGAGATCTCCGATATCTCGGGGAGCCCAATGGCCTGGGCGACCGCCGGATGCATCGGCGGCAGACTAGCGCTAAGAGAGGCCGGGCTGGGCGCAGGCGCGCTGGCAGGCGCCATGGCGGCTGCCAGGCCCGCGCCGGGCTCAGCCGCCGCCACCGAGTGCGGGTCAGGCACGAGATACGCACCGATCGACGCGAGCGCGACCGCGATACCAGCGATTTTAAGAAGCTTCATAGGGTTGGCTGTCCGGGTTCGAAACGGTGGCGGTCAGATGTTCATTGGGGTCGTAGTCGCGGCCTTGGGTCATGCGGCCGGTCAGGACGGGTATCGAGATGCGGACAAAGATCGTGTAGAGCAAGAGTCCAAAGGCCCAGATCCCCAGGCAGACGAGTGTCTCGTTGAGCGTCGGCACGTACTCGACGACGTCGCCGATCGGCGTCGGGATGAACGCGGGCACGATGAGCCCCATCCCCTTCTCGATCCAGATACCGACGATGAGCGCGACACAGGCGGTGTTCAGGAGCAGCTTCTTGCGCGCGGCGGGGGTCACGAGAACGAGAAGCGCGAAGGTGTTGAGGGCAATCGCGGACCAGATCCAAGGCACCAAGCCGGTCTTGTCCCCCAACCCGAAGAACAGATAGTGCGCGGAGATGCCGTGGGCGGAGTCCGTGTAGAACTCGACGAACACCTCGCACACGAGCAGGAACATGTTGATCAGCAGCGCAACGGCGACGATGCCGCGAAGCGTCTGAATGGCCTTGGGCTTCACCTCGTAGGTGGTGAAGCGGTCCAGGACGGCGAACGTCAGGATGAGGAACGCGGGCCCCGCCGCGAAGGCGGACGCCAGGAAGCGCGGGGCGATGATTGCGGAGTTCCAAAACGGTCGGCCGCCCAGGCCCACGTAGAGGAACGCGGTCACCGTGTGGATGCTGATGGCCCAGCCGATCGCCACGGCCACGAACGGGATGTAGAACGCCTTGGATGGCTTCTTGCGCCGATAGGCGCAGTACACCAGATAGCCGCAGATGTGCAGGTTCAGGAGCAGGTAGCCGTTCAGCACGACCACGTCCCACGTCAGCATCGAGATCGGAAAGTTGAACCGCAGCAGCAGGTGATGGAATCGGTCAGGTCGGCCCAGGTCGACCATGACGAAGGCCAGGCACATGATGATGGACGCGACCGCTAGCAGCTCCCCGAAGATCACGAGGTCGTGTAGCTCCTTGTTCCGGTAGATATACACCGGAATCACGAGCATCGCCGCGGCCGCCGCCATCCCCACGAGGAACGTGAAGTTCGCGATGTAGAGCCCCCAGGAGACCTCGTCGGTCAGACCGGTCGTGCTGAGCCCGTAGACGAGCTGCTTGCAGTACGCGTTCAGGCCTAGGAGCGCAAACGCGGACAGAAGCCCCATCCAGAGGTGGTAGCGCCAGTCCCCCACAAAGCTGAGGCGGAAGCAGCGCCATAGAAAGCGTGCGTACTCCTTCACCGTCCTTCACCTGCGGTCCCTGCATTCGGAGCCGCTGGAGCAGCCGGGTAGCGCTCATCGAAGTAGTAGAAGAAGCGCGGGATCGTCCCCACGTCCTCCTTCAGCACGAAGACCCGCTTGGTACGCAGGATGTTCGAGACTTCGCTCTCCGGGTCGAGGATGTTGCCAAACTTGCGAGCGCCCACTGGGCAGGCCTCCAGGCAGGCCGGCATCTGCCCTTCGCGAACGCGGTGGAGGCAGAACGTGCACTTCTCCATCACGCCCTTCTTCCGTGGGCGATTGGAGAGGTAGCTCATCTCGGTGTTGACCTCTTCCTTCGGTATCTCGGGCTCCGCGAAGTTGAAGCGGCGCGCCCAGTAGGGGCACGCGGCCTCGCAGTAGCGGCAGCCGATGCACCAGTCGTAGTCGACGACGGTGATGCCGTCGGTCTCCTGCCAGGTCGCTTCCACGGGGCAAACCTTCACGCACGGCGGATTCGCGCACTGGTGGCACTGAATCGGCATGTAGAAGTGATCGTCGTCCGGAACCGTAGGGTGATCGTAGTGGTGATTTCCCCGCTCGATGTCGTTGGTGCCGCGCGGCATCTCGAGGACCCGGATGTACTGCATCTCCGGCGTGCGGCTCTGGTTGTTTTCCTCGACGCAGGCATGAACACACTTGCGGCAGCCGACGCAGCGCGAGAGGTTCAGCGCATAGACGAACTCCACGCCCTCGCGGGGGCGGATATCCCGAACGTTGGCCTCCAGGTCCCAGCGCTTGGCCACCTCCTTGGTGATCCGATCCAGCGCGCCCTCCATCTCCGAAGGGTTCATTTCCTTGTAGTGCTTCTGGATGAACTCCTCGGCGGAGGGAATATCCTCCTCGTCGAGATCACGCAGGGGGCTAAGCGCCGCGACGAAGGCAGACATGCCGCCGACCATCGTGACGCCGCTACGGAGAAAGCTCCGTCGGTTCAGTCCTGGTCCAAACTGACGGGAAGCCGCCTTGGGCTCGCTGGACGAAGTTGGGGTGGTATCCATCAGTGATTCGCCTCCTGGGCGGCGTCGGTCTTGATCTGCTTCCAGCGTTCGAGCGGGTTGCGATCCTGGGCGGCACTGTCGTGGTGGTAGGGCTCGCCCATGCGAAGGGTGTTGGGCCCTGGCAGCGCCTCGATCTTCGGGAACCGCGGCG
Source organism: Paracoccaceae bacterium (assembly GCA_047635895.1). Lineage (GTDB taxonomy): Bacteria > Planctomycetota > UBA1135 > UBA1135 > Saltatorellus. Next base: position 1,085 of record JBLIHL010000313.1, on the reverse strand, counting down.
AGTGCGGGTTGTGGCAGTCGACGCAGCGGTAGCGCCACTGCTTGCCGGAGCTGGCGTCCCAGGACCCCATGGTCTTCCCGTGCATGCCGAGCTCCCAGTCGCGGAAGACGGTGCCGTGGCACCGCGCGCAGAGATCCGTGGAGTCAGCGAACCCGACCGTCGATCCGTCGTTCAGCGCAAGAAGGTTCCGATCGTCCTTGAAGTGACAGTTGAAGCAGCGACCGTTCATGCCGTGGTTCATCACTAGGTCCGTGTGCTGGCGAATGTGGCTCGGCGTCACGTCGAGGGAGGCGAAGAGCGCGTGGCAATCAGAGCACTTCTGATCCACGCCGCCGATCCGCACCGTGGGCGGATCCGTGATCGACTCCCGGATCGGCGAGGTGCTGATTTGCTCTTTCGAAACCTTGATTCGCTCGCGCACGTTCCCCTCAACCGGCGACGACGAAGGAGACGTCAGGAACCAGATCGTGAGCGCGGCCCAGAGGAAGAAGAGGAAGACTCGCAAGGCTAGCGGGGTGCAGGGAGGTAAAACTGTCAGGTGGGTTGCAACTTTAAAGCTCCGTTGACCCTCCCGGACGGACTCCGAATCGAGAAGAGGCCGATAGCCGCGAGGCTTCGCACCATGCGTAGAGCCACTGCGCACTACGGCCCGTACAATGCTCGGCATCACTCGCCCCGAGGGATCGCCGTCCCCTCCAACCGAGACCGTGACCCACCATGTGCTGTCACCGCGCTGCATCCAATACCCTGGCTCGATGCATCGCGGACAGAGAATGGCATTGGCTTGCGTGGCGATTGCTTGCGCCGGCGCATTTTCAATGCTGGTTCGTAACGCCGACGCTCCGGGCGACGACGCGATCGATCGCGCTCTACCCAAAGCGGTTGAAGCGCCACCAGGGGCAGAGACGCCGGCTCTTCGGCTCACAGGATCGCCTGGCGCCGCGATCGCACGAGGCCAACGGGCAGCCGTCATGATGGAAGACGCTCCCCCTCGGGATCTGGATGATGAGGCCCAGGTCGAACGGCGCTGGCTCCTGTCTTTCCCGATCCAGGCCGAGATTTCCTCCGAGATTTCCTCCGAGATT
>JBLIHL010000312.1:0-7239 GCA_047635895.1 Paracoccaceae bacterium | reverse complement strand
CGACGGAGACTTCACCGTGTGGTCCTTTGCGGCATCACTGACCGCACCGATTTTCGATGGCGGGCGCCGCCGCGCACAGGTCGACGAGGCCGTGGCAGAGATGCGTGCGGCGCGCTCGCAGTTCGCCGGGCTTGCGCTGCGCGCGTTCTTCGAGGTGGAGAACGCACTCGACGCCGAGCTGCTCCTGCGTGAACGTATTGGATTCCTTTCGTCGGCCGTGGACTTGGCCCAGGACGCGACCAGCCTGAGTGACGAGCAGTACAAGGAAGGCCTGGTAAGCATCGAGCTCGTCTTGGGCTCCCAGCGTCGACAGCTGGTCGCTGAATCCGCGTATCTGGCAGCGCGGCGCGAGCTCTACCAGGCACGTGTGGATCTGCACGTCGCCCTCGGCGGGAGCTTCATGACGAGCCCCGAAGAAGCCGAAGCCGTTGTTGAAGGCGAGGACGGGTCGGACGCATCCGGCGTCGACTCGAGTCTTTGACGGGGCGCTCTCCATTCACGGGGGTTGCGGTCCTCGTCATGTGCCTTGTCTGGGGGTCGACCTGGTTCGTCCTCCAGGAAGGGCTGCAGGACATGGAGCCCCTCGGGAGCGCGGGCCTTCGCTTCGCGTTGGCGTGGCTGATCATGCTGCCGATCGCTGGGCTCATTCACCGCGGTGAAGGGGGCGGGAGACCTACGCCCCGCCTCGTGGCCGCCATGGCTCTTGGCAACTTCTCGATCAGCTACGGGATCGTCTACTGGGCCGAGGAAACGCTGCCTTCGGGGCTCGCGGCGGTGCTATGGGGGATCTACCCGATTCAGACGGCGCTGATCGGCCACTTCTACCTTCCGGAGACGCGGATCGTCGGCCTCCAGTGGCTGGGGCTCTTCGTTGGCTTCCTCGGTGTGGTGCTCCTGTTCTTCACCGACATTGCCGCCGTGGGTGGTGACGCGACCCTGCGCGGCGCGGTTCTGCTCCTGAGCCCCACCGTTTCAGCGCTCTCCACGGCGTACGTCAAGAAGCACGGGGGGGGCGTCAGCGCGGCGCTTCTCAACCGATCGGCACTGTTCATTGGATCGATTCTGCTGCTGGTGGCGGCGTTTACGCTAGAGGGAGGCATCCGGCTCCCGCACGGGGCTGCCGCCATCGGTGGACTCGTGTACCTTGCAGGAATGGGGACGGTGCTCACCTTCACGCTCTACTTCTGGGTACTGCGAACATCGAGCGCCGTCTCGCTCTCGCTGATTGCCTACGTGACGCCGGCGATTGCACTCGCGATAGGTACGACTGTCGGTGATGAGCGCGTGACTGCCTGGACGCTTTCGGGCCTGGCGCTCATCCTGATTGGATGTGCGCTGGTCCTGCGCAGGCCGCGTGCTCAGCCGCGTGCCCATTCGACCGAACAGGAGAGTTCCAGGCAGGGGGTTGCAGGATGAGCGATATGGATGCTTCGTCGGAGAACCTGGCCGCGTGCCCGTGCTGCGGGCTCGTGAGTCGCGTGGTGCTCGCACCGGGCGTGAAGTCTGCCGCCGAGAGCGCTACGCTGACCGCGCGGTGCGGGCGCTGCGGTTCACGCCTTCCCCAGGTGCACGGCGCCGGTTCCCGGGCGGACGATGTGTCCCGCCGCGTAGCGGCCATGGCGATCGCTGCGCTGGTTCTCTTTCCTCCCGCAGTGACCCTTCCGATCATGCGGATCGAGGAGTTGGGGCACAGTAGCGAGGCCAGCATTTGGTCGGGGAGCCTCGGTCTACTGAGAAGCGGCGACTGGTTCGTCGGCGGAACAGTCTTCCTCTGCTCGATCGTTTTTCCGCTCCTGAAGATCGGCGGCTTGCTCGCGATCACGATCGGCCGTCGTTCACTTCAGCGGCGCGCGCGCCGCTGGAGCTGGCGCATCGTCGACCTTTCCGGCCGCTGGGGAATGCTGGATGTTCTCCTCGTAGCGGTCGTTGTGGCCTGGGTGAAGGTTGGCGACCTGGTGGAGATTACGCCGGGTCCCGCGGCGTTTGCTTTCACTGCGGTTGTGCTCCTGAGTCTCCTAAGCGCCGCGCTCTTCGATCCGCATGCGCTCTGGGCTGACTCTCCGCTGGCGCCGTTACCTCCCTCGCTAGACCCATCGAAGCCTCGATCATGACTGACTCGAACTCTATTCCGGTAGCGATTGCGGCGCCTGAACCTCGTCGGTCGGTCTTCCGGCACCTCGTCTGGCTGATCCCTATCGCAGCGGTGGCGGCGTCGATTGCCTTCACGTGGATCGGTGCTAGTGATCGCGGGCCTGTGATCGTCATTCATGCCGCTCATGGCTACGGCGTGGGTGAGGGCGATTCCGTTCGCTACCTTGGGATTGACGTAGGGGTCGTGCGGGACGTCACGCTGGGCTCTTCCGGCGACGAAGACGGCGTCCGACTGGAGGTGCAGCTTGCGAAGGAGGCGGGCGACCTCGCACGCGCCGGGACCCAGTTCTGGGTCGTACGCCCGCAGCTATCGCTCGACTCGGTGGAGGGCCTTGAGACCATCATCGGCGCGCGGTACCTCGCGCTCTTCCCCGGACCCAGGGACGCCGAGCGAAGGACGCAGTTTACGGCGCTTGCCGAGCCGCCACTTGCGGACGAAATTCGCGGGGGGATGGGTCTGGAGATCGTCCTTGAGGCGCCGACTCGATTCGGTATCCAAGCAGGCGCGGGGCTGACCTACCGCGGCGTTCGGATCGGAACCATCGTTGCGGTCGGGCTAGCGAGTGACGCCACCTCGGTGGAAGTCCGCGTGCGGGTGCGTGAGGCCTACGCGCAGCTGGTTCGGGAGGGCTCGGTGTTTTGGGAAACGGGCGGGTTCGAATTTGGTCTGTCCCTGACGGGCGGCCTCGACATCGACCTCGATTCCCTGCGTACCGCGCTCATTGGCGGCGTCGCGATGGCGACACCTGTCCAGGGCGGCCCCGCGGTTTCCACGGGGACGCGCTTTCGGTTGTACGCGGACGTGGACGAGGAGTGGCTCGATTGGGCGCCGGCTCTGCCGCTAGGAAGCGACCTCCTGCCGCCCGGCGTAGCGCTGCCGCGGCTCCTACGTGCGACCCTCACATGGGAGGAAGGCCGTATCCTCTGGACCAAGTCCACGGAGGCGGGCTGGATGCATGCGACGTCCGACGGCCTCGTGGGGCCCTGGGACCTGATGAGCGTTCCCGAGGACGCGCGAGGGGGCAACGCCGTGCTCGCGATCGCGGGTCGATCGTTTGAGGTGGGGGAGCTGGAGGCTCCGGGCGTCCAGGGACTGGGGAGCAGCCCGATGGGAGTGCTTTCCCCCGGGCTCTTTGGCGATGCGTGGCCTGGCCTTCTCCAAGGGAACGGATCGGCTTTGGCGGGGGCACCTCCGCGCCGTGCGCTAACGGAGCCGGAAGACCTGATCCTGGTACGCGATGTGGGTCGTGATCCGCTGGGCATCGCCAGCTCGCGGCTGCGAATCGAGGGTGACCGGGTCACGGTGGATCGCCGCATTGCTATTTCGACGGACTGGCACGGCGCACTGGCGATGGCCAGGAGCGACGGCGCCGTAGTCGGTGTTGTGACCGTGAGCGATGATGAAGTAGCGATCCACGCGATACTCTGACAATCAAGCGTGCCCGCGAATCGCTGGATCCGCGTAGTACGCCGCCTTGACCGCTTCGCTGCGTTGCCCGAACCCGCAGGTCGCTAAGGGGCTTTCAGCAGAGTAGTTCGGTCGCTGCAACCGTCCAAAAGGATGATTCCTGGTGGCATTTGTGCGAATTCCGCACAGGTTTCTCAGCGAATAGCGGCTGAGATGGGCTTCCCGTCCCGAAGACTGCAATGGAAGGAAGCTATTGGGGAGGAGCGCAGCTCCTCCTGTCGGGAATGGAAGTCATGCCTTCACATCGCGCCCGTAATTCTCCGGCGCGCCGCCCTTAGCAGGAGGCGGCGGCATGGGGCGGTGGCTGCAGAAGTGAGGGCGACTTCCCTCCAACTGAGAAGGGCCCCGCGCTTTTAGCGTGGGGCCCTTTGTCTATCTGCGACACGCTCCTAGGAGCGTCTTTTCGCGACTCAATGGCTTTGTCCGTCAGGCTTCGATCAGTGGCGGACTTGTGAGGTGGCTATCGCGCGCGTGATGCCGTCCTCGCTCTCGCAGGTTGCGGTGCTGGATTCTGTGCCGTCCGATGGGCACTCCTCGGGACTGTCGCACGTCGTGTCCTCGCAAGCTTCGAGCGCCGACGCGAACGACGTGTGCAGATTGCCTGTGCCCGGCTGGCGCCGCAGCCAGTAGACGGCGTCGATCCACTCGCTCTTGGCTGCCAGGCTGGCGAGCCGTGCTTCCGCGTCACTCAGGCTTCCGCTCGCGCGGCTCAGCTCAAGACGTGCCTTGGCGAAGAGTGGGGTGAGGCGGTCATCCGACAGCAGGCGCCCTGATGAGTCGACGCCGACGGGGATGGCCCCCAGCTGGCGAAGGCGATCCGATGCAAACCGCACCTCACTCGTAAGCCCAGAGTCGGGGCCATCGGTCAGGATCAGCACGCGTGGCACCGAACCGAGGTTGCCGAGCTCACGCTCGGTCGCGGGGTGGAGACGCCTTGGGGAGCCGGTGCTGCGGGCGTTGTTGGATTGTTTGGTTCTAAGCGATCCCTCGGCCGCCTCGCGATAGCGGGATTCCGTGTCATCCTGATCGAGGAAGCGAAGTGCGTCCTCGAGCGGGTCCTGGGCGGGCGCTGATGGACGAGGCGTCCCAGGGTGCGCTGCGTTCGTCGAGCGCCCCATGTTCTCGTCCACTGCGATGATGCCACCGACGATCCCGCCGAAGATGGCGAGGGTGCCAACGACGCGGAGCATCCCGCGGCGCTGTGAGCGGAGATCCTGCTTGGCGGCCCTGCGAGCATCACGGGCTGCTTCGGCGCGAACGCGGCGCTCCTCGGCCGCGGTTGCGCGCCTTGCGCGACGTCCGGCTGGCGAATGGTGATGGGCCGCCTTGGAGATGGACTCCTTCATCCGGCCGAGGCCGCGAATTTCAGCCGTCATGCCGAAGGCGTTGACGCGCTGCACGTCCTCATCCGACGGAGCGTCCTTGGGCGCATGGCGTCCATCGTTTTGGCGTCCGTCTTGGCGGGGCGGTGGCGTGAAGGATGCGTGTGATGCTCGCGCGGCGTTGCCCGCGTCACCGCTGTTTCCTCCATTGGGCTCTCCATTGGCGCCTTGGACGGAGGGGAGGTGCGCGGGCTTCACGCTAAAGGGATCCTCGGCGAGGACCAGCACATCGATATCGCGGGCCATCTCGGCCGCCGATGCGTAGCGCTTGTCGACGTCGGCCATCGCCCGGCGGACGATCCAGCGCAGGGCTTCTGGAGTTCTCTTCGAGATCGACGAGAGGGATCCGTGAGCGGGGAAGCTGTTCTCGATCATCGAGTACAGGACGCCGCCCGCGCTATACAGATCGAACTTGACGCCGTCGACGTCCTTGACGAGCTTGCCCGCCAGTGCGAGTCGCACGAGCTCCGGGTCCCGGAAGAATTCGGTTCCGTGGGTGGTGAGGGTCAGCGCCGACTCGAGCGGCGTGACGAGGCCGAAGTCGACGACCTGCAGGCGGCCCCCTGCGACGAGGAGGTTGGAAGGCTTCACATCCTTGTGCCAAAGGCCTTCGTTGTGGAAGCGCCCAAGCTGGTCGCAGAGGTCTCGGCTGTACGCGATGACGCTCTTGAGGTCTCGGTCGGAGAGGCCGTCCGGTCCGCTCATCGCGTGCATGCGGCGCGTGACCTGGTCGAGGCCTTCACCGGGGACGAAGGGCATGACGTAGTGGAACGTGCCTTCGCCGAGTTCGTGCTCGAGGATGAGGCCAAGGTTCTTGGCGGCTTCCAGGGACCGGCTCTCGCGGACGATCTGAGGGATCGTGGAGCCGTACTCAAGGTCGAAGGCTTTGATCACGACGCGCTGGGGGACAGAGAGGCCTCGCTTGGCCATCTCCTTGGCGCGCTTATCCGTGGGGATCGCGCAAAACAGACGTGCGCCCGAGCCGCCCGCTTGCAGCTCTTCCTGGATTTGGTAGCCCTCGAACGACGGCGTCCCAGATGCCTTTGCACGACGGGGGAAGGCGGATGGACTGCCCGCGAAGCGGCCGGTCCGGGGCTCGCGATTCACGACGTCGGGGATCCGACGCTCGATGCCCTCGGTCAATGCGCCAAGACCGAGCAGTCGAACCGGGTGCCCAAGCCCGATGCGGTAGAGGCTCGCCAGCGCGCCGGTGAATTCGTCCTCGACAGCGCCGAGGTAGTGGCGTCCTGCCTTCCAGCGCAAGAGGCCAAAGCTGGCCAGGCAGAGCGGGAGGATGAGGCAAAGGGTGACGATACTCCCAGCGAACTGGGTTGCGTCGCGAACCTCAGCGATCACGAAGCGTGCCACGTGTCGAATGAGACCAGCGGCCAACCTGAGGATGCCTCCCAGCGCGAGCCCGAGGCCGCGAAGGACCTGGACGAGCGCCCAGATGGCGAGCACGGGGACGGTCAGGACGACGACCGTGCCGAGGGCGAAGGCGAGGAATCCTAAAAGCGGTTGGGCCATGGGACTGAATCGAGTGGAGAGTTAGCGGGCAGGGCGGTGGCGTCTTGGCTGGACGGCGAGGCGCCCTCGGGAGCCCTATTCTAGTGGGCGCCCGGGAGGGCCTCGGTGGCACCCATTTGTCGGGCCGCAATGCGGCCGTAGATCTCGGCGACGGATTCGTCGAAGGTGCTGTCCTCCGTCTTGTTGGGAATTCGGCCCAGGCCATTTCGCTCCATTTCCTGCCATTCATCGTCGGAGAACGAAAAGCGGGCAAACACGTCGAAAAGCAGGCCTTGGAGCAACGTCCGGGCGCGTGCCAGGCGCCGGCTGACGGTCGGCTCGCTGGTGCCGAGGGCTTCCGCGACTTCCCGGCCGCTTTGGCCTTCGAGAACGCGGAGGCGAAAGGTCTCGAAGTCGAGCAGCTCCGCGTCGCGTTCCAGCTGGCGCAGGGCCGCCTCCACCTTGGCGTCGAAGACCTCAAGCTCGTAATGCTCGTCAGGTGATAGGTCGCCAGAGTCAGGGTCCATGCCCTCAACGCCATCGAGGGCCAGAGGCTTCACGCCGCTGCCGCGCTTCAGCGCACCGCGGCGGTCCATCTCGTCACTTAGGGTGTATTTGGCGATCGCGAGGAGCCACGTGGAGAAGCGGGCGCCCTTGGAGGGGTCGTGGCGGTCGATGGCGCCTGCGAGTGCCACCATCGTGTCCTGGGAGAGGTCCTGTACGGTCTCGATG
>JBLIHL010000311.1:0-7253 GCA_047635895.1 Paracoccaceae bacterium | reverse complement strand
TAGACGGTTCCGCGCGACTCCACGTGACCTTCGTACAGCTCGTGGCCCAGGAGCTCCATGGTTGGGCGGCTGGGCATGGGGAGGCTCCGGCCCCGCAAAAGTTCACCCGCGGAGATGGGGGTCCCGATGTTGGCTGTTTCGCCGACGACGAAGCTGTTCACGAGAGCCGTGTGATTCTGCCCGTCGACCTGGGTGCCGGTGGACCCGAAGAAGACCGCCGTCGCGTTGTCCGCGAGATGGGCGCCTCGCCAAACGGCGTTCAGGTCCGCCGTGCGGTAGTAGAGGCCGAAACCGCGGTTCTTGTAGGCCGTGAAGTCGATGAACTCCCGCACGGGAAGAGGAGTTCCGACGGCGCGGTAATCATGCTTGTAGAAGCCGTTGAGCGCATTGGAATGGGCGACGTTGCCCTCGAAGGTCGGCGGGTCGAGGAGCTGGCTCGCGTGGCTGATGTCGTACCAGAACCCGTGGCCTTCAGATCCTGCCGCAACGTTGGCGACCAGCGCGTTGCCAGTCGTCGGAAGCCAGAACGTCGCCGGGGTGGCATCGCTGGGCAGGAGCTGGTTCTCGGGGGATGGAGCCCTTGTGGAAAGACCTATGTTGCCCTCGAGCCGGTTGTTTCGCTCGGTTCCGTCCTCCATGAAGAAGGCATGCCCCAGCGTCTCGTAGGCGAGGCAGTTTCGGATCAGCACATCGTGGGCCTCGTGCAGAGTCACCGCTCGGTTCAAGGAGTGGTGGATGCTGGTGGAGTCGATGTAGGAGCCAGCTCCGTAGCCGAAGTGGTGAAAGTGAATGGGGTACTGGCCCAGTTGGCCAGGGACTCCGAGGCCCTCGAGCTCGGCCCACGACATTCGAATCCGAGTCGTCCCGCCGTGGCTCAGGAATCGGAGATGCCCCCCTTCTCCATCGGCGCCCGAGATCTTCACGTTGCGGTTGATCAAGGCAACCTCTGCTCTTTGATCCACGCCCAGGGTCTCCACGCTCCCCCAGTGCATGAAGTCGAGGGGGCGATCTAGCGTCAAGTGCCTTCCGTCGGGCGACACCGCGATGAGGGTGCGCTCTTCAGCCTGCTCAAGGTCGAAGTCCGTCGAAGCGATGACGATCCGATCTCTGACGCGCCAGTCCACGGAAGTCTCTACCTGAATCGTGGTCGCTCCCGCTCGTGCGTTGGCGGCAAGGTGGAGCCACGACGTGGAGCTGGGCGTTCCGTGGACGTCTAGCACGCCCCCGGGGAGAACTTCCAGGAGCCGCGCGTCCGGGTCGTTCTGCCGATGGAAGCGGTTGGAGAGCACGATGCCCACGGGCCGCGTGGCCGGAGCGCTTTCGGTTCCCAGCTGGAACACGCCCGTCACCATGACGTGGTCGACGCTCAGCCTGACGGGCGCGTCCCCAAGGGTGAGCTGGCCATCCACGACCAGCTCGGAGAGCGGCCTGGGAGTGACGTCCAAGATCAGCTCCACCCCGATAGGGATGTGGACGGAGTCTCCAGCTGCGGGAGGGACGCCGCCCCATGTGGCGGCGTCCGACCAGAGAACGGGACCATTCGCGCTTCCATTGGGAACGCGAACATCGGGAATCGGAGCAGCGAGATACGCGGAGGCTAGCGGGGCGACCTGGGCGAGGAACAGCGCGACGAAACTCGGGAGACGGATTGAGACCATACGGATGGGACGGTTAGGGGAGAGCCAGCGACGGAAACCCATAGACGCAGCTCACCTCCCACAGATCCCTGCAATTCGCCACGTCGCCCAGCACCCTGACCCACCTTGCTCGATCGTTGCCGCCGACTAAGGGTGCCTTCATGAGCCCCGCGTCAGAGCCGGTGAAGAGATGCTCATGGCGGCGGGTGGGCGCTATCGCACTCATGCCGTTTAGAGCGCTGCCATCTCCGTATCGACCCGACGCCAGGCCGCAGCCTTGCCTCATCAGTGAGCATGCCCAGGGCGCGACGCCCATCGCCCCTTAATGGCAGATGGACGTCTCGATGCATCCCGGACGCATGATCGAGCGCTCACTCCAGCGGCGAAATCGACCAAGAGAAATGGCGGCCCCAGGCATAGACCCAGGCATAGACCCAGATGAGGCACCGCGGCCGCGCCGCGTCAGGCCGAGGCCTTCACTCGATGGACAGTGAGGCGTTGCGGCCGTGGCTCGGCTCCTGGAATCGTGTGCTCGGTGGGAGGCTGATCCCGAATTCTTGAGCCAGTACTTGGAGGAGCTCTGCGTCGTCGGTGAGCGTCCGGCTCTCCGTGCTTCCGTCGGGCCCCCGTCTCTTGAACTCCCGATTGATCAGCGTCAGGCGTCCATCCACGGTCGCCCGAGCCACCGTCAAGCGGTCGCGGAAATGGGACCTCGGATGCATGTTCGTGTACCAGTTGGCCATCTCTACATCAATGGCGTGCATGCGCTCCAGCGTGAACTCGGCCACATCTTCCCACTCGTCTCCCAGTCGGACCTGATGGTAGATGACGGCGTCCGGTGCACGCTGGCCCAGGCCGGTCCAATCGCCCGCGCTAACAAGGCGACGAATGTCATGCGGTGTTGCCTGCGTGTCGTTCAGGATTAGTCGAATGGCTGACGTCAGCGAGAGGCCGCCAATCCCAACATCGGCGAGCCAGTCCTCGTCGTCGATCTTCACGATCAAGCAAAGGTGGGAACGAGGCGGAATGAACCCCTTCGGCTTCTGATAGCGGACTCGGGCACTGATCGGCGTGACATCGAATCCCAGGGCGACGAGCAAGTGCTGCAGGAGCGTGTTCTGCTCGAAGCAATAACCACCGCGCCCTCCACCCACGAGCTTCTTCTCGATGGAAGCCGGATCCATGAAGATGCGCCGTTCGAGCAGCACATCGATGTTCTCGAATGGAATGGCCCGCGTGTGGAACCCGACGATCTGATGAAGCGTCTCGATCGTCGTCTCACGGCTGCCGTCGTATCCAATTCGCTTGAAGTATGCATCGACGTCAAGACTGTGCTGTTTGTGCGGGTCGATGCTCATGGTTCTGGCTCGCCAGGGTCTCGATAGTGAAGAGGGGGAAGTGGCTCGTGGCCGAACGGATCTGAAGATCAGAAAAGGGTGTCGGGCGTGAGAAGCTCGGGGCCTTCGTTCCGGACGTTGTTGACGCGCGTGCTCACGCGGTCCGTGACGAGCGTTCCCTGCGGTGCTGGCCTGAGGAGTCGCGCCGTGGCCTCGGCGTCTTCGACCTCAGGCGTGAGCCAGCGGTCGAAGTCGCCCTGTTCGATCATGCAGGGCATGCGGTCGTGGAGGCCGGCGAGATCTTCGCTGGCCTCCGTGGTCAGGATGGTGAACGTTGTGCGCGGTGCTTCTGACCCGCTGCCCTTCCATGGTTCCCATAGACCCGCGAAAGCGAGTGGGGCGCCGTCAGCGCGCTGGATGCGGAATGGAATCTTCTCCTTGCCCTCGCGCTTCCACTCGTAGAACCAGCTTGCAGGAACGAGGCAGCGGCGGCGTTTGAACGCGGACCGGAACGACGGCTTGATGGCCGCGGTCTCTGAACGGGCGTTGATCGTCTTGTAGGCGATCTTGCTGTCCTTCGACCAGGACGGGATGAGGCCCCAGCGCATCGCCTGCGAGGCCCGTTCCTTGTCGCCAAGGCCCCGGGTAATGACGAGGGCCTCCTGGCTGGGCGCGAGGTTGTAGCGCTGGTCGTACTCGGTGAGTTCCTTGAGCGCGAAGAGCGCGGCCAGAACGTCGGGCTCGACCGTCAGTGCGTAGCGTCCACACATGGTTGGGATCAGTTCGAGGTAGCCCGAGGGCGGCGAATCAGCGAGGCCACAGCGGCGAGTGCGAGGAACAGTCCGGCGGTGGCGGCGACAGTTCCGCTGGCGTCGATCGTGCCGCCAAAGATGGCGGGCGCGCCGCGGGTGGCGAGGAGGTAGCCCACGAGGCCCGCAGCGGCGCCGAGCGCCGCGGAGAGCACCACGTAAGGGCCCAGCCGCCTGGTGAGCAGGCGGGCGGCCGCGGGTGGGCAGGTGAGGAGCGCGATGACGAGAATCGAGCCAAGCGCCTCGAAGCTGGCGACCACCGTAGCCGTCGTAAAGAGAAGAAGCCCGCCTCGAACGAGGCCAGGGTGCAGGCCGCGCGCTTTGGTGAACGTGCGATCAAAGATCGTGGCCCGAAGAAGCCGCCAGCCGAAGAAGACCGTCACGATGCTCGTTGCGAAGAGGGCGGCGAGCGTGAGGAGCGCCTGGGGGAGCGCCGCGAGGGACTCCTGACTCCAGGGGGAAGCGTCGCGCTGGATCGGCCAAAAGAGGAGCTCCAGCTGGCCGCTCAGGACGCAGTCAAGATCAAGATCTACGTTGCGCGCGCCGGTGGTCTCTACGAGGAGAACGCCAAGGGCAAACAGGGTGGTGAAGACGACGCCGATAGCGGCCGACGGTTCGACGCGGGCGTAGCGCGTGAGGGCGTTGATGGCGAGGCTGGCGAAGAGAGCTGCGCTGAGGGCTCCGGTAAACATCGGGCCGGGAGCTCGGGAACCCGTCACGACAAACGCGATCACGAGCCCGGGGAGCACCGAGTGGGCCATGGCGTCGCCGATCATCGCCTGTCGCTGAAGGACCAGGAATGAACCGAGGAGCGCCAGGGTCGAGGCGGCGAGGACGATGGCGGCCAGCGGCGCGGCGTCCAGGACAAGGAAGTCAGATGGGGAAGCGATCATCGCTGAGCCTCCCGGGCGTTCGCACTTATCAGGGCGGCGACGCTTGCCCGCATGCGGCGCTCACGACGGAGGCCCGCAAGGAGGCCGCGCTCAGGAGCGAACAGCGCGCTGAATCCGAAGGCGACGGCCGCGATCAAGACGACCACGGCGCCTGTGGGGACGGATGGCAGGACGCGCGAGAGGGAGACGCCAAGGACGCCGCAGGCTGCGCCGAGGAAGGCGCTCAGCGCCACGAGAGGGCCGACTGCGCGCGTCCATAGGCGTGCCGCGGCGCAGGGGGTGATGAGGAGGGCGACGACGAGCAGCATCCCCACGGCCTGCATGCCGGCCAGGGTGACGGCGGCGACGAGCGCGCCGAGGGCCATGTCGATGAGGTGGACCGGGAGGCCGGATGCGCGGGCGAAGCGCTCATTGAACGCCACGGCTCGGAGTGGCTTGAACAGGATGGCGGTGAAGACTGCGGCGGTCAGCGCCAGGGTCGCCATCGCGTGCGCATCGGCGCGCGTCATCGAGGAGGCGGCGCCAAAGATGAGTGAATCGAGGCCCGCCTGGTCCGCTCCGCTGACGCGGCGCGCGATGGACAGCGTGGCGATGCCGGCGCCGAAGGAGGCGCTGGACACCGCGGCGGTCGCGGTGTCGGCGCGGAGGCGCGTCTTGCGCACGAGAAACTCGATGGCGGCCACCGCGAGCGATCCCGCCACGCCCGCGCCCACCAGCAGGACGATCATATTGCGCTCGGGACCTGAGGCGGCCCCCTCAGCCCCTTTGCCGGCCTGCAGGGAGTGGAGCTGGGCCTGAATCAGGAAAGCCGCGGCTACGCCCACGAGGGACGCATGGGCAAAGGCGTCGGCGACGAGCGACTGCTTCTTGAGCATCGCGAACGACCCGACCGCGCCGGCGCTGAGCCCCAGAAGCGCCACGCCGAGCAGCACCACGTTGGTGTTGTAGCCCCCGGATAGTGTCAGGACATCCAGCCACCGCTCGAAGGTTCCCTTGTCGGCGGTGAGGCTGAGACCGTAGGTCGAAAGCACTAACGTGGGGGCGCGGTGCCCTGCGCCATCGGGCTACGTGGCTGTCGAAAGGCGCGCGCGATGGTCTCCTCGGTCAGCGTCTCTCGCGCGCGACCGCTCGCGATGAGCTCGCGGTTGAGGATGACCACGTCATCGAAGCGATCCGCCACGTCCTCAAGGTCGTGGTGGACGGCCACGACGGTCTTGCCTGCGAGGGCAAGCTGGCGCAGCTCGTGGGTGAGGATCTCTTCGGTGGCGACGTCGACGCCTGCGAACGGTTCGTCCAGAAGGTAAAGGTCGGCCTCCTGGGCAAGCGCGCGCGCGAGGAAAACGCGCTGTTGCTGGCCGCCAGAGAGCTCGCCGATGGGACGACGCGCAAAATCCTGCATGCCGACCCGCTCGAGGGCCTGGCGAGTCTTTTTCCGTGCGAGCACCTGACTCCGCCCGAGCAGGCGGTGGCTCCATTGTGGGAGGAAGTCCGGGACGAGCCAGCTGCTCCCACGCGTGATGCCCATCTCGACCACCTGGGCCGCCGTGATTGGAAAGTCCCAGTCGATGGACTCGCGCTGGGGAACGTAGGCGATGCGCTCGCGCGCTTCCTTGAACGGGAGGCCCCAGAAGGTGGCCTCGCCGCTCACCGTTGGGACCAGTCCGACGGCGGCATTCAAGAGCGTGGACTTGCCGGCACCGTTCGGGCCTACGATGGCCGACAGCGCTCCGGGGCGTGCGGACCACGTCACGTTCCAGAGGACCGGCTCGGCTCGATAGGCGACGACGAGGTCGCGCACGGCGAATGGCACCTCCAGGTCTTGGCGTACGATCACTTGAGCGCCTCCCCGGGTAAGGCGGCGTCAGACATCGAGTCGGTGCGGCCCCCAAGGGCGCTCGCGATCGTCTGAATGTTGTGCTTCATCATCGCCTCGTACGTGCCGGCGGATCCGGGCGCGTCCGAGTGGAGCGTGCCGCCCAGCGCAACGATGTGCCCGCGGGCCCCTGCGCCTTCGATCAGCGCCTTGACGTTTCGCTCGGAGACGGTGGATTCGAAGAAGACGGCGGGGATCTTCGAATCGACCAAGAGCGACACGAGGGTCTCGATGGCCTGGAGCCCGCCTTCGCTCGCGGTGGAGAGGCCTTGGATACCTTCGACCCGGAGGCCGTACCTTCGTCCGAAGTAGCGGAAGGCGTCGTGGGCGGTGACGAGCGTCCGTGTGGTCTCCGGGATGGTCTTCAGCGCTGCGGCTGCGCGTGCATCGAGGTCGAGGAGCCTCGAATGGGTTGCCGCGGCTCGCTGCTGGATGGCTGCGATGGCCGGGTCACCGGGGGAAAGTTCCTTCACCAGTGCGTTGGCGATCAGTGGCGCCGTACGTGCCCAAAGGTGCGGGTCCATCCAGACGTGCGGATCCGAGACGCCGGCGTCCTGCATCGGTTCGCCTTCCACGAGGATGGACTCGGCAATCGCCACCAGGTCTGTGCCGCTCTTGGCGACGCGCTCGAGGGTGGGCCCCAGGTAGCCCTCCAGGCCAAAGCCGTTGTAGAGGACCAGGTCCGCCGCCATCAGGCTAGCGAC
>JBLIHL010000310.1:0-7255 GCA_047635895.1 Paracoccaceae bacterium | reverse complement strand
CGAATCCGGCGCCGCGGCTAAGGACGCGGCTGATGCTAAAGCGGAAGCGGAAGCGGAAGCGGAACTGGAACTGGAACTGGAACTGGAGCGGGCGACTTCTCTCGTTCAGCCACTCTCGCCGGCTCTATCGGCAACGCTCCCGGACGGGGCCAGCTTCGCGCTAATCACCCCCGAAGATGATTCGCTGAAGGGCTGGTGGGCGACGGGTGATGAGCCTGAAACCGAGCGGGAGCCTCGCTTCTGGAAGCTCTGGTCCCTGCAAACGGACGACGTGGGCGCCGACGATAGAGGCGAATTGACCGGCGCGCCGCTTGGCAAGTTTGAGGATGCGTCCTCGCTGAGCGTGACCCCTGACTCCATGAAGGACAAGCAGTTCCCTATGCCCTTTGTCGTACCGGGAGCGAGTGCTATCTCGCACGCGGTCCCTGCCGGAGAGTGGGGCCTGAACGGCCGCATGGCGCTCCGTCACCAGGGTGGCGAGGATTACCTGTTGGGGGGCTGGGCGCTTCGACGAAGGGATGGCAGCTACCTTGAGGTGACCCTCGTGGTGGGCTTCCCCGATGGCTCTGGCATGGGGCTCAGCTCACGCCACTGGGGAAAGATCCGCGCCGCTTGGTTCAAAGCGGATGGGACTCCGCTCTATTCCGACGCCTCCGCGGAAACGCTCAGATCAGGGGCTTCTGCGGACCTCATGGGAGCGGACGCCGCGGCGCTCCTGTCACAGGACTTCCTGGAAACTAACGGCGACCCTCTCCACGCGAGCGACGTCATTGCGGTGGACTTCCGCCTGCGCGTGAGCGTCGACACGTACGAGCTGTTCGTTGGAGATAAACTGGATCGACTCAATGGTCTCGCGGTGCCAGGCGACTTCGCCACGAACGGCTTCTGTGAGCTCACTGCCTGGACGCGTGGCGGTTTCCTCGCGCTGCGCGACTGGAAGTTCACCGGAAACTGATGCCGTATTCTCTACGCGTCGACCGGTCGCGTGGACGCCCCTTCCCCCCCCTTGCCCCCCCCGTCCCATGTTTTACATCAGTCTCCGCGCTGTGGCCCTCGGGTCTGCCGCCTTTGTCTCCTCGTGTATCGTCACTGAGGATGCCCGGCCCGATCTCGTGGTGGGCGTCGATGTGGCGAGCGCCTACGTCCATCGCGGCATGGTCCAGAACGAGGAGGGCGTCATCCAGCCGACCGTTGATGTCTCGCTACCTGCGAAGCAGGAAGGACGCATTATCCTTCGTACGTTCGCGAACATGGACCTTTCGAACGACACAGGTGACGCCTGGCTCCCGAACGGGCACGCGGGCAAGTTCAGTCAGATCGACTACAACCTGCTCTACGAGCAAAAGCTCGGCGACAGCGTTCTCGTGACCGGCGGGTTCATCAACTACAACCTGCCAAACGGGACCGAGTTCCCCTTCGGCGAGCGCGGCGCAACGTCTGAGTTCATGCTCTCCGGGCTCTATCAGCTCCCGAAGAAGTGGCTGTCGCTTCGCCCTAGCATGACGATTCACTACGACTTCGACGAGGTGGATGGATTCTACATCGAGGGCGGGCTCAACCACTCCTACGAGCTGACCGAGGAGACGAGCGTGCATACGAGCCTCGGCCTCGGCTGGATGGACGGCGATCAGACGTTTTGGAACTACGGCATCCCTGACGACGTGGGCGGTCTTGCGGACGCGCGCGCGCGAGTCACCGTGGATCACGAGATCCGGCCCGGCACGGTGCTCACGGGGTTCGCTGCTTACTCACGAGTCATGGACTCCGAGCTCCAGGATTGGTTTGATCTCATCCAGATCGATTCGAACCAGACCTACGCGGGACTGGGTGTTCGCTGGATCTTCTAAGATGGCCTCCCTCGATCGTACCCCTGCATGCCGGCGCCTGTGAATCACGTACCCACTCGCGGTTTCCGCTCGTTCCTTCACACGCTTGGACTTTGTGTTCCACTGCTCATCGCCTGCAGCAGCGGGGGGTCCGCCACCGGCGACTCAGGTGGTGGCGGAAACGAGGGCGGCACGCCGCCTGAGGGGATTGATCTCGGTGATTTGCCGATGCTTCCTGGGCAGCGTGCCATCGCCTGGCAGCCCCTCGAGCTCACCTTTGCCACCGGGTTGCTCTCGCCGATCCACGGCGGACCGCCGGCCCAGGGAGACATCTCACCGGGTAATCCCTGGCTCGACTATCGCTTCGACCTGACGCTGACTCGGCCGGACGGCGAGTCCGTTCTCGTCCCAGGGTTTTTCGCCGGCGATGGCGGGGGAGGGCCCCGCGGAGACGTCTGGAAGGTGCGCTTTACGCCGCCCGCGATTCCGGGGGACTGGCGTGGCGTAGCGATCCTCCGCTACGGTGAGAACGTCAACGTCGAGTCTCCCTTTTCAAGCGCCGGTCTCCCCGTCTTCGGGCGGTCGGTTCTCGTTGCGGTTGAGCCCCCCGATCTCGGCTCGTCAGGCTTCTACGGTAAGGGTCCTATCCAGGCCGACGGCAGTGGCCACCTGCGGCACGCTGACCGATCCCTGTTCGTGAAGGCCGGCGTGGGCAGCCCCGAGAATTTCCTCGGCTACGCTGGGTTTGACGGGGCCGTCGATGGCTTCGACGGAGGCCCGTTGGGCGAGGCTGGCGGGGCGCCGGACTTCCTCCACGAGTTCACACCGCACCGCATCGACTGGCGCGCGGGCGACCCTGACTGGGGTGGTGGACGCGGTCGCGGCATCGTCGGCGCGCTCAACTACCTGGAGTCCGTCGGTGCCAATGCGCTCTACGTGATGCCGATGAACCTCGGCGGTGACGGACGGGATACGTTTCCTTTCGTATCGAACAGCGGTGGCGCCCGCTTTCCCATCGACCCAGCGGATGCTCTCAACTACGCCGTTCGCCGGATGGGGGAGTGGGATCTCGTCCTGCGCCATGCGCAAACGCGCGGGATCCTGATTCAGCTGGTTCTCGCAGAGCGTGAGCCGACGAACATTCAGTGGCTAGGTGGGGCGGCGAGCCGCAGGCGTCGGCTCTTCCTCAAGCAGCTCGTCGCGCACTTCGGCTACCTGCCCGGTGTCGAATGGACGCTATGCGAGGAGAACGCGGCTCCTGGTTCACCGAACTTCGCCCAGTTCAGTCCCCTGGAGCTACGCGACATGGCGCAGTGGATCCGGAGCTGGGATCCGTTGCACCATCCGCGCTCGGTCCATGTGGATCCGAATGATCTCTCGCTCTACAGCGCTATGATCGCGGCAGGGACCGCTCAGTGGATCGACTGCGTGTCGCTCCAGGTCAACGGAGATGAGGGCTCGACCGCGCGCCTGTACGGCGAGCTGGCAGAGGATGCCGCGGAGCGCTTTCAGAGTATCGGACGCCGCGTGGTGGTGCACGTTGACGAACCGGGCTACTACCTCACGGGAGCGGGTTCAGAGCTGCACCCAGCCGCCTGGGCGCACGCACCGCACGCGGGACCAGAGGATCGGCGTCGCCGCGCGCTGTACGACTCGCTGTTCTCGAGCGCGGGCGTGCTCTGGTACTTCGGCCTCTACGCGCTGGAAGACGGCGGCGGAGATCTCCACACGGAGGATTTCCGGACGCGCGCGACGTTGTTGCGTGAAACGCGGATCGCGCGAGAGCTGATCGAGGCGACGTTTGTGGACGCAGGGCAGTTTGGACCCGCCGATCATCTCTGGACCAGTGACCAGTTCCCGCTGCATCCGATCTACGGGGAGGCCGAGGTCCTCGCGGAGGCTGGCGGTCCAGCGCTCGTGTACCTACCTGCGTTGGGGGAGTCGGCTTCCAACTCGCCGGGCGTCCTTTCGCCGCTGCGCAGCGGGCCCTCGGGGGTGAGTACGTTCCGGGCTGCCTGGGTCAACCCGCGCACGGGGACAGAGCAGGGAGCTCCGCAGCTCTTTGATCCGGTTCGGCCGTTCCGGCCCGAACCGCCCGCGGGCGCACCGCTGAATCCAGATATGGACTGGATCCTGCGGGTCGCGCCGCTCTGATCGGGCTAGATCAGAAGCGCCATACGGCGGACGCCGTCCAGCGGTAACCCCAGAGGTCATCGTCACTGGTCAGCGGCGACTCGTAGGCGAGGCGCACTGCGAGGTCCCGCTGGACGCGGAACTCTCCGCCGAGGCCAAGGCTCAGGGCGTCTTCGCCCTCGTTGCCGCCGAGGTTCGCGAGGTCGAGGCCGCTGAAGGGCGTGACCGGCGAGCCGTTGCTGAGCGTGCTGTAGTAGTTCAGCTCGACGATCGGGCTGATCTGCTCGTTGATCTCGTAGTCGTAGTGCAGGTGGGCGGAGAGGCGATCCGAGTCACCGTTCGCGTCCTCGGACCCTGTCGCGAACATGGCGTTCACTGAAAGGCCAATGTGCGATCGATCGAAGCCCTTGTTGAACGCACCGAAGACGCGGAGCTCGTCGTCGCCGCCGAACGTGTCCCGATCACCGATGCCGAGCTCGTAGCCGAGACCGATGGAGGCGTGGGTCTGGCTCTCCCAGTTCTGGAGGAAGGCGTACTTGACGGCGACCGCGAGGTCGTCGAGGCCACCTTCTTCGGAACCGTTCAGGTGAACGTCGTTGAAGCCGAGCTTCGAGATCTGGACTTGGAAGCGCTCGTCCAACGCCTTGCGGAGCTGGAATCCGTAGACGCGGGCAGCGCCGCCGTTGGTGTTCGCGTTCGTTGGTAACTGGTGATTGATGTAGTGCCCGCGGACGTCGCTCGTCACGTACGCATCGTCGTTGTAGTTCGGCGCGGTCACGGGGTGAACGATGCGGCGGCCGTTCTCCGAGCGCCAGAACGAGCGGGGTGCGTCTTCGTCGAAGAAGTAGCCTTCCGAGGGCACGCCGGCCGTGCCTTCCTGGCGGAGCGTGGGGGCGCCGAACGATGCGTCGGTCGTGCGGATCGTGGTGCTGCCGTCCTCGTTGAGGCGGAGCGTCTCATCGTTGGCGCGCTCGAGGTCGGCGTTGGCCTGATCGACCGCTTCCTCGATTACCATCGGAGTCTGCGCCGAGGCGACAGAGGTGGTGAGGAGCAGGGTAGCAGCGCCCAGGGCGGAGAGGCCCCTGATGGGACCCCTGTGGCTGAGGTGGTTGATTCTCATTGGAATAAGGATGGCGCCGATCTGGCCGGTTGAGCTGCAGGAACGACTGTGTTGGGGGGGCCGCACAGGATAGTCATCCTGGGGCGGCAGCGCCTCAAGAGAGATGGAGGGACGTCAATCAGGGCGCTGGAGAGCGGCCAGGACGCGTGCTTTGACGCTGGTCATCGGAATCGTGCCGGAGTCGCCCGGTGCGGAGGTTCCCTGGGGCCCAGCGGTCGAGGAGGCGCTGAAGGGTAGCGAGGAGAGCCAGACGGGCCCCGCGGCCGGGTCCTCGGGGACCAGACCATGACTCCCACGGATGAGGGTCGCATCCGTCGGGATGAGGTCCATCAGATACCTGAAGCCGAGCTTCTTTTGGGCGAGACGGCGGGCGACGCGCAGCATCGGGACCTTGATGCCTGGGTCGAGGAACATCTCCAGAGGGTCGTAGCCCGGCTTGCGGTGGATATCGACGGTGCGGGCGAAGTCGGGCTCGGCGGCGGGGTCTTCCCAGTAGTAATAGGTGAACCAGGCGTCGGGGTCGGACTGGACCACGAGGTCGCCCGAGTTCGGGTGGTCGAGCCCGGCGGCGCGCTGGCCCTCGGCGTCGAGGATCGACTGGACGCCGTCGACGCCTTCAAGGACGCGGCGGGCCTCCGCCGTGGCTGCGTCGTCCTGTGTGTAGATGTGCGCGATCTGGTGGTCGACGAGGGCGAATGCGCGGCTACCGAAGGGGTCGAGCACGTCGCCGTTCGGGGTCTTGCGGGCGTGCAGCAGACCGGCCTTGCGGAGCGCGAGGTTCAGGTGGACGGGCTTCGAGACCTCAGTGATTCCATATTCGCTGACAACGATGACGGCGGCGCCGGTTTCGTCGGCTGCCGCGACCAGGTCGCCCACGATGACGTCGATCTCTCGGAGTGCCTCGATGGAGCGCGGAGCCTTGGGCCCAAATCGCTGGTGGTCGTAGTCGAGGTGGGGGAGGTACGCCATGGTCAGCGTCGGCCGCTTCTCACGGAGAGTGCGGATCGCAGCGTCGGCGATCCAGCGGCTCGAGGGCAGCCCGGCCTTCGGGCCCCAGAAGTCGAAGAACGGGAACTTGCCAAGCGCGGCCTCGGTCTCTTCTCCAAACTCCGGTGGCCAGGCGTAGATCGCGGGGATCTTGCGGCCGTCTGCAGGGTAGAACGGCCTAGGCGTGATGGACAGGTCGACGGCTGCGCCCATATTCCACCACCAGAACAACTTGGCGCAGGTGAAGCTCGGGTCGAGCTTCTTCGCCGCCTCGTAGACCTTTTCGCCTCTTACGAGGGCGTTCGACTGGCGCCAGAGCGCGACCTCGAAGCTCTTCGGGTCTCTCCAGCCGTTGCCGACCACGCCGTGCTCGGAGGGCATCGTGCCCGTGAGCATGGTGGCCTGCGCACTGCAGGTAACCGCCGGAAGGATCGAGTCCATCGGGGCGATGGACCCGCGCTGACCGAGGGCGTGGAGGTGGGGGGTGATCTCCGGGGAGATCTGGGCTTGCGTCAAACCGACGACATCGAGGAGCAGGACCGGCTGCATGCGGAGATGCTACGTCGTTACCATGTCCCCATGCTTCAGAAGCTCCTCAGACTCTTCTCCCGAACCGCAGTTCTTATCCCTGGCGGTGCCACCCTCGAAGAAGGGACGGCGCGCAGCGTGGACCTTGGTGATCCTCTGGCCGGGGGCAAGCGGTTGATCCTGTGCAAGACGGACGGTGACGTTCACGTCCTTGACGCGCACTGTCCCCACAACGAAGGGGGTCAGATCCAGGCTGGTCCGCTCGCCCAGGGGAAGTTCGCGGTCTGCCCGCTGCACCGATATCTCTTCGACCCGAAGACCGGCAAGGCGGAGGGAGTCGCCTGCGCGCCCGCGAAGCGCTACAAGACCAAGAGATCCGGCGACGATCTCGAGGTCTTCCTCTGAGGGGATGGATGCCCGAAGGGATCGTCGCCCGTAACGGGACAGGATCAGCTCGGGATCACCGTTGGCTCACCTCAGGGTGACGCGCTGGCGGATGAAGTCAGCGATGTCCGGATTGGTCGAATTCACGTGGACGATGGTGCGCGTAGCGTCATAGGCCTCTACGAGTACGTCGAGATCCTCACCGTTGACCTGAGTGGCAAAAGACCTGGCGACGCCTCGGCTGAGGAGCGGCTGGTTCGTCATGCCGGCGACGGTG
>JBLIHL010000309.1:0-7259 GCA_047635895.1 Paracoccaceae bacterium | reverse complement strand
GCGCGCCAGCTTCCCGGTGGAGATCAACCCGCAGATCGACGCGAGGCTGAAGATCTCACTCGAGGACTTCACGGCCAAGGACGATTAGAACTCCAGCACCAGCGAAGCGTGCCGCTCGGATCAAAGACGTCGATGAATTTCCCGGCACGAAGCGGCACCACCTCGCTTTGGCCACACCGAGCTCCGGGAGAGCCTAGGAGCGAGCCCGCAGGAAGAGTGCCTGCAGGACGAATGCGGTCCATGGCATCCCCAGAGCATAGCCGAGCTCCACAGACCCACAAAAAAAGGAGCGCCGCGACTCTCGTCGCGGCGCTCCTTTCATCGGTCAGCCGATGAGAATCAGTTCTCCATCAGTTTCGCGGCGATGCCCGCCGGAACGTCGCGGTACATCGCGAGCTCCATCGAGAACTGACCGCGGCCCTGCGTGGAACCACGCAGCGACGAGCTGTAAGCGAACATCTCCGCGATCGGCACGATGGCCTTCACGAGGCGGATGTCGCCCTGGTTCTCGATCTCGGAGATCTCACCACGACGCGAGTTGAGGTCGCCGACGACCGAGCCGACGAACTCTTCCGGGACCGTGACCTCGACCTTCATGATCGGCTCAAGAAGAACGGTGTTGTTCTCGATGGCCATGCGGAACGCAAGGTTGGCCGCAGCGCGGAACGCCATCTCGCTGGAGTCAACGTCGTGGCTCTTACCGTCGTAAAGACGAGCCTTCGTCGAAACGAACGGGATGCCGGTGTTGCCACCGGTCAGGAACGACTCACGAAGGCCAGCCTCGACGCTCGGGATGTACTCGCGCGGAACGTTGCCGCCCTTGATGCCGTCGACGAACTCGAAGCCACTGACTTCCTCGTCGTGCTCGATCTGGACGTTGATGACGGCGTACTGACCCGAACCACCGGACTGGCGCACGTGACGTGCGATCAGGTCGATCGGGTTCTTGACGCGCTGCTTGAAGGCCACCTTGGGACGACCGGTGCGCACGTCGCACTTGTAGTCCTTCTTGATGCGGCCGACCATGATCTCCAGGTGGAGCTCGCCCATGCCCGAGATGATCAGGTCACCCGTCGCCTCGTTGGTGAACGCCTTGAACGTCGGGTCCTCGCGCATCATCTTGCCGATGATTTCCGACAGCTTGTCACGATCGGTTGCGCTTTCCGGCTCAAGCGACATGGAGATGACCGACTCCGGGAAGGTCATCTTCATGAGCGTGATCTGGTGGTCGTCGTCACAGAGCGTGTCGCCGGTCACCGTGTTCTTGAGACCAATGATGGCAGCGATGTCGCCGGCCGGCACTGAATCAACCGCCTCACGCTTGTTGGCGTGAACGCGCACAATACGACCGATACGCTCGGTCTTACCCGTGCGCGGGTTCGCCAGCTTGGCGCCCTTCTCGAGTACGCCGGAGTAGACGCGGACGAAGGTCATGTCCCCCGTGGGCTCTGCAACCGTCTTGAACGCCATCAGCGAAACGTATTCGTCCACCGTCGGCTTGCGCGTGATCTTCTCTTCCTTGCGCGGCACGGTGCCGACGATGTCGCCCGTCTCGACTGGAGAGGGAAGGAAGTCGATCGCGGCGTCGAGCACGAAGCGAACGCCCTTGTCCTTGAGGGCCGAGCCCGCGAGAACCGGAACGCACTTCATGGCGATGCATGAAAGGCGAAGGCCCAGGATGATGTCCTCCTCAGAGAACTCCTCACCCTCGAAGAACTTGTTCATCAGCTCGTCGCTGCCGTCGGCAGCGGCTTCGATCATCTTGCCACGGGCGACCAAGGCGGCGTCCATGTGCTCTTCCGGCACCGGGCCCTCCAGGTAGGTCTTGCCCGCGTCATCCGACGGATCGATGAACTCGATGTACTTCATGCGGATCAAGTCCACGAAGCCCACGAACTCTTTCTCAGCGCCGATCGGCAGCTGGATCGGGACCGGGTTCGCACCGAGGCGATCGCGGATCGTGCCGACGGAGAACTCGAAGTTCGCGCCGATCTTGTCCATCTTGTTGATGAAGCAGATGCGCGGAACGCTGTAGCGGTCAGCCTGGCGCCAGACCGTCTCCGACTGGGCCTCAACTCCCTGCTTGCCGTCGAACACAGCGACGGCGCCGTCGAGTACGCGGAGCGAGCGCTCCACCTCGACGGTGAAGTCCACGTGACCCGGCGTATCAATGATGTTGATGAGGTGGTTGTTCCACTCGCAGGTCGTCGCCGCGGACTGGATCGTGATGCCACGCTTCTGCTCTTCCTCGAGGAAGTCCATCGTGGCGCCGCCATCGTGAACCTCGCCCATCTTGTGGACGAGACCCGTCAGGAACAGGATCCGCTCGGTGACGGTCGTCTTGCCGGCATCGATGTGTGCCATGATCCCGATGTTGCGCTTCAGCAGGGGATCGTTTTTCTTGGCCACGAAAATACGCGGGGAGACGTCTTTTTTCTCCACTGTAGTGCTCATCGGAACTCGTGAGAGCGCGGGTTGCGCTCGGCGGTCAGCGCCGCTTCACCCGTGGGAACGAATGGCGGCGGAAATCATGGATCAAGCGCGAAGAATCCCAGGCAATAGCCGGACCCCGGGAATCTGGTTTGACCAGACGTCCCGCGCAGGAATAGAGCCGACAAGCGTAGGGCCGGCTACGCCCCCGTCAAGAATCGCACCCTTAAGAAAGAGAAAGGTTCTCAGGATTCGTTCTCCGGGGACTCCTGCGGGGGCTCCGGCGGACCTGCACCCGAGCGGCTAATGTCCGGGGCGATTCCGCCCCAGGGCCTCATGGGCCGCCACGAACTCATGGCTCGCGAAGGCCGCCACCAGGGACAAATCCCCCGCCAGGACGGTCGCCGCGATGATCTCTGCCAGCGTATCGGCCCTCCCGGCCCCCTGGCACCCGAGGATCTGGAGGCACTCCGCGGCCGTCCCTTGGCCACTTCCGCCCCCCACGGTGCCCACCAGGAGGGTCGGCAGCGTCACCGTGGCATGCAGGTCCCCTGATTCGGTCACGTCAAAGTCCAGGAGCCCGGTCGCGCACTCCGTGACGTAGGCGATGTCCTGTCCACAGGCCAGGAACACGGCTGCGATCGTGTTGGCGGCCTGGACAGTCCAGTTCTGGGTGCCTAGCTGGGCGTAGCCCACCGCGTAGGTCCGCAGCACCCGGACCATGGCCTCGGGGGTCGTCCGCGCCTTCTCGGCCAGAAAATCCCTCGGGATGACGGCTTCCGCCACCGTGCTACGGCCCCGGCCTTCGACGAGGGCGCGGGCATTCGCCCGCTTCTCGACATCCTGACCGTGAACGAAGCGCTCGACGGCGCCGGTTCGCTCGGCGAGGTCACGGCAGCACAGCTCCGCCCCGTGCGCCGCCATGTTGATCCCGATGGCGTCCCCGGTCGTGAACAGCAGCCGAAGGAGCAGGCGCCGCCCAAGCACCTGGGTTTCGACACGCGCCAGCGCCCCGTGGGACGTAATTCCGGCCACGAAGCCTCGGAAGCGCTCCTCGCTGGCCTCCGCGACTTTGGCCGCGGCGATCGCCTGCGCAACGCTCCCGTAGACGAGCATCGGATGCTGCGACAGCTCTGACCGCATCACGCGGGCGTAGGCGCCGCCACCAGCGGCCAGCATCCCCATCCCCCGGGAGGTCGACGCAACCAGCGCCCCTTCGGTCGTCGCCATGGGCACGTAGAACGAAGCTCGCCCCGCCGACCCATCCAGCTCGAGCGGGCCTGCAAGCCCCACGGGCACCTGCGCCCAGCCCACAAGGCTCTCGATGTTGCCCCGCGCAGCATCGTGCGGCACGCGGTCACCCCCGAGGAACGGAAGCTCGCCGCCCGCGGCTGCCCGCGCCGCCGCCAGCCGCGCCTCGACCCAGGCCTCGTCGTGATCTTCGGCCCGCGGTCCGCGCGGTAGCTTCCCGAGAACTGGGCGCTCGTCAGCGTTCCCCATCCCCGCCTCGTGTGATTTCTTTTGCATGTCTGGCTGAAGGCAGCGTAACGGGCGAACGTCTCATCGGTTAGCGTCAGCTCTCGCGCACTCGCTCCACGGGTCCCCGCGTCCTCCCAAGTCCCTTCAAGTCCCCCAAGCTTCCCTCCCTGGGGAGTGGGGACCTGCCTCAGACTCCGCACCCAGCCCCGCCATGTCACTCGACATCCTCGGCGCCATCACAGGCCTCTTCGTGGTCGTCTACGACGGCCAGCACGCCCTGCGCTTCACCCTTGGTCGCGCTCGTGCCGTCGTCGGCCCCGGCATCCACTTCAAATGGCCGCTCCTCCAGACCTTCAAGGTCGAGGAGACGAAGCACACCACCCTGGACCTCGAGCCCCAGGTCATCCAGCTCGACGACGACCTCGTCTACGAGGTTGATGCCAAGGTGGTCTACAAGATCGTGAACCTCCGCAAGGCGATCATCGAGATCGACGACCTCGTCACGGGCCTCCAGAACCGCGTCGTCATCGCCGTGCAGTCGGTGGTCGCCCGCCGGACGCGCGCCACCGTCACGGACGTCGACGGCATGTGCGATGCAATCCGCAAGGAGCTCGAGCCCGTCGAGGACACCTGGGGCGTCCGGATCCTGAAGTTCGGCTTCTCCAACATCTCTCCGTCCCCCACGACGCTGGAGATCACCCAGCTCGAGCTCCTGACGCACGAGAAGCGCCGCCTCTACGCCGAGCTGCGCGAGAGCGGCCTCACCGAAGAGGCCTCAGTCGCCCTCGTATCCGGCGCCGTGGTATCGGTCCACCCGGACGAGCCTCTCCCCATGCGCAAGGACCAGCGTCGCCCTGAAAAGTCGCTCCTGGAAGAGGCCGAGTCAAGGCTCGAGGAAGAGGCCAAGGAGGCGCAGCGCCGCAAGGCCAAGCGCAACGAGCTCGAGGGTCTTGCGGACCCGAAGGATTCCGACCCGTTCGCGGGAGAGGAAGGGGGCAAGAAGCCCGGCGGCCCCGAGACCGACGACCCCCTGTCCTAGTCGCCAACGCTGGCAATAGACCATGGACATCTTCTCGATCGGCTACGACGCGCTCTACATCATCGTGGGCGTCATCAGCGCGATCGTGCGCGCCAGCGGCGTCACGATCGAGTCGGGATACACGGGTCTGCTCTACACGCTGGGCGAGGTCGACCGTCCCCTTCCGATCGTCTTTCGCCCGTTCGCAGCACTGCTGCGGTTGCTCGGCGTCCTCAAGGGCGAGCGCGGCCCGATCCTGGAGCCCGGGTTCCACCCGCTGATCCCGTTTCTCCAGCGCGTCCGCAAGGTCCCCACGCGGCAACGCACCATGGACCTACCGGCCCAGCGCGTCGCTACGTTCGAGGGCTATGTCTTCCACGCGGACGCGAACATCGTGTTCCGGATCGTCGACGTTCGGAAGGCGCTGATCGTGGTGGACCACCTTGTCCGGGGCATGAAGCAGATGCTCACCCTGGGCGTCCAGGAGGTTCTGCGCGAGGCCAGCCTCCGCGACCTTCAGTCGGGCGTCGGGCTTGACGAGAAGCTCATGGAGAACCTCGCCAAGAAGGTCGAGGTCTGGGGTGTGACGATCGAGGGCGCGGGCTTCCCCACGATCACTCCGTCGCCGCGCACCCTGCGGATTACCCAGGCGCGCCAGAACGCCATGGAGCGCGCGCGCCGCGTGGCCCAGCTTACGGGCGCCGGCGCGGAGCCCGATGACGCCACGACCCCCCGCCTCTCGATGGCGAGCGCCCTGGGCGCGGTCGGGACCCGTCGGGTTTTCCGGACGAAAATTCGTGCCAGGCGCCACTCTGCGGCGCGCCACGGCCAGCATCTGCGACTGCGCGCCAAGCTGGAGCAAAAGGGCTGGACCGGCGCTGCGATCGACCGTGTTCTCAAGGCAATGAAGAGAGGCTCCTAGGAGCGTGTCGCGCATAGATGAATCCGCGTAGCACGCTGCCTGAATCACTGCGTTGCGTTGCCCAAACCCGCACGTAGCTCTAGGAGCGTGTCGCCCGAGTCTTGTACGCTTCGTCTATGTCCGATAAGCAGAAGAAGCCCATGACCCTCAAGGGGGTCCTCGCGCTCGTGGGCGCGGGTCTTGTCTATCTCGTGGCCCAAGCCCTTGGGATAGACGTGTCCGCTCTCACCGGCGGAAAGGGCGGTGACACGAACAGCCCACCGATCACGGCCCCGGCCGACCCGGATAGCTCGAAGCCGCCTACCAAGGGAGTGGCGAAGCAGGAGCCCAAAGCGCCCGCGACGGGCGGGAAGGAGCTGAGCGGGAAGAAGCCGGCGGCTTCAAGGAAGGACGATACGGCGCTGATCGGCCAGCTGTTCAAAGGGCAGCGCTCGGATCAGCAGGTCGAGGCGGAGGGGAAGATCGCTCGCGTTCTCCCAGATGACGACGACGAGACGCCCCACCAGAGGTTCTTGGTCAAGCTGTCAAATGACATCACGATCCTGATTGCCCACAACACCGAAGTTTCCCCGCGCGTTCCGATCCAAAAGGGCGACACGATCCGCTTCTACGGCGAGTACGAGTACAACCGAGAGGGTGGCGTCGTTCACTGGACGCACAGGACCCAGGGGACGCGTAATAAGCACCCGCATGGGTGGCTCGAGCACAAGGGCAAGAAGTACGAGTAGGTTGGGTTGGTAAGTGGTGCCGGTTGCCTCGGTGGTGGCTGGTGGTGGTTTTATGCCTGGCTGCGTTCCACCGCAAAGCCCTCTCGCCTTCACCGCCCGAAGCTCGGGCCACCAGCCCTCAGCCGCCCCCGAAACTCCCAGTCCCCCGTCCGCTTGCCGCCGAGGAACATCCCACGCTCGGTCCACTCGCCCTCCTCGTCGTAGAACGTCCAGAGCCCCTCGCGGCGGCCCCCTGACATCTCACCGACGCTCTCCAGCGCGCTGTTTTCATGCCAGGAGCTCCACTCGCCCTCTCGGCTGCCGTGCATCGCCAGCCCCTCGGCCGCCAGGAATCCGTTCGCGTGCCACCACGCCATCCTCGTCAGCACACCCGGCTCGTGGACGTAGGCCGAGCGCAGCGCACCTGTCCTCCACCACGACCACCAGAGTCCCGCGGGTTCGCCGTTCACGAAGGTCCGCATGGACCTCAGGTTCCCCTCGGGCCAGTACCGCCAGTCCTTGCCATTCGGAACTTCGGCACCGTCTTCGAGCCGCCCAAGCTCGTGGACCTCAAGCGCCTGCTTCGTGATGGGATCTTTCACCACCACCCGACGCGTGTCCTCCAGGCCAGCACGCTCCCGCTGCTCCTTCGCAAAAACGTGCGCATGGTAGAGATCGTCTGAGTTCGAGGTGCAGGCCGCCG
>JBLIHL010000308.1:0-7282 GCA_047635895.1 Paracoccaceae bacterium | reverse complement strand
ATCCTGGCCTCTGGCTCAAGGCGGCCCGTCTTACAGAGGCCGTTCACCTCTTGCCAGTGCTCGATCCTCTCGTGCTCGATTCCCTGTATCGCTTCGGCCTGCCAGAGAATCTCCAGACTGTTCGACCACTGCTCGTAGACGTCGAAGGACCCAGGATTGGTGGACGCTCTTTGAAGAACCTCGGCGCTTCCCCCAGGGCTGAACTCGATCTCGATCCCCAGGTCTTGGCTCGCGCGCTCCCTGATCGCTGGCTGCAGGGTGACGTGGGTCCCCATGACGCGGAGCTTCACCGGTCGCTTCAAGTGCACCGCTGCCGCCTTCCCCGCGAGCCAGGGCGTGCCTGCGAGAGCAAGACTGCCCTGGAGAACCGCCCTGCGGCTAGGACGGCGTGGTGGCCGCTGGGAGGAGAGAAGGGATTTCATAGGGGAGCCACAGCAAGTCTAGGCGGGACCGCTCGTACTTCGACGGAAACTAATCCGCCCCGTAGGAAGTCTGAACTCTTTCCGCGGAAGCGCTGTCGGCAAGAGTCCATCTCATCCAGGCCTGCGCAGCCGCTCAGCCCCCCTTATGCCGCGCTCCCAGGGGTTTACTGGTGGACCGCAGGGCATGCCCTACGTCGGTCGCGCCTTGGCGGCTCTGGCGCCACGAGCTAATTCAGAGTGCGATCCAGCTTCCGAAGGACGGCGCGGTGCCTCGATCGCCAGCTCGTCCAGCCACATGCGCCAGAGAAGTCGCCCCCCCGCAGGCACGTCACGATAGGCCGTCCGACCGTGGGCCAAGTGGGTGTTGTTCACGAACAGCATGTCCCCTGGCTTCAGGCGAAAGGACGTCTGGTACTCCGGTCTCGAGAGAACCTCGTCGAGTAGGTCAAGCGCTCCTAGCTCGTGCTCGTCGAGCGGCCGCCCGAGCTCCTTTTGACCCTCGACGATCCAGTACCGCATATAGCGGAACTCGAACCGGGGCTCCCAGCGAACGATGGGGAAGCGATTCCGCCGCAGCGAGCCGAGGCCCTTGTCGAGACCCGGCGTGACGATCTTCCTTGAGAATGATCGCCGGAGCACCTGGTCGATCTCTGGCCGGTTCACTGCGATCCAGCGACACGCGGCGTGCGCATCCGCGATCAACGACACCCCGCCGTCGGTACTGGGACGTTCGCACTGGAGCGCGACGATGCCTGGGACGCAATCGCGTGCACTGCTGTCAGTGTGGAGCCCCGTGCTGGCGCGCGTCTTGCTGATAGGAATCGCCTTCTCTTCGTACGACTCACCGGTATCCGCGACGGCGTAGTGGAATCCGTACCGGTCGATCGGCGGAGCCAACATCACGCCGAGGACCCCAAAGGCGAGCCTCGCATAGGCTAGCCCCAGTGAACCAGTACCCACCGCGGCAAAGCCCTCGCCCGTGGACAGGGCACCACGGATCCACTCCACCGTGGGCAGGAACGGATCGAGTGCAACGGGACTTGCCATAAGCTCCGCTGGACTCCGGAGAACGCTTGGGTGGGCTGCCGCGAAATCCACCAGAGCGCGCACCGCAGATTCGGGGAGAGGCCTGGCAGCGACCCCTTGCTGCCACGTCGGCAAGGATGCCCCCGCGATCATCGCTCGACCCTCAGGGCCATGTGCAGTGGTTGGTCGCGCAGTGGTTCGAAGAACCCTGGATCCAACGCAAGGTGCTCCTCCGTAGCGTGAAGCTCCTTGAGCTCCGGCATTCGATCGAAACCCGCGGCGTTCATCGCCGCGAAGTAGTCGTCCAGCGTTTTGTGAACGCAGCGAACCCGCACGCCGTGGCCGTCGCGCCGCCAGATTCTTCCTTCAAAGAGCGCGTCCCGACCGCTGAAGTAGCCGTGCTCTCCTCTGGAGAAGTAGAACGGTTTTTCCTCAGCGCGCAGGAACGCGAGGGATGGATGCGGTACCGAGAAGATGAAGCGGCCGCCCGGCTTGAGCACGCGCGCAATCTCCGCCATCGCTGCGTGGGTCTGCGCTCGGTCCAGGTAGTTGAAGAGGAACACTGCCACCACGAGGTCGTAGGTGCCATCCGGGTGGCCCGCAAGCTCCGTGGCGTCACCCTCCTCGAATCGGATCCTGGCTCGGTCCTCGCTAGCCACGGCCACCCGGGCGCTCTCGATCATCTCCCTGGAGATGTCGCGGCCCTCGATCCGGCGAGCCTTCTTGTCGAGGAGCCTGCGCGCCATGTAGCCCTCACCGCACCCTAGGTCGAGAACCGTTTGGCCCTCGACATCGCCGCACCATTCGAGCAGGAACGGCCGAGCCGTAAAGTCCGAGAGCAAGATAGGTTCGCTCCGGCGCCAGCTACCGGCAGAGCCGTTGTACAGAGTCGCCGTGGTTTCAGGCACCTTTGACCCCCTGCGGAGCATCGACGATGAGGGGCGAGGTCGCCACGTGGCGTTCGAATGCCGTCCAGAACTGAAGTCGCAGCTCGAGCGCATCATGCATGCCCCGCTCGAGCTCCAGCCGGCCGACCCTCGTCCCGGCGAGGTCGATCGCTATCGTCCGCAGGTCCTCGTAGTGCTGGTCATCGACGTGGCAATGAAGCTCGAAGAACACGATGTCCTGTTTCTGTAGCTCTGGCAGGCGCTTGAGGCCTTGAACGATCGGCTGATAGATGGTCGACACGACCGCCTCCGTCCCAAGCCCGAGAGCGCCGACTGCGTATGCCCCCGACCCTGCCCGAAGGCTCGCGCGGAGAGCGCTACGCCATTCGATGGTTGGCACCGGTGGTACGTCGAGATCCGCGCTCTGGAGTCCGAGGGCTCTACAGAAACGGCCGAACAGCTCGGGGTGCGGAACGCCGTCCACCGCCGCGGCATCAATGCCCAGCGCCACCAGAGCTGCGCGGTCATCCTCGTCCAGACGTCCCTGCTCCTCCGCCAAATTGGAGGCCAGCAACCTCCGGTGCTCGGGCGATTCTAAGCGCTCGATCACGGCCCGCAGGTAGTGGGGGAACCAGGCGGAGTAGCCCTGATACCAGCGGCCATAGCTGCGGGCGAATTCGATCGACCGCTGGCCATATCCGCCTCGCCCGAATCGGGCGAGGCAACGATGGTCGGTCGCCTCGTGCTGAATTGCGCGCGCTAGAAGTGCATCGACGAAGGCCTCTGCCGACGCTATTCCAGGGGTCTCGGAGCGTGGAGTCTTGGCGTCTAGAAGTTCGTGGCGTGGCTCGGGGGGCATGGGGTTTTGTTTCCGTTCAAAGGCAACAAGCGCAGGCGCGTCGGGGCAGCCAGTTGCCCCAAAGGAAGTCGCATGCCTGCGGCACCGTCATCCGCGCGGGGAAGAAAACCGGTGGAACCCTTCAGCCAATCGGGAGGAATTCCTTGTCCCACAAATGGGAATGCACTGAAGCCCTTAGGTGGGTACGGATTTACCCGCCACCGGTTGATACTCTCCACGAAAGCGCGTTTGCCGGGCGTTCACCTCTTCCTTTTCCTTCAAGATTACGTGCCTATGTACGGACTCGTGAA
Organism: Paracoccaceae bacterium; assembly: GCA_047635895.1. Taxonomy (GTDB): domain Bacteria; phylum Planctomycetota; class UBA1135; order UBA1135; genus Saltatorellus. The sequence goes on along the minus strand of JBLIHL010000308.1, from coordinate 3,798 downwards.
TCGCGCCATCAAAGGTCTTGTCGTCGACCAATTCGGAACAGATTCCTGGGAGCGCATCTGTGCGCGCGCAGAGATCGACGCCAATGGCTTCGTGGCCATGGAGGCCTACGACGACGCCATCACCTACGCACTGGTCGGTGCTGCTGCAGAAGAACTAGGACTGGATGCAAGCACCATCCTCGAGTCGTTTGGTGAGTATTGGACGCTCTACACCATCGAGGAAGGCTACGCCGACATGCTCACGCTGATGGGCTCCTCGCTCGACGAGTTCTTGGACAACCTTGACCCGATGCACGAGCGGATTCGGGCCACGATGCCTGACCTTATACCGCCCCGCTTCGAGCGAGAGGAGCAGCCTGATGGGTCGAGCATCCTGCACTATCGTTCGGAGCGGCCCGGCCTCGCCCCGATGGTGGAAGGACTTCTCCGCGGCCTCGCGAAACGGTTTAAGACCGAACTCCACGTAAAGCACATCGACGCGCCGGCGCCTGGGCACGATCGGTTCTTAATCCGCGAGATCAAGTGAACGGCGTGCCGGATGCTTCCAAGCCCGATTCACGGGAGCTGCGGCTCGAGGAATCTGCTTTCCAACAAGCCGTCCCTTTTGGGTTCTTAATGAGCCCGGCGGGCGATGTGATCCTCGTGGGACGAGCCCTGGAAAGGCGCGTCAGCGGACCTTTCCCGCGCCCCCTGGAAGAACTCTTCGAGGACGCATCGGCCCGCAAGTTTCCCTGCCTCCATGAAGCAGTACGGAAACGCTCCTCCATGCTGAAGCTCCGCGTTCGAGGCACGGGGGTCTATCTCAGGGGAGAAGGCATCGAACTCACCGCCGGCGGCCCCATCGCCTTCATGGGCTCCCCTCTCGTAACGTCGCTTGAGGACCTCCGGGAGTGCGGTCTCCAGCTCAGGGACTTCTCTGTGGCGGATAGCACGCCCGACTTGCTGCTGAGCATGCAGGCCACCAAGACAGCGCTCGCGGACGCACGGGAGCTGAGCGAGAAGCTGAAGAACTCCGTCGTCAGGGCCGAGGCCGCCGTCGCTGCCAAGGGCCGGTTCCTCGCGATCATGACCCACGAGATTCGCACGCCGATGAATGGTCTCGGCAGCATGGTCGACCTTCTCAGCGACTCTGGGCTCGACCATCACCAGCTGGAACTCCTGCAGACGATTGATGACTGCACGACGACCCTCGGCCACTTGCTCGATGACGCCCTCGACCTCTCAAAGCTCGAAGCTGGCGCCGTGGAAGTCGAAGCCGTCCCGATCTCCCTTCCTCAGCTGATCGAGAGCGTGTTGCGCATGTTCTCGGCCTCGGCCAGCGCCAACGACGTCGAGCTGAAGACCGAGCTGAACGGGAGTCTCCCCCGCTCTTTCCTTGGCGACCCGACAAGGATCCGCCAGGTCCTGAGCAATCTGATCTCTAACGCCATCAAGTTCTCCAAGGGCGGCACCGTCTCCGTCTGCGCCAGCCCGGGCGACTCAGGCCACATCAGGATCGAAGTGATCGATACCGGCATCGGTATTCCGGAGGCCGCCGCCCCTACGCTCTTCCAGCCTTTCGTTCAGGCCGACAGCTCCACCACGAGACGGTTCGGTGGAACCGGGCTCGGATTGGCCATCGCTCGAGGACTAGCCCGGACCATGGGCGGCGAGCTTGCGCTTCAGTCCTCAACGCCTGCGGGTTCAGTCTTCAGGTTCGACCTTGGACTCCCCATTGAAACGGGAAGTCTCTCCAGCGACTGCTCCTCGGCCGTGGGCGAGAGCGCCAACGAGCACGACAGCACCGCTGGCAAGAGCATAGAGTCGTTAGCTGCTGGCGCCGCGCCGCTCCTGAGCCACCTTCGTGCGGGCCTCTCGGTACTCGTCGCGGACGACAACCCCGTTAACTTACTGGTCGCCGAACGCCTGCTGCGAAAACTAGGCGTCACGAGCGTGACCGCTAAGAACGGCGCCGAAGCCGTGAAGGCCGTCAAGGAACAGTCATTCGATCTGATCCTGATGGACCTCATGATGCCCGAGGTCGGTGGCGTCGAGGCTACTCGGCAAATTCGAGACCTGGACGTAGATTGGAGTGATCTGCCCATCCTCGCCTTCACGGCGGGCGTGATGCAGGCCGCCCGTGAAGAAGCCTCCGCCGCGGGCATGGACGACTTCCTGACGAAGCCCGTTCGACTGAACACCCTGAAGGAAGCTCTCCTAAGGCATACGCGCGCATAGCACCGCAGCGCACTCGCCCAGGCAGGCGAACGTATGCGTAGCGTGGTTCGACACGGGTTCCGCCCCATGGTCCATCCAGGCCGCGGCGGTTCCCGCGCGCCTGCCCGACAGCAGATCGTCTTCGCTATCGCCCACGAAGATCAGGTCCGGGTAGCGGGGAGGATCGCCCTCGTCGCCCTTGTGGAGCGGATAGCGCTCCAAGAGGCCCCACGCGTGCTTGATCTCATGCACCGGCTCGGGCGAAGGCTTGTTCTGCAGCGGGCGACCCACTCGCTCGGAGTGGTGATCCCGAACGATCTGGACGGGAAAGAGCTCCGTGGCGCGCGGGAAGCCGCCCTGCACCAGGAGGTTGTCGAACGCGACAATCGCCTCCACGTTATTACGCGTGCAGATCGCCGTCTGCATTCGATCGCGCACGTCGACCAGCACTTTCACCAGCTCGTCGAACCCCTCCCCGAGCTCCATGGCCTCGAGTGCCAGGGACTCCTCTTCCCAGACAACGGCGCGCATGGACTCCGCCTCGTCCTCCGAGCGCGCGTGCGCCTCGATCCAGTGCAGGATCGATCCAGGCTCGGGCATGCCGACCCGCTCCCTCATGCGCACGAAATCAATGGCCCCTGGCCGCGTCAGCGTCCCGTCGAGGTCGAAGATCACTCCGGCAAATGCGCCCGCGGGCCCCGTTGACCTGCTCATCGGTCCAACATGCCGAAGCGCGCCGCGGTCCAACCGAGAAGCGGCACGAGGTTGAAGGAGATGTTCGTCCCTCCTTCGCCGGACCGCTCCTGGAAGGTGATGTCGAAGACGAAGTCGTGGGCGTAGCGGCGCACGGTCAGCTCCGTGAGGAGCTGCTGGTCGTTCTTGAGGTCATGGATGTATCGTGTCTCAAGCTCCCACTTCGGGTCGATCCGCCAGCGTCCGAGGATCCCGCCGGTCTCATACAGCTCGGACTGATCGATCGCGCGGGCCTGGGAGTACCGGAACTCGACCAGGAGGGCGTCGTTCGGTCGGATCGCAAGAGCGCTGCGGGAGTAAGTGGTCTCGGAGGATTCCAGCGAGTACCGCGCGTCATGACGCACGCCGACCTGGCCGACCCCGTCGCCGTAGCGCGTGACGTACTGGGCGAGGGTCGCGAGCTGACTCGCGTCCGCGACCCCGTTGTCGCGGTCTTCCATGAAGATCGCGCTGACGTCAAGGTCGAGGTTCTCGAAGGTGCCCGGGCGCTGCCAGAGGCTTCGAAGGCCTGCCTCGTAGTGGGTTCCGTCGATGGGCAGCTCCGTCCGGTCCAGCGGGATCAGGTCGCCGCCGGACTGCTCACTGGCGATGTCGGTCGAGTACGAAAGGCGGGGCGCGAGCGCGTGCAGGTAGCCGTTGTCCGTGACCTTGTGAAGCGTCGTGGAAAGCTCAAGCCCCGAGCGGAGCGCGCCGCGGCGCGGGTCCTCCTCCGCATTGTCGAGGGCACGGGTCCAGACCGTTCCACGCGCCTCCGCGAATGGAGTCGCCTTGATGCCCGCGAGCCTCGTCTGGATGGGCAGGGAAAGCCGCTGCCTGGCGTCCGCGCGCCCGGTCTCTTGGTCGCCTAAG
>JBLIHL010000307.1:0-7294 GCA_047635895.1 Paracoccaceae bacterium | reverse complement strand
ACGCACGGTGCTCACGATCGAGAGCATCGAGAGCCGATTGGAATTGAAGGACGAGGTCTTCACGTCCAAGGAAGCTCCAGGCCGCCGCGCTGCGATCGCCGAGTCAAAGTCGCCCAAGTAGATCCCCGGCGGCTCGAGGGAACCGATCCAGGAGCGTTCCGGACTCCGACTTCCTATCAGTCCGTCAGCAAGCAGCGGCGCGGCCTGAGTGGATCTTAAGACCGCCTCGCGCGTGATTTTCCTTGGGGGGGGGACAGCACGGTCAGCGCCAGGTCGGCGCGACGTGCTGTGTCCCATCGGAGTGGACCACCCAGGTGTAGGCTGAAAAATCATGAAGGTCAGGCCACTCTCCGCGTAGCCTTTCCCTATGAACGATCAGGCCCAAGAAAAGAAGTCCGGCGTCTCCTCCTGTCTGATGTTTGGTTGCATTGGGCTACTGGTGCTCGGGGCCCTGGTGGGTGGCGGGGGCTACTTCGTCATGAAGAAGGGCATCAGCGCCGGCGCGGACGAGCTGTACGCGAAGATCAGCGCCGATACGGAAAGCATGGACCTCAATCCCGCCGAGAGGAAGGAGGCCGACGTGCTCCTCGTGCGGCTTCGTGACGGCGTGAAGTCCGGCGAGATTGGCATCATGGACATCGGCAAGTTTGGGAGGGCGCTGGAGGAGAGCGACCTGGTCGCCTACGCCGGCCTGCTGACGGCCAAGAGCATCATCGACGCGAATGACGAGCTCACCCCCGAGGAAAAGGTCGACGGCGCGCTGCAGATGTCGCGCTACGCCGATGGCATGGCCAAGAACCGATTCAACCAGGCCGACCTGAACGAAGTGCTCGGTGCGATCGGCGAAACGGACCAGGACGGGGGCGTGCAGATCGACGACAAGCCGACCGCCGACGAGATCCGCGACATGATTGCCCGGGCCCAAGCCAAGGCAGATGAAGCGGGCCTGGGGCAAGAAGGACTTCAGATCGACTTCGTGGGAGAGCTGCAGAGGCTCGTCGACGAATTGCTCGGAGAGCAGTAGCGGGGCCGCTTCAAAAGCTCTGCCTGGGAGCGTGTCGCGCATAGCTGAATCCGGGTAGCGGGCCCCCAGCTTCCGAATCCATTTATGCGCGACACGCTCCTAGGAGTGATACCGCAGCCCGGCAGATCCACCTCGCATGGGCGCCGGCGAGCCGGTCGCCGCACGTGCTTTTGTTCCGCAGCGTGCGGTATCGCTCGCCGCGATGAACCTCGAAGGGCCTGGCATCCCTCGTAGGGGAGATTGGAGCGATCGGCACGGGGTTTGCGCGTTTGCGCTGCCTGAAAGGAGCCCCAGGTTCCGCCGTCTCTCTTACGCGTTATCCATGCACATTCAGAAGTCTCTCGCCGCGCTTGCCGTGGCATCACTGGCCCTTTCTCCTCTCGCGTCAGCCGAGGATGCACGTATTACCTGCACTGGAACGGTGGCCTCTGTCGACAACGGCGGAGTGGGGAGCCAGCCGTTTGCGAACGCTGCCGTTGGAGAGGCCATCACCATCGTCTTTGACGTTGAGATCGCGCGCCAGCTGCCGTTCGGCGACTACCTCTACTTGGTGAACTCGCCGTCGTCCTCGGTCGCAATCGGCGCGGCGAGTGATGGACTGGCCTTTTCGATTCTGAACACGTTTACCCTGCGGAACGACTTCGGTCAGCTTGGCGATGTCTTTGCCCTTGATGCGCAGCTTGCGAGCAACGCGGCGACCCGCTTCCAGCTCTTTCTAGTCAACATCGACGGCCAGGCGCTGAACACGCAGGACGTGCGAGACCTGTATGGGACGAGCCTGGCACTCGGGAGCTTCCAGGTCGCGCACTTCGCGGTCTACGGCCCTACGGGCTCTCTGAGTCTGACCGTGAGCTCGGTAGCGATCGACGCCGCTCCGGGTGGAGTGCTTGGAACCCCCTACTGCACGGCCGTGCCGAACTCCACCGGGGCCATTGGTATAACCTCAGCCTTCGGCCTGCAGACGCCTGGGGACAACGACCTGACCCTGACCGCGTCCGGGCTGCCGAACGGGGCGTTCGGCTACTTCCTCGTGAGTGCTGACCAGAGCTTTATCGCAGGGGCCGGAGGAAGCGCCGGCAACCTCTGTCTGGGAGGCGCAGTCGGTCGATTCGTGGGGCAGGATCAGGTGATGCAGGCGGACTTCGGCGGCGAGATAGCGCTGCCGGTCGATCTGAGGGAGCTTCCCAGTCCTACCGGCTCGCAGGTGGTCCAGGCGGGACAGACCTGGAACTTCCAGCTTTGGCATCGCGACGCCTTGACGACGGGCCAGTCTTCTAACTTCACGCGGGCTTTGGAGCTCAGCTTTCAATGATCTGATTCCACGGCGGTTCAGTCCCGTTGATTTCAGCGCCGTCAGCTCGACCCGCACGATCGCCCCTGGGCACGCTTCGTAGCTACGTGCGGGTTTGGGCAACGCAGCGCAGTGATTCAGGCAGCGTGCTACGCGGACTCAGCTATGCGCGACACGCTCCTAGGTGGTGGCAGCGCCAACCCCGGTGGCACCGTCTTGGTCAGCGCAGACGGTTTCACTCTTGTCGTAGAAGTGGGCGTGCGCCCGGTGAAGTGGTCGCTCGGAAACGGCCCTCAGATCCTCAGCATTGGCGGCTACTCGATATTGACCTCGGTGAGTGCGAACGGAGATACGGTGGCTGGCTTCGACAGCCCGAGCTTCGGAAGTGATGACCTACAGGCGTTTCGTTGGGAGGACTCAGGTCAGGTGTTCATGCTGGACTCCATTCAGCCAGGTGTGAGCACGGTGGCCACGGTGATTAGCGCCGATGGACGGGTGATCTCCGGCAATGGACTACCGTGCCGTTGAGCGGTCAGCGACAAGGCACACGTTGGCGCAGCGACGGCGAAATCGGTGAAACCTACTGTGGCCCGTCAGTCCCCAACAGCACCAGTTCCTCCGCTGAAATGCATCTGTCGGGGAACAACGTCATCCACCGTGGTATCCTGATCTTGAGAGCCACAGGCCTCCCCGCATTCACGTTCGGGATCTTCCTGGTCTCCCAGAGTCGCGCGTTCGCCACCGGCATTCCAGGGAGCCAAGGCAATCTGTGCCTGGGCGGCGGCATCGGTCGCTTCGTCGGCCCGGGGCAGCTTCCACAGGCCGACGCGCTCGGTGAGATTTCACTCGTGGTGGACCCGGGGGCACTACCGAGTCCCCAAGGCGCGTTCGCTCCGGCGCATGGTCAAAGCCTCTACTTTTAGGCTTGGTACCGAGACGCAAACCCCGGCAACACCTCGAATTTTACGTCGTGGGCCTTGGTCCCATTCTTCTAGCCAGCATGCACATCTCGACCCTCACATCAGCAGTCGTCGGCTTGATCGGCCTTTGCGCCGTGCCCCATGCGAGCCCCATGGCGCAGAATTCAGACCTCTCCGCGCAGGGGACCCGGCTGACACCTACGTCCCCCTTTCCCGTAGAAGTTACCGTGAGCCCGACCGGGACGCTCGAGGTCGCAGGCGCGGGTGCCCTGTTCTACTCACCCCAGGCCACGTCGAGAGTCAAAGTCCAACCGGGCCGAGCCGACCTCGTTGGGATCACGTCGAGGCTGAGCGTCGAAACCTCCGACGGAAGGCGAAGCGAGATCGCCAATGTCCTTGGCGCCGCCATCTGGGCCACGGACGTCGAACGGATCGTGGTGCTCGAGGATCACTGCTCGAACACCGCGCCCCGGATGCTGTCGGTGCTCAATCTCCGGGGCGAGCGGCTCTTCAGTCGTGCCGTCGTCGGCGTGACGAATCCCGCGCTCTCCTCCGACGGGACACATTTCGCTTTTCGCGATCGGAACGCCCTCATGGTGCTCGACCTGGTGACATTCGAGCTCGGCCGGTACCAGCGCTTCGAGCACTTCGCCGTGGGCAACGGCGGCATGGTCGCAGGCACGCGCTTCGGCGCGCGCAACGTCGTGGAGGTCACTCGCCCCGACGGCTCCGGCTGGCAGCGGCGCACGGCCGAACCGGTCAGGCACCTCGCCGTGCTGGACGAGTCCATCGTGGCCATGGGCCGAACCTCGCTCGTCGAGTTCGAGGACGCACGGGCGCCTTGGCGGCTGAGGGCTTCAGCCTCCCCCGATGCCGAGCTTTACGACCTCAGAGTCCAGTCCGGTTCGGCTTTCGTGGGCGAGCGGCAAAGAGGATCAGGCACGTCCAGGGGCCGCCTCCTGACCGTCACTCCCGGCGCAGCCACGATGGCCACCTGGACCACCGCCGTCCGTGTGCCGACGGCTCCAGACGTCATGCCCAGCGGAGTGGGCGAGATCCCCTGGCCCCTTAGGCCCAACGCCCAGCACCCGATCGGCAACAGCTACGCCGAGTACCAGAGATATGGCGGGTCGCCCTACATGCACCCCGGCATCGACGTTCTCGGAGCTCCCCAACAGCCCGTGTTCGCAGTCGAAGCCGGCGAGGTCAAGGCCGTCCTGACAACGAGCGGGCAGTACCACTGGCGCGTCGCTATCGGGAACGCGCCGGGCAGCGCCGCGAGCGAGGGCTACCTCTACGCACACCTCATCCAGTCGACGATCGCCGTGGATAGCGGAGACATCGTGGCCGCTGGCGACTACCTCGGAGACCTGGTGGCCTGGCCGGTGGCAAACTTCACCCACGTGCACTTCGCGCGAATCGAGGACTCCGGCGCCCAGTGGTCCGGCAGCTGGCTCAACACCGACAACCCGCACCTCGACCTTCCGAGGCGAACGGACGCAACGGCTCCGGTCTTCGAGCCCGCCATCGGCGGCGATAGCTTCGCCTTCTGTCGCAACGAGAGTTCCACGTACCTGAGTCCGTCCTCGCTCGCTGGTCGCGTCGACATCATTGCCCGGGTCAGCGACACGATCGCGTCCACCTGGAGGTGCTCGGTTCAAACGCTGCGCTACTCCATCTACCCCGAGGGCAGCCCTAACGCTCCCGTAGTGGATCACCGGCTAGCGGTCGCCTTCGACATGGCGACCGACACCTACGCCGGCGGCCCCGTCGACCCATTCCTGGTGGACCTCCTCTTCAAGCAGGACTCGACCTGCCAGACGGAGGGCAACTACGGTGATCGCGAGTTCTACCACGTCGTCACGAACTCCAACGGCGACGAGACCTACGAGCTGTCCGACATGGCGGAGTCGTGGGATACGACGGCCGTGCCGAACGGCAGATACGTGATCGAGGTCCTGGCAGCCGACGCTGCCGGAAATTCATCCCTCGAGTCCATGACCGTGACCGTCGCCAACTGAGGTAGCGACGGCCACTCTCTCCCCAAGGCGCGGGTCATGCCGTCCACCTTGAGAATGGACGGCGCGGCCGTGCCGAGCCACAGAACGGTCAAGGCCTGTCACAGGCTAGGCGGCCTTCTTCGGCACTACAGGGCTTCGGCTTATCGACGGGGCACTACTCGGACCCACCTTCCGTTTCTCGAACGCGATCGGCGGTCGACACCTTCCAGGCCGCCATTTTCTTGCCCGGCGATCGCGGAACCCCTGGCGAAGTCCCATCCGGGGACCAGCGTCTTAGGGACGCATTTCGCCAAGGGGCAAACGACGTTTTCCTGTGTGACCCGAAGGGGGCTGAGTGGCTACATCAAGCAAGGCCGTCGCTGAACTTCCCAGTTGCCGCCATGCGCGCGCCTGCTCCCCCTACTCGGATCAAATCAATGAACGCCAAGTATCTGTCTGTCCTCGCCTTCCTGGTGGTGCCCCTTGCCGCTGCGGGCGACGTGCGAGTCACCATCGAGTACACGGTGACAACTCTCGATTCATTCAACGGGGCACCGTTCCCTGTCGCGCTCGGGGATCCACTTACCCTGTCGTTCGAAGTGCTGACACCAGGGAACGAGATCTTCCCTCAGCTCTCAACGGAGTACGATCTGGATCCAGCGACTTTCTCCATAGAGACCACAGCCCCCACGGGACTTCAGCTCAACGGTCCCGCGCGCTTAACTCTCTTGGACGACGGCGGCATTGGCATGTTCGATGGGTTCAATCTCACCACGAGCGGCTTGAATGGGCAGATCCACCTGAGTGCCTCAGGGGGGATGTCAGCGTCTTTCCTGGACGGCAACCACCTCTACCAGAACCTCGGGGACCATCCGCTTGGACCGGGATTCCAGTGGGGTGCCCTGAGCATGTTCGGAGCCGGCTGGTCGCTGGGCGGCACGGGGGTCGAGATACGAATCGAGGGTGTGCCCATAACAGATACGTTCTGCGTACCGGCGCAGCCCAACTCCACGGGTGCGCCCGCACGACTGAGCGGCGCACGGCTCGACACACCTGGGAGCGGCGTCCACTTGGAAGTCGATCAGGGCCCCCCGGGGGCGGTCGGGTTCTTGGTGGTGGGGAATGCTGTCAGCACTCCAGGCATCCTCGTGGACCAGGGCCTCCTCTGCATCGCGAGCGGACCAGGGCAGGTGGTAGGTCGCTACAACGTTCATGGCACGGAGAGAAACTCACTGGGTCGATTCGACAGTCAGGGTCGGTGGCTGAACGTGGCGGGGACCTCAGCACTTGCCTACGGGTTTGATCTTCCAACGACGCTGCCACTCTCCGGCACTCCCGCTATCCAGACCGGGCAGACGTGGCATTTTCAGATGTGGTACCGCGACCAGGGCGGACACTCGAACCTCTCGAACGGACTCTCCGTCAGCTTCTAGGAGCGAGCCCGCGCATAGCTGAATCCGCGTAGCGGCATCGAGCCAATGTTCATGCCCGCGGGCCTCCTGACGCCCTACCCGTTCCTCGCGCGGCTCGCGGCGATCGTGCCGCATCCGCGCGAGCATCAGGGAGTGCTGGCGCCGGCGTCACCGCTCCCGATCTCGTCTGCTGTTGTGTGGGTAGAGAGCGAGAACCCCAAACTTCCGGAAGCTAGAGCCTCGTTGCGGCTCAACTTCATTTTGCTCGGGGGCTGAACGGCATCGACGTGCAAGTGATTCTTGGCTCCAGGCTGCGACGCTGATCCGTAAGGGCCAGCGAGCCCAGCTGGGGAAGGTGTCTTCGGAGTCGCGGTGGAGAGAAGCGCGGACTGGATTAATTCAAAGACGGTCTCGCTCGTGACCTGGGGGTGAACAGCAGGGTCAGCGCCAGGTCAGGTTGACGTGCTGTTCTTCATCGGCGCGGACGTCAAAAGGAGATGACTCCAGGACCACGTCGGAGGCCCGGCGCGAGGCGCGTACGAACGCAGCCACATAGCGGCCGGGCGGGACGTGGAGGAATCGCGATCGATGGCCGATCCAGCTGCCGCTGCTCGTGGCTTGCTCGGACAACTCCTTAGCCGTGATCT
>JBLIHL010000306.1:0-7327 GCA_047635895.1 Paracoccaceae bacterium | reverse complement strand
TGCTCTTTGCGAATCAATATATTCGCGGCCACGCTCCTAGCTTTTCTTCGCCTGGGCGGCTGCCTTGCGGTCGTCGGCGGACACGAGCCTTGGGCCATCTGGCATCTTGGCGAAGCGCCACCGAACGATCGCCCACATGGCGATGAAGGCATCCTTCAGGCCGATCTTCTTGCCCTCGTGGTAGGCGCGACCGTGATAGCTAATCGGCACCTCCCACACGGTCACGCCCAGCTTCGCCACTTTCGCGGTGACCTCGGGCTCGACGGCAAACGTACGCGACTGGATGTCGAGCCTGCGAGCTACTTCGGAGCGGTAGACCTTGTAGCAGGTCTCCATATCCGAGAGATGCAGGTCGGTGAACATGTTACTGACCAGCGTCAGCATTCGGTTGCCGTGGGTATGCCAGAAGGCATGGACCTGGCCCACCGGGACCTTGCGAAAGCGGCTGCCATAAACCACATCAGCGTTCCCATCGAGAATCGGCTGGAGCAGCGCGGCGTAGTCTGCGGGGTCGTACTCGAGGTCCGCATCCTGCACCAAGACGATGTCACCGGTCACAGCGGCGAAGCCCGTAGAAAGCGCTCCCCCCTTGCCTTTGTTGACTTCGTGGTGGATGCACCGGATCTCGGGGTGCGCCGCGGCCAGCTCGGCCATGATCTCTTTGGACCTGTCCTTGGAGCCGTCGTCGACGAGAACGACTTCCAGCTCAAACGGCTGCTCCAAGACGCGCGCCACGATGGTGGCGAGGGTCCTCTCCTCGTTGTAGACGGGGATAACGACTGAGAGCTTCATAGCAAGAGAGAGTGGTCGGCGAGCCGGTTCATCGGGTGGGAAGGGATATAGAACAAGAATCGAGGGACGGTGCGCAATGAGAGACAGGGACTTCCGTCAGGCTGGCGGCTCATCCGGCATCGTCGTGAGACCTTCAAACATCTCGTTGAGCCCGAAGAAATCGGCCATACCTGACTGTAGCTCCTGATAGCCGGGCTCGCCTTCGATGCACCACATCGGGCGCAAAAAGAGCGGCAAGATCTCTGAATCGGGAGTCTTCCTCTGATCCTGAACCACCTTGCGTCGCCCCATCCAGTGGTCCCAGCGGCCCACCAGGTCGTTGATCCCCAGCAGGTCGGCGATGGCGACTCGCCCGAGCTGATCGTGGCTATCGAGATTCTTCTTGATGCGACGCCAGAATCGGCCGCCCGCATTGCCGGAGCCCAGCGTGTTCATCGCCTCAATTCGATAGTTCTGCTGGTCCGGCATGGCGCTCGAGATGAAGGCGCGCCGGATCCCGAGGCCGAGCATGGCGGGAAGAATCTTCTTCAGGCTCTCGTCGTCGTAGTTCTTGAAGCAGGCCAGCTGGGGATTGCGAATCTGGAGCACCCTCAGCCGCTCGACGGGCACGCGGCCTGACGTGCTGCTGTGGTGGTGATAGCAGATAGCGCTCGGGACGTACCGAACCTCGTGCCCCATCACCCAGCTCCGCCACCCGAGGTCCACGTCCTCGTAGTAGGCAAAGAACTCCTCGTCGAAGCCTCCGATGGGGAAGAACTCCTTCGCGTCCATCGCCATCGCGCCACCACAGGCGAAGAGAGTCTTCCGCGGGACGTCGTACTTTGGGTCCGGATCCGCCAGGTAACCGCGCTGAATCCCGATCCCGTGGAAGTTCATCCCACCGGCGGCCGAGTTCAAAACCTTGCCGTCCCAGGAGAACATCTTGGCCGTCGTAGCCACGGCCTCCTTGCGCACGACGGGAGCCACGAGCGCCCGCAGGAACCCCGGATCCACGTGGATATCGTTGTTGATGAAGACGAGGACCTCGGGGTCGAGGTCTCCGTCGCAGGCGATCGCTGCGCCCTGATTGCAACCCGCGCTGAAGCCTGTGTTGCGCTCGTTCTCGACCAGCTTGACCCAGGAATGCTTCGCACGTATCTCTGCCTGGCTGCCGTCGTCCGAACCGTTGTCAATGAGGATGACTTCGATGCGATCCTTCGGATAGTCGAGCTCGCGGAGCGTCTTGAAACACGGCTCCAAGTGATGCCGACCGTTCCAGTTCAGGATCACGATCGACACGCGCGGCAGCTCCGCGTCGGTCAAGGGGGCGGTGGCAGCGACGATGAGCTGCTTTTCGATTTGCTTCGGGTCACGGACGGACATCAGGATGGGCGCTCCGACAGCGCGGGGGCGCTACGTGCGCCGTCTTCAGTGGATGGCGTGGGAGTGCGGTACAACCGCACTCGACGCACACGCATGTAGAGGGGACTTTCCCCGAGGCCATCCGGCGTCAGCTCCAGGAAGGCGTCGGTCGCGAGCATAGAAAGCTCGAATGTAAACGTTCGAGTGCAGGCGGGCCCATCGGTCGCCGTGGGCTCGATCTGCCCGCTCTCGCGGCCACCGACAAGGACTCTTCCGCCGAGTTCCACGGAGGTCTCGCCCTCGATGAACGCGAGGTCCACCTCGAGCCGCGCGCCGGCGCCGTCCTGAACTTGCCCAGCGGGCAGCTTCCACCGCGCGCTGGCGCCTGGACGCATCAACAGATCAGAGGCACCTTGGATCTCGCAGGCACCCTCGCGAGCCGCGGTGTCGTTCCCACTCGCGTCCATGAGGATCTCCTCGATCGCCTCTCCAGCCTCATCGTCCAACTGGCGGACGATGGTGGTCAGCGAAAGGTATCTTGCCTCCATCTCCTCCCCGTTCTGTTGGAGGGTCTTGATCGGCATCCACTCGGACGCCTCAATCCTCCCAAGGAGGTCAGGCTCCTCGATGAAGCGCGCCATTTTGGACGCCAGGTCATCGGCCTCCCCCACGCGGAACGTCAGACCATCGAGACCATCACGGACGTACTCCGCCATCCCACCGATGTCACTGGCCAGGACTGGGGTGCGCGTCAGGTAGGCCTCATGGATCGTGATCGGTGAGTTTTCGTACCAGACGCTCGGCACGACGAGCACGTCGATGTCCGCATAGACCTCCGACAGACGGCTGTTGTCGAAGCGCCCGTGGAACGTCACGGGCGCGCCCTCCGCCAGCGTCGCCAGCTGCTGGTGATGCTCGTCCGTCTCGGGGTCAAAGCCGCCGTAGATGTGCAGATGAACGCGTTCAGCCAGTGGCCCGTCCGCCAAGCGCTTGATCGCTTGAATCAGCACCTCCCCGCCCTTGTACCAAACAAGGGAGCCAACGAACCCGAACCGAATCCGTCCATCAGGATCGGGAGTCTTCGAGAGCGCTTCGACATGGTCGGTGCGCATCCCGTTGTCGGAATAGAGGAACGTGTGCGGCTCAAAGGCGCCCGACTCGAGGTACTTATCGCGCAGGAAACGGCTTGGGCTGATGCGAAGGTCCGCGGCGGCGTAGGCCGCGGGGACCACGTTCGTGCGTTCCTGTAGCTGTCGAAAATCCTGGGCGCGGCTCTGCACTCCCTGCGGCCCGATTCCCACCTTGCTCATGAGCTCGGCCAAGCGACCGACGATCTTGCCCGCTTTGATTCGCCCGTCCAGCTTGGCAGCTTGCTCCACACGATCGAGGCCCTTCTCTTTGATGCACAGGTAGCAACCACTCCCCATGTTGCTCGGACAGATCGCCCCATCCGGGCGAATCATCTGTACGCGCGCACAAAGCGCCCAGTAGTCGTGGCACGTGATGACCGTGGCAAGGCCTCGGCGTCGTGCAATGTCGACCAGCCCGGCTGACATGTGAATGAGATGCTGGAAGTGGACCAGGTCCGGCTCGACCTCTGCGAGGACCTCGCGGAACGCCATCTCGGGGCCGGTCCGGAGGTAGCTTTCACGGAGGTCCGCAAAGTCCAGGCGGTGCGTCATGCGGATCACGCGTAGACCCTGGAACTCCTCGCGCCGGAGGTTGAACTCCGGCTCGTCGCCCTCCGGCCCACTGCGCGTCAGAATCGTGACGTCATGCCCACGGCGCTGCATCTCGCTCGCGATGTTGAACGTGTAGATCTCGGTTCCGGCCCAGGTGTCCGGCGGAAAACCGTGCACCACGTAGAGGAGCCGGAGTCGATCATCCTTGCGCATCTTCGTCTTCGGGCGACGACGGTCTGTGCGTCCGCCCTCGAAGAGGCCCTCGAAGGCTGCACGCCGAAGCTCCAGACCGTCATTCTTGAGCGCTCCCGTAGCCTCTGAAGAGAGCCCCAGCGCCTCGATCGCGAGCGCGTCCTCGGCGGCAAGCCGGCGCGTGAGCGTCGCCGCAGCCTTCGCCGAATCAACGCAGATCCGACCGAGCCATTCAGCGCTAAACGTCGCATCGATGGACGCGCGGGCGCGCGTCTCCTTGGCGTCGTAGTCGTGGCTGTGCTCCACCACGGCCTGATCGTCGTAGACAACGCAGTAGCCCGCCTCGAGGAACGCACGCGCCATCAGGATGTCTTCACCGAAGGGCGTGCGCGGGAAAGGATGGCGTCGCCAGAGGGCACGCCGGAATCCGGAAGCCACGTCGTTGAAGTTGTAGAGCAGGCGACGCTCGTGCGGCCCCATTTCGGCGTACTCGTCCGCCGGCGGAAGGCGAAGCTCTCTGCGCCCCTCGGTGTAGCCCGGATCCCCCGCACTGAAGATCTTCGTCAGTGGATCGGCGTCGGGCCTGGGAACGTTCCTGCAGTAGGCGGCGCCCACCTCGTCATCGTCAAAGTTGGCCACGAACCGCGCCAGCCAATCGCTGGACCCAGGGATCGCGTCCTGGGTCAAGAAAACGAGGATCTCCCCGCTCGAACGTGCCGCCAGGAGGTTTCGCGTATCGCCGTGATCGAATTCGACGCCATGGATACGCTCCAGCGCGACGGGAACGGGAAACAACGAGGCTTGCTCGTTGAGAAACTCCCACGTGCCGTCCGTCGAGCCGCTATCGATGACTCGTAAGTCCCACTCGAAGGCCGCATCCTGCTGGCGCAACGCCTCGCAGACGCGCGGCAAGAACTCCATCCCTTGCCAGGTCGGCATGAGGACGGAAACTTTTACCGACTCGCCCGCGTCTTTCGCTCGCGCCGTGTGGGCGCGCTGGTCATTTGAACTCATGGGTCGAGGATCCATCAGGAAGCGAGCGATGACTCGGAAGGACACACTGAATCAATCTCTCCGCGCGCACGCGCAGCCTCCCAGGCTGCGACCTCTGACGCAGCGCCGCCACGTCCTGAACTGCCGAGGTACTGGCCGAACGTCTGAAAACACCGCAAGACTGGCGACACAAGTGCCGCCGAGAGCCTGCCCTTTTTATCGGGCCCGAGACGAGCTAAGTAGCGGGCATCTTCCCTGATCTCATGGAGGGTCCCCTTAACCACGGAAAAGAGCGAGGGCCGAATACGGTTGCCGTGGAACTGACGGTGAAACACGGCGTCGGTCCGGTAGCGCCGAAGCGCCGCCATGGGCCCGTAGCGATGGGCGTGAAAGACCGCAGCCTTTGGCTCAAAGTGAATGGCCCAGCCCGCGGCCATGGCCTGCCGCGCCCATGCGAAGTCCTCGCCAAACGGGACCTCCGGGAAGGGAATCTCCTCAAGCAGCTCCCGACGCACGCAGCTTGCCACGTTGTTGAACCGAAGTAGATCAGCGCGTTCCGCACCGCTCATGGCCCCGTAGCTCTCCGGGTCGCTCCAGCGACGCGTCCGCGGGACGTCCGATGCCTCAGGGGATCCCAGCACGGTGCGAGCCGTCAGAGGATCGTCCCCGGGGTTAGGGAGGACGCGAGCGATCACTCCGCCAACGGTCGGATCACTGAAGGGGGCCAGCATCTCCTCGAGAAACGATGCGTCGATGGGCGTCGCGTCTTGGGACAGGAAGATGAGAAAGTCCGCCGTTGCCATCCGAGCGAGTTGATTCCGCGTGCGGCCGTGGCCAAAGTCTGAACGGGCAATGGACTCGACCCGAAAACCGGCCGCGGTGAGCCGCTCCACCGTCCGATCCGTGCTGGATGAGTCCACCGCAAGCAGTTCGGTCCGGCCTGCCAGCGTCTGAGCCGCGAGCGCGGGCAACAGCTTTTCGAGGTCGACCTCAGCATTGAGCGTAGGCACAAGGAGGGCCACGCGTTCGTGCGGGACCGGTGTCATGGCTTCTGAGGTCGACAAGGATCTAGGGCGGGGACATCGCCCGCACCGAATTGTAGCCGCACCAGAGCCAGGAAGCTTCTTATGCGGAGTGAAGTCCCACCCTGGATTCAGACTCGGTCACAAAGCTCGCGATACCCACATGAGGAGCAAGAGCGGGCGGCTTCCGCCTCCGCGACCATGGGAAATGCCTCTGCGTCTCCCTTCGAGGCGTCCGCATCAAAGTGGACGGCCTTCATCTCGTTGAGAGACGACTCGATCTTGGACAGCGCCGTCGACAGGGCCTCATCCGTGACGTGAACTTCCACGAGCGAGCCGTCCCCCAGGTAGACATCCACGGCGGTCGTACGGAGCGGATCCACCTTCCAGTACTCGCGAGCGTAGAACGCGTAGACCTCCAGCTGGAATCGATCTGCGTCACGGGGCGCACCTGTCTTCCAGTCCAAGATTTGAACCGCAGTCTCCCCCCCAGCAGCCGCCGTGGCGGCTCGGTCCACGAAGGCGAAGTCGGGGATGGCGAACACCTTGGTATCGAAGAGCTCAAAGGTGCTCATTTCCTCACAGGCGAGCCAGTCGCCAGGCTCCACTTCGCGGCAGGTAGCCAGCTCATCTGCCGTGAAGAAGGTGGTCAGACACTCAGTGATCCTCTCCACGTAGCGCTTGCCGTAGCGCGCTGCTTCTCCGCTCGATTCACTGATGCGCGCTTCATCATAATGATGCTCAGCCAAGCGAACGGACTTGGCTGGCCGGGCCTTCCAGCCCCCGTCACGAGACTCTTTGTAGCCGCGCCTGAGCTCGGTGACCGCCCACTGGATCGCATCCTCCGCAGTCCAGGTTTGACCCTGATCGCGGCGCGCGTAGTAGTCGGCGATCGCGCGGTGGACGATGTCACCTGCCAGCATGGGCATGCGGGTCATCTTCTTGAGAAGGTAGGCCTGCCGCCGGTCAGGCTCGGCATTGCGGCCCCAGCCTAGCCACGAGAGGTAGTAGTCGTAGTAGTACTTGCGCCGACAGGAGTCGAAGGTCCTTGCGCGGGAGGTGGACCAGGAGAGCTCGTGAACGATGGCCATGCATACAACATCCCCAGTCACTCCCCCAATTTCAACCTTTAGGCGCTAGCCCCCAACGCTGTGTGGCCATCGTCCCCCGATTTGTCAGGCCCACAGGAAGGCGGATCAGGCTCCCAGGAGCGTGTCGCGCATAGATGGATTCGGGTAGTGGGTCCCCTGGTTTCGGAGGCAAGGCGCTCCTCACCCCTCGTGGCAGTAGTCCCAGGGGTGCCGG
>JBLIHL010000305.1:0-7328 GCA_047635895.1 Paracoccaceae bacterium | reverse complement strand
GAGCTGGGCCAGAAGGGCGTCCTGCCCCACCGAGCGCACCGCGGGGCGCCCGTCGGCCGCAAGCCGCACGGCAAATCCCAGCAGCTGGTCGTCGCTGCCCAAGATCACGCTCAGGCGTCGCCGTGACGCCGCAGCCCCTGGGGCATCCGCGCGCAGGTCGGCGGATTCCACCAGGCTAGCCCGGAGGACTCCGAGCGCGGATTCGTAGGCATCGCGGCTCGACAGCGCACGCGCCCTGCCTGCGCCCTCCACCACGTACCCGCTGCCCACCGCCAGACGCAGGGCGGCCGCCACTTCGCCCTCAGCTCGCACCCGTTGTTCGAGGCGCGGCGCACCCAATTCGCGGATCGACGAATCCAGGTCAGGGGCAGGGAAAAGCGAACAGGCGAGGCTGAGAAGTAAGATGTGCATGGGAAACGGGGGCCTCCGCCATCCGCCCCGGGGAAGGAGTTCGACGCGCGGGAGCCCGGGGGATTATCGCCGATACCCCCCCGGACCTGCTACCCTCCCGCCCATGTTCAGGAAGCTCTGTATCGCGAATCGCGGCGAAGTCGCCGTGCGCATCGCCCAGGCTGCGCGACAAGTAGGCACACGTACGATGTGTGTTGTGTCTAGTGCAGACGAAGGCGCCCCGTGGACCGAAGAGTTCGACGAAACGGTTTGCATCGGCGGCCCGGCGCCCGGAAGCAGCTATCTGCGCGCCGATGCGGTCGTACAGGCAGCCCGTCAGACCGGATGCTCCGCCGTCCATCCAGGCTGGGGATTCCTAGCTGAGAATGCTCGCTTCGCCGCCCTGTGCGAGCAGCACGGGCTCACCTTTATTGGACCGCGCCCGAGCATCATGGAGCGCATGGGGCTCAAGTGGCCGTCGAAGGTCGCAATGCGCGCGGCTGGCCTCGACCTCACGCCCGGTAGCGAAGGCCTCCTGGAGACGACCGAGGAAGCCGTCGTAGTGGCCGAGGCGACCGGCTACCCGGTCATCCTCAAGGCCGACGCCGGCGGCGGCGGCCGCGGCATGCGAATCTGCCATTCAGCCGACGAGGTCCGCACCGAGTTCCCGTCCGCACGCGCCGAGGCGATCTCCGCGTTCGGCAACGGCGCGATGTTCCTGGAGAAGTACGTCACCGGTGGACGCCACATCGAGTTCCAGGTGATCGGCGATAGCTACGGCGCGGCCGTTCACCTCTTTGAACGCGAGTGCTCCATCCAGCGCAACCACCAGAAGCTGATCGAGGAAAGCCCGTCACCGGCCCTCGATGAGGCCACGCGCAAAAGCCTCGGCGAGCGCGCGGCAGCCGCCGCCGCCGCGATCGGCTACACGGGCGCGGGCACGATCGAATTCCTGATGCACCCCGAAGGCGATAGCCCCACCGCGGGCAAGCTTTGCTTCATGGAGATGAACACGCGCCTCCAGGTCGAGCATCCCGTGACCGAGATGGTCACCGGCATCGACATCGTGCGCGAGCAGCTGCGAGTGGCCGCCGCTGGCCCCCTCGGATTCACCCAGGACGGCGTCAGCCTTGAGGGCCACGCGATCGAGTGCCGCATCAACGCGGAGGATCCCTCCGACGGCTTCAAGCCGTCGCCGGGCACCGTGAGCGTCTTCGACATCCCGCTCGACAAGGGTCCGGGCCGCGTCCGCGTCGACACGCACATGACGGAAGGCGCGGCGGTGTCCCCCTACTACGACTCCCTCATCGCCAAGGTCATCGTCCATGCGGCCAGCCGCGCCGACGCAATCCTGACGATGCAGAACACCCTTGGCGCCGCGCGCATCGAGGGCATTGCCACCACGATCCCCCTGCACCTGGCGGTGCTGGGTTCACCCGAGTTCCAGAGCGGTCAGTACGACACGCGCACCATCCCCGGCTGGCCAGCCTGAGGCAGCACTATGGCACACGTACCGCTTACACCGCTAGGAAGCCCGCGGGCCACGGCCCTCGACGATCAGAGCTACGCCCGACACGCGTCGGCGATGGCTGAGAAGAATGAAACGCTCCGAACGCTGCGCGACGAGGTCGCGAACGGCTGGGGCGAGAAGTACATCGACCGCGTTCACCAGAAGGGCAAGCTGACGGCGCGGGAGCGCATCGAGGCCCTGCGCGACGACGACACTCCGATCCGCGAGGTCGGCACCTTCGTCAACCACGGCGTGCAGTTCGGCAAGCTCAAGTGCCCGGCCGCGGGCGTGGTCACCGCGTTCTGCCGCATATCCGGCCGCTGGACCATGGTCATCGCGAACGACAACACGGTCGCGTCCGGGTCCTGGTGGCCCAAGACGCCGGAGAAGATCGAGCGGGCCCAGGAGATGGCGCTGCGCCTCTCCATCCCCGTTGTTTACCTGGTGGACTGCTCGGGCCTGTTCCTTCCGGAGCAGTCGCGTTCGTTCCCCGGGCGCACCGGCGCGGGGCACATCTTCAAGAAGAACGCCGAGCTGTCCGCCAAGGGCGTGCCGCAGATCGCGGGCGTGTTCGGTGACTGCATCGCAGGTGGCGGCTACATGCCGATCATCTCGGATCGCGTCGTCATGACCGAACAGGCCTACATGGTCATCGCGGGCGCGGCGCTCATCAAGGGCGCGAAGAGCCAGAAGCTCTCCAGCCTCGACATCGGCGGCCCCGAGGTGCACGTGCACCAGTCGGGCTGCGCCGACATGCGCGTTCCGGACGACGACACCGCGCTGATCGCGATCCGCCGCGAGGTCGAGAAGCTCGGCTCCTCCTCCATCGAGTACTACCGCTACGGCGCCGATCCGGCCTCGCCGTTCTACGACACACGCGAGCTCGACGGGATCTTCCCGCCGGACCACCGCATGACCTACGCGGCCGAGGACGTTCTCGCGCGCTTGGTCGACCGCAGCCTCTTCTGGGAGATCCTCCCCGACCGCGGCCGCGAAATGATCGTGGGCGTCGGGCGCGTAGGCGGGCTCTACATGGGCTTCGTCGCGAACCGCCAGGGACTTATCGACGACGCGTCCGAGCGTGGCGCCCAGAAGCCCGCCGGCATTCTGTACCGCGAAGGGATCGCGAAGGTGGCGGCCTTCAGCCGCGCGTGCAACGACGACGGCATCCCAATCTGTTGGCTCCAGGACATCTCCGGTTTCGACATCGGCGTCGAGGCCGAGCGCCAAGGGCTCCTCGGCTATGGTTCGTCCCTGATCTACTCCAACAGCACGAACACCGTGCCCATGTTCACCGTCCTGCTGCGCAAGGCGTCGGGCGCGGGCTACTACGCCATGGCCGGACTCCCCTACGAGCCAGTCGTCCAGCTCTCTACGCCGCTGACCCGTCAGTCCGTGATGGAGGGACGCACGCTCAGCATCGCGGCGTTCAACACCAAGCTGGACGACGACTTCGAGATCCTGAGCACGGACCCCGAAGAGCGCGCCGCCATCGAAAAAGGCATGGCCGACACGGAGGCCCGCATCGAGGGCGACATGGATCCCTACCAGTCAGCCTCACAAATGGACACGGATGAGATCGTTCAGACGTCCGAGCTGCGCGGCTGGCTGGAAGTATTCGCGGAGGCGGCCTACCAGTCGAGCGGCACGCGTCGAATCAAGAACCCGCGCATCTGGTCCATGCATGACCTGGCCGCGTTGACGGAGGTGCGAGGATGACCCATGTACATGCGAAACGTGAGCTTCGAATCATCAGGCTCGAAGACGGGAACGTGACGTTGGCTTCGCCGGACGTCGGCGAATTCGCGGCGGCGCTTCCCCGTGGGGCCATCCTGGCCCCCGGCATGTGCGCCGGCGTCCTTCACCAGCTCGGCAAGACGTTTGAGCTGGTCGTGCCTGCGGGCGCGGGCGGGGCCATCGTCTCGGAGCCCCCCACGGCCGCCATGGCGCCGGTGGGTTTTGGCCAGGCTCTCTATACCCTCGACCCCGCTGGCGTCGCGGCGGCGGCGGATGCCCAAGACGAGACCTCAGCCAGCACGGGCGACGGTCTCTTTGTGAAGGCCGGTCAATCTGGGCGCGTCTGGCATTCTCCGGCGCCGGGAGAGCCCTTTTTCTGTACGGCGGGCGACGTCGTGGAGGCCGGTCAGCCGCTCTGCCTGATCGAAGTCATGAAGACTTTCTCCACCGTCACCTACAAGGTCGAGAACGGTCTCCCAGCGCGGGGTAAGGTTGTGAGGTGGTTCGTGGAGGACGGGGGCGACGTAGAATCCGGCATGCCTCTCCTTGAGATCGAACCCGGCTGATAGACAAGAGAACGGGAAGTCTTTTTCGAGCCGACCGTCCGTTTACGGCTTCCTGCCCCGTGCCCACTGACTGACCCCCAAGGACTTTTCCGTGGGGTGACGGCACCAAACGAGTCCTGATCACCGCTCCAGACCCATGAACCGCGCTCTCCCCCTCATCGTAATGGTCGCCGTCCTGGGCGGCGGGCTGGCCTTCCTGGCTCTGAAGACGAGCCCTGCTGGGCCGATTCCGGACCTTTCTGATCCCGCTGAGCCCATCGCGGTCCCGATGGATTCGAAGCCCAGGACCGCCAAGTCGGCGGACACCGAGTCCACCACCCTGGCGGCCGTGGGAGACATGGAGCGGGCCACCGTAGCCGTCGGTGGGACGGCGCGTTACTGGGAGATCATCCCCATGAACGCGCGCGGTCAGCGCATCGATGAGGCCAAGGTCACTGCGACCCCGGCCGAGAGCCTCGGCGCAAGCGCCTTGGAGGGAAGCGGCCGGACGAAGTGGACGGCGGTCCCGGCCGGCAGATGGAACCTCAAGGTCGAGGTCAAGGATCAGCCGACGTGGGTCCGCAACGTGGTGCTTGCGCCCAACGGTCCCAAGAGAACCGCCGTGTACGTGGGCGAGGAGCTCCGCATCTCCGGCGAGGTCCGTGATTCCAACGGCGCACCGCTGCCCCGGAACACGCCCGTCTTCATTCTTCCCAAGGGCGCTCCTCACCCCACCCAAGAACAGCTCCGCCGGAACGCGAAGGCGGGCAACGAGACGTCAGCCCGCGGCGCGATCGCCGTGCAGACGGATGCAGGAGGACGCTTCAAGACTCGACTGCCCAAGGCTGGCGAGTACCGCATCTCCATCGGGAACCACCGCGGCAACGACAAGGCCCGCTGGACCCAAAAGGCCGACGTAGAGCTCACCCACGGCGGCCCTGATCACATCGTCGCTACGGTTCCAGCCCGTGCGGAGCTGACCGTTCGCGTGTCAGGCCGCAAGGAAGATCGCCCCACCGCAGTCAGCGCCTACGTGTTTGACGCCGACCGGGCCGCCCAGATGGCGCTTCAGACGCAGAGCGGGGCGGATGATTCAGGCGCCTCGATGAGCCTGGAGGATGCCCAGCGCCAAGCCAAGAAGGAGGCGATCAAGAGAGGCAAGGCCGGTAAGCGCGGCGGAGCGAATCGAGGCCAGCAGGACGGAGGTGGTGACAGCCAAGCCCGTGGTGGCACCGCGCGCACGATGACGGAGGAGAACCAGAAGATGCAGGAGTTGGACTTCGCCGGTATGGCCGAAGGCCGTGGCGCCGCAGCGCGTGCTCCACTCTTCGAGCCAGGCTGGCGCAGCATCGGCACCCAAAACGTCAACGCAGAGGGAGAGGTGGTGTTCAACGACCTCCCGCCGAGTAAGGACCTCCGCTTCTTATTCGTGCGGGGAACCGAGCGCATCGCGACCCAGGCACCCGTTCGCATGCGCAAAGAGCAGCGCGCCATCGGCAAGGTCATGCTACCGCCGCCCTCACTTGAGGACGGCTTCCAACAGAACAGCCTCGCGACGATTCAGCTTTCGGACCGACCGGATGATCCCGAGTCGCCGACTCTAGAAACGGGCGCCGTATGGACGATCGCGGGCCAATAACGCGGAAGCACTTCCCTTGAAGCGAGCCGACAAGGCCGAGCGCATCCTTCAGCAGCTCGAAGAGCTGTATCCGGAGACGCCGATCCCCCTGGACCACACGAGTCCGTTCGAACTACTCGTCGCCGTGCTGCTCTCAGCGCAGACGACGGACCTGCGCGTGAACATGGTCACGCCCGACCTCTTCCGCAAGGCCAACACTGCGACGAGGATGGCGAAAGTTGAGGTTGCCGACATCCTCGATTCGATCAAGACCTGCGGCCTCGCCCCTACCAAAGCGAAGAACATCCGACGCCTCTCGGAGATGCTCGTGGAGCATCACGGCGGCGACGTCCCAGCCTCGCTTGAGGCACTCGAAGAGCTTCCCGGCGTCGGGCACAAGACGGCGAGCGTCGTCATGTCCCAGAGCTTCGGCGTCCCGAGCTTTCCGGTGGATACACACATTCACCGGCTGGCCGCGCGCTGGGGACTCTCAGGCGACAAGACCGTAGAGAAGACCGAGAGCGACCTGAAGGCCGTGTTCCCCCGTGAGACCTGGTCTAAGGTCCACCTGCAGGTGATCTTCTTCGGTCGTGCGTACTGCCCGGCCCGCTTCCACGACCTCGAGGCGTGCCCCATCTGCTCGTGGGCGTCTTCCAAGACGCGCCGCGACATGGAGAAGCGGCGAGACACTGCTGGGCGCAAGAAGAAGGCTACCCCAAAGAAGGCTCCAACGAAGGCCACGCGCGGGGCTGCGGGCAAGTAGCAAGATCGCAGGATCTAGATCGGTTAGGGTGAGGAGCATGAAGCTCCTCGCACTCGCTCTCGTAACGCTGCCGCTCGCTGCGCTCCCCTTCCGCTCATCGCTCCAGGCTCCGGCCGTAGCGGCCACAGCGACATCTCCCGCGGCCACCACCACGGACGATGGACTGCTCGCGATCCTCGTCACCGGCGCGAGTTCCGGCATCGGTCGACGCACGGCCGAGCACCTCGCAGCTAACGGCTTCTTCGTGTATGCCGGAGCCCGTAAGGTGAAGGACCTTGCGGCTCTCGACAAGCTTGAGAACGTCCAGGGTATTCGCCTGGATGTCAACGTCCAGGCCGACATCGACGCGGCCGTAGAGACGGTGCGCAAGGCGGGCCGCGGCCTCCACGGTCTCATCAACAACGCGGGCGTCTTCGTGATGGCGCCGCTCACGGAGGTCACCGAGGACGACCTCCGATTCCAGATGAACGTCAACGTCTACGGGCCCTACCGAGTGACGAAGGCGTTCTCGGACCTTCTCATCGAGAGCGGCGGCCGCGTGTCCACCACCGGTTCAATCAGCGGCATCGTGACCTGGGGACTGGGCGGCCCGTACACCATGTCTAAGCACGCCGTCGAGGCGTACACCGACGTCCTGGCGGCCGAGCTCGAGCCGCTCGGTGTGCTCGTCAGCATCGTGGAGCCGGGTAATTTCCGCTCCCGCATCTTCCAGAGCACGGTTGAGCGCATGACGGCGCAGGGATACACCGCCAAGGGTTCGCGCTT